>DATCJV010000002.1:0-21822 GCA_036562625.1 Bacillota bacterium | reverse complement strand
AGATCTCCCTTCTCAGACTTTTTGGATCTTGAATAACGATAGTCCCCCGTCCCGGGGTAGAGACCACTCGCCCGCGCCGTCTTAATTCCTGATATGCCGCTAACACGGTAAGCCGGTGAGCACCGAGCTTCTTAGCCAGTTCCTCACAGGAAGGCAACCTGCTTCCTTCAACCAACACCCCTTTAATCATCAGTTCTTCAATCCCGGCAACAATCTGTGCGGTTAACGAGTCAGTTGAAAACGGATTCAAGCTTATGGGCAACATCACATTCGCTCCTTACCAAGAGTAAAAAAAGTCAATCTAGAAGAAATAGTATAGATTAACTATACTAATTATACTAATAAACGTCAATACTTTGCGTAAATTTTCAGCAATGATTTACTGACTAGGTGGAACATATCCTTCACAACAGACTTTTTTCTGGTATACTCCAAATATGAAGGAGATAAAAGCCCGGTCAGTTTGGGCAATCTATCTAGAATCCTTATTTATTTCACTTTTCATCTTTCACCACTGGGCGGCATGAATGGAAAGGGCTCAACAAATCTCCGGATCATGGTGGAGTATTGTTTATGGAAGAACATCTTACTGACTGTGCTTTGGCTCATACCGGTGAACTGTCGGCCAGAAAGGAGAAGGCCTGAAAAGAGTTGGGGTGTTACGTTTTATGCGTACACACTCCGGAGTCAACAGGTTGAGAGGAGAAAAAGGGGTCGGTCAGGCCGGTGATACCATACAAATCTCCGGTTATGACCCGCATTACTGTGAAGAAGATGTGCTGGGGGTACAGGAGGCTCCGGTACGATTTTTTTATAGGTTGTAATCTTCAGTGTGTCTTCTGTCGGCGCCCTCGATTATCCGGCTGCTGTCAAAGTCATTGCGAGAGATGCACCGGCAGGTGGGAATTTACTGGTCAACGAACCCGGACTGGGCGTCCGGGGGCTGCTCATTCGTCACCCGGTTCTGTCGGAGGAGTTAGCGGTACAGCGGAACTTCTTCATTTTCCCACCACAGAGACATCAAACGAGACCTATCTTAATCTCATGGAGCAATATCACCCGGCCTATAAAGCGCACCAACACCCGCCACTGGATCGCCGCTTCGCAGAGAAGAATAGGCAGAAGCGGTACGAATGGCGCGCCAAGCCGGGTTCCACAGGTTTGCTTGAAAGAACAACCCGACTCTTGATCATTTTTCTAGAAAAAGATCGTTCTCCACATCCTGCAGGTAAACCCGATCCAGTTGGGCGCCGGGATTTAACCGATCATATGCTTCCTCTGCTTTATTCCGGCATTCCGGACAAACGTGCCAGGGAAGATGGACCACAGCCACTCTACTCTCCCTGGCGCTTCTTTTTTGCGCCCAAGAGTGAATAACCCGATACCCGCTACACAGTTCGCATCTTTTGATCTGATCCACTTGTTGTTCGTAAATATCATCCGTATCATAGTAGATAAAACGTTTTCTACGCCAATAGGGTTCGGCGCCGAAGACTTTGTCCAGGTTAATATCTCTTCGTTTACTCCACACCTCTTGAAGGAAGTCTACTTCTTTTTTGACTGTTTCCAGCACCTCCGGTGCTGTTATGACCAGGTCCCTTTCTTTATTAGGCTCCTGCACCCGGGAGTAGTCCATACCCAATAAGGCCAGAATAATTCCTAAATTAACATAGGGGAGCGCGCCTTCAATGGCGTATCCGCCTTCTAAAACAACGATATCCGGTTGCAACAACCTGGTCAATTCGGCGTAACCCTTGGCCGTGACCTGCATATGGGTTAACGGATCCGAATAATGGTTATCCTGGCCGGCGCCGTTGATTACTATATCCGGTTGATATTCTTGGAGGATCGGCAGGATCAGGTTCTTCAGGACAAAAAGTAATTCCCGATCACCGCTTCCCGGCGGCAAAGGAATATTTATGGTCATCCCGTACGCCCCGGGCCCTCCCAGTTCATTCAGGCCGCCGGTACCGGGATAGAGTGTCCGGCCGTCCTGATGTACTGAGATGTGCAGGACGTCCGGGTCATTATAATAAATATCCTGCGTACCATCGGCGTGGTGAGCGTCTGTATCGACCACCGCGATTTTCAAATGAGAGCCATAATTTTTGCGTAAATATTCAATGAGAATCGCTTCATTATTGATTGTACAAAAACCCCGTGAGCCGTGAACAAGGCGCATGGCATGGTGTCCAGGGGGGCGTAACAGAGCAAAGGCTTTCTTCACCCTGCCCTCCAGCACTGCTTTGGCTGCGATAATGCTTCCCCCGGCCGCAATTAAATGGGATTTGGAGGCCACAGCGGAAACCGATGGTATACAAATATGGGTACGCTTCAGATCATTCTCCGTGGCAATCTCCGGTCGGTATTCAATAATGCCCGGCAGTTCTAAAAGGCCTTCCTCCATCAGTTGATCACGAGTATAAAGCAGGCGTTCCTCCCTCTCGGGGTGATCCGGAGAGATCGCCCAGTCAAAAGCGGGAAAAAAGACAAGACCTAAGTCATGGACGGCGTATGCTTCTTTCTGTTCCAAGCCAATCTCCTCTTTTCCGTGATCCTTCCTTCCGAATTAACGCTCTGTCAAGGCGATACCTTGATCACCTCCGGTTTTACTTGGGCGCGTAAGGAAAAGAGTTTACCAACGGTACGAAAGCCCCTGACCATATTGAAGACTTCTTCTTCATCCACGACAAAGCGGGCTCCGGGATGAAGCGCCCCGATTTGTCCGGCGTATTCTTTCACACTCTCCAGGGCTAGTTCTTCGGCTTTCTTGCGGTCGAACAGCTCCGGGTGGGACAAGCTTGAAACAAGATCCAACTCCGGAATCATCGCTCTTCCCAATGCGGTATCCACACGCAAAGAAATGGCGGCCGTCGGCCTACTGGCGGCAGCGCCAATGGCATTCGCTCCTTCATAGTAGGGCAAGACCTCATATGGTACAGCCAGCAACCGGGCGATCTTCGGTAGATAGTAAGCAGCCGGGCCGCCCAGGCCGATTAGTTTCTCCGGCTTCAGCTCCCGGGGCGCCAAAACTTCAGAAACTGTGTATACAGGTCGCGAATTTAGATAGGCAAAAACCTCATTTATCGTTTGGACAACCTGTTGACAAAAGGCTTGATTAATCTCCTCCGCCCTTTCCCACGGGGAACCGCCTATTTTTTGACAAAACTCCTTCATCACTGCCAACGCCCGGCGGCGATCACCAAAAGAGCCGCCATCCGTGAGGATGATCGCGTCAGTCGGAGTCAGGTTGTCTCCGCCCAAGGCGGCGGCTTTTCCCGCCCGTTCCGGTCCGATTCTAATCCGGCCAGCTTGGTACCGGACAACGCTGTCTCCTCCCAAACCGATGGAACGGGAGAAGAAGGCCGGAACAACAGTTTTATAGCCGCCAACCTCAGCCCCGTCTTTTTCCGCCAAAGGTTTACCATGAACCAGAATGGAAAGATCAGTAGTTGTCCCCCCGATATCCAGCACCACCGTACAGGCTTTTTGCGCTTCAGTCAAGGCTAACGCCCCCATCACACTGGCGGCCGGTCCGGACAGGATGGTCTCGATTGGACGGGTCACACTCTTTTCCAGACTGATGGTTCCGCCGTCCGCCTTTAGCAAAAACACTTTTCGTCTTGGCCGCTCCAGTGCTTCCCGGGGGTCCGGGGATAGACCCAACCCTTTTTCCTGCAAAGTCTCGCTGATCTTAATGATGAATTCCCGCTGCAATCTGGCTACCATCGCATTAAGGTAACTGGTGTTCACCCGCCGGGGAAAATTCAGTCTGCCGGAGAGCCGGTGCCCAAGGGTTGGTGGGTAGAACTCTGGAAACTCCTGTTTAATCAGGTCTTCTATGGCCAATTCGTGCTTTGGATTTCTGGGTGAGAATTTCCCCACGACCGCCACTGCCTTTGCACCCTGGAGGTCTGCTACGCGCAGGGCATTCCGGACTTCATCCATGTCAAGAGGAGCCGTCTCCCTCCCCCGGTGGTCAATGGCCCCGCCCACTGAAGAATGGGGGATGGAAAGCCCCGCGTCTGCCAGGCAAAGGCCGGGGCCGGGACTGACAATGGTTGCCACCGGATCACCTTTACCTTCCACAATGGCATTAGTAATCAAGGTGGTGCTTAAGTGGATTTCCAAAGCGGTCCAGTCCTGGACAGGTAAGTCCTTACTAATCTCAGCCAACACCTGTTTGGTGCTGAAGAGAAGATTTTCGTGGACAGTAGGGGTCTTGGCCATTTTCACCACTTGGCCTTGGTGCGCTTGATCGATCTGCAATAAGCAGGCATTGGTGTTCGTGCCGCCAACATCAATTCCAATTATGTATCTCATCACGATTCACCTGATTCCGGTCACGCGCTGCGGCGCGAGTCTCTTCCTTAGATCCGTATGATAAAGCCAATACTTCCACGCTGGTCTTGGGGAATGCCGGGTCCACCGCGCGCTTCTGTACGGGCCACCTTGTAAACCACAAATTGCTCCCTCCCGGGATAGGCACGGTATTATGACCAAGATCCTGTTGGCTAAGGGTAACTTTATAATACCATTTTTTGCTTAAATAGTCTATGCGCTGCCCCGAGCAGCGATTTCTCCATACTGGCCGGAGCAGCACCACTTTCCAATGGCCAAATTCAAAGATGAAGTACGGAAGAAACTTCTTACTCTAAAGTAAAACACATATAAATTTAAAAAGTATACGCATAAAGCAGAGAAAAAACAAACCCGGGAGGAGAAAGGATGTTTCTGGTTATTAAACTGAAAACATTTGCCATCCATGGCTTGTTTTTCAGCCTGATCATCTTCTGTGCCGTGTTTTTACTCAGGCTGAATTCGCAACATTCCCTTCCTTCCAACAAAGACTTGATTGATAAAGAAGAAATGTCTGTAATCCTCCAAGAATTATTCAATTACCGTAATCGAATGCTCTTGGCGAATGATATAAAGAAGATTGAAACTCTCTATGACACCGGACAAACGGTAGGACGTTGGGCTTTCGAGCATCAGGCCCGCAGAATGAAATACCTACACAACTGGGCGGATAAACAGGGGGTTCGTTTTATTGATATAAAAACCAAGCTGCGCGTCAGGTGGGTTAAGAAGAAGAAAGACACCATCACCTCAAACATTGTGGCTTCAACGGAGTACAAATATATTTATGAAGATACTCTTCCACAAACTTTGGCCAGTAAAGTAAATATATTCAGGATCGGTACCTATCACCTGCTTGATTTAAAAATACTCGACCAAAAGTGGTTGATTGGCAGGGAATGGTATACGGATCCCTTCGCCGATTCTCTACAGCTGGACAATATTAAGACCAAAGAAAACAAGGAGCGCATTAAAGCCGGGAACCCACGTGACTTTTCCCAACTTGAGCAGAGAAGATTCGATGCTGTGGCATATGCGGACCGGTATTGCGGAGCAGCGGCGGATGAGGAATATGAATATGCATATAATAAAAAATACAGAAACTATAATCCGTTGGGTGGTGACTGCGCCAACTTTGCCTCGCAAATTTTACATGAGGGAGGAAAGTTTCGAAAGACCGGCGCCTGGAATTATCAACGGAACGGAGGAAGTCAAGCCTGGGTCAACGCGCAAGCCTTCAAAGACTTCATGCTGGGTAGTAAAAGAGCCTCCCTGATCGCCTATGGCCCCTACGACCAGGTCTTGGAGGCTTCTTATCAGTTATTGCCCGGCGATTTTATCGCCTACGAGAAAAAAGGAAGGGTCACCCATATTTCTGTGGTAACCGGAGCTGACAGTAAAGGATATACCTTTGTCAATAGCCATAATGCCGACAGGTATCACGTTCCTTGGGATCTGGGATGGAGTGACCGCGGGATAAAGTTTTGGTTGGTCAGGGTAGATTATTAATGATGACACCGGTAAGCTTGAGAAGAGGTTTTTTTAAGAGCGTATAGAATTCTACTGCCGGATAATAGTGGTAAACGGGGAGGTGAAACTGCCCGGAATTGGAGAAAACAGGAAATCCGTTAAGTAAACCAGTGGTTTACTGTGAGAAAATTTCTGCACGCACGGATTATAGATAAAGCAATGATTTCGGGCATAAAAGATGGATATGGAGGAGAAAGGAATAAAGGATCCGCGAGTATTGACAGCCATGGCCACAGTTCCCCGCCATCGTTTTGTCTTACCGGAGGATCTGCCCTATGCTTATGAAGATCAACCTTTACCCATCGGCTATGGACAAACCATCTCCCAACCTTATATTGTCGCCCTCATGACCCAACTGCTTGATTTAAAAGATACGGATCGTGTTTTAGAAGTGGGAACGGGTTCCGGTTATCAAACCGCTATTCTGGCCGAAATTGCCAGAAAGGTATATACCATCGAGGTTATACCGCCTTTGGCTCATAAAGCCCGCCAAACCCTTAAATCTTTGGGTTACACCAACATAGAATTCAGGATCGGTGACGGTTACCATGGCTGGGAAGAAGCAGCGCCCTTTGAAGCCATTATAGTCACAGCCGCCCATGAGGAGATCCCTTCCCCCCTGCCAGAACAGTTGGCTGAAGGCGGCCGTCTGGTTCTACCTGTAGGTCCCGCTAACGCCATCCAGATCCTGTGGCGGATTGTCCGCCGTAACGGCATATTATATAAGGAAAATCACGGGTTTGTCCGCTTTGTGCCTTTTGTCCGGAAAAATTACTCAGCAAAACCGGACTTTGCCGAATAAAGAACAACGGTTGCCCATTTCTTTAAATCTTTGCAAAAATAACTGATCCATTTTACTCGCTTAACTCTTCTTGATATAATACAATTATTGACTTCGTTGAAGATAAAGTAATTCCCGGAAATAATCCAATGAAGTATTTTTCTATATCGTAAAGGAAGTTGAGTGAAGAACCATGACTGATGAACTGATCTATATAATCCCTCCGGAATGTCGAAATGCCAAAGAACTCAAGAAGTTACTCACCGCCCGTCCGGAGATAAAATTCGTCTCCATGGTCGGAGTGGACTTGGGCGGTAATGATACGGATGAAAAGATCCCAATCTCCAATTTTCTGAAAGATCCGGATAAATTTCTCGCCGGTGGCGTGCAAACAGACGGTTCAAGCGTGATCCTGCCCGGAATCGCCACCTTGAACAATGGAAAAGTAGACTTTGAGGCTGATCATTCCGTAAACTGGTTCATCGATTATAACTTTGAACACCTGGATTCCTCCGGTAAGCCCATTGGCACCCTGCGCATTCCTTCGTTTTTGATTCATTCGGGAAAACGAATCGATTCCCGCTCCATCCTGCTCCGGGCGATGGAAAGGGTAAAGAAAGAAGTCCCGGAATTACTTAGAGCCAACCCGGAGTTTGCCGAAGCGTACGGTTTCAAAGCCGATGAAATTCTGGATGTCATCTTGACCTCAGCTACAGAACTTGAATTCTGGGTGAAAACTCCCAATGAAAAGGCAGAAGTAGAACAGCTCACTGTCTCCCAGGTGCTACAGGAACAATACTGGAAACGAACGAAGGGCGTAGTCAGGACAGCCCTTGAACATTCCTTGCTTCTCCTGGAAAAGTATGGTTTGGAGCCGGAGATGGGACATAAAGAAGTCGGCGGGATCAAGGCCCAAATTACCCAGGACGGTGGCTTGACTCATGTGATGGAACAATTGGAGATTGATTGGAAATACGCCGAAGCCTTACAAGCAGCAGATAATGAACTGGTAGCCAGGATTATCATCAAAGAAACCTTCCGCCGGCATGGCCTGGAAGTGACTTTTATGGCCAAACCCATGGAGGAAGTCGCCGGAAACGGAGAACATACTCATGTGGGACTGGCTGTACGCTTAAAAGACGGTACTGTGCGGAACCTTTTTACTCCGGCGAACCCCGGTAAAGATTACCTGAGTCCAGTGGGTTGGGGCGCACTGATGGGCGTTTTAAAGAATTATGAGGTGATTGGCACTTTTATCACCGCCTCCAATGACGCTTTCAACCGGTTGAAGCCCGGCTTTGAAGCTCCGGTCTGTATTGTGGCTTCTGTCGGACACGATGTGAATACCCCTTCCCGCAACCGTACAGTCTTGGTAGGTTTAATCCGGGAAACCGATAATCCACTGGCCACTCGGTTTGAAGTCCGGGCGCCAAACCCTCATACCAACACCTACCTGGCCTTAGCAGCCCTATATCAAGGAATGATGGATGGGATCAATCACGTTGTAAGAGAGAAACGTACCAGCGCTGAACTGGAGCGAGAGTTTTCCAAAGCCGCGGGTGAAACCGGAAAATACTTGGAGACCGACCGGATGTACCGGAGTGAAGAGGATGTTTTTCACGCCTACAGCCAAGAGGAAAGGAACAAACTCTTCGGCATCCCGCCGTCTACGGTATGGGAGGCCATTGATAATCTGCAAAAATACCCCGAAAAGACCTGGGTTCTGATGCAGGGAGATATCTTCGATTCCAAAATTATACAATCCTATTCTCTGGCCATGTTGAATCAATGGGTGATGGAACTCAAAGACCGTATCCTCCCGGAAAACATGGAAGTCATCCGTTCCCTGCGTTTACTGGATGACGGTGAAGTAACCGCCCTGGACAAAGCGCGTGCCGATAAAATCCAAGACCTGAAGCGGGAGTTGATGAAAGATCGCCCGGAGTCGCTGTCCTTATTTACCCAGTTACGGCAGGCGATCAACGATAAAAATTACCCGGAGGTTTCCCGCTTGCAACTGGTGATCGCCGAAAAAATGCAGATTCTAAAGAAGCTCTACGCGGAATACCGGCGGAATTTCTTCTAAACACTTGCTCCCGGAGGACAAAGAGAAATAAAAGTAGTGACCACCTGACAACTATGTTTATTGTTACCGCCATGTTTTATCATTGACAACAGTAAACCCTTCTGCGAAATGCAGGAGGGTTTATTGTCAAAATTCAATAAATACGTTACGTTTTTCTCTTACCCATCTCCCCCACCGGACAAGAGAAACAACTGCGTAAAGTAGTAGAACCCCTCTTCATTCCGGATCACTCCGATACCGGTCAAGTCAAAGCGGCCTTCAATATTCCGCCGGTGTCCTTCACTGGCGATCCAACCTTCCACTACAGCGGAAGCCGGATCGGACTGCTTAGTGTAGGCCACATTCTCGGCAGCGGATTTATACGGAATGGCCGTCGCCTTGATTCTTTCCTGGAAGCCTTGATGGCCAAAGGCTACCGCACCCCGGCCCATATTCCTGCTGTGTATTCTAGCCTGCTCCACCAGGCGTTCATCACTGGCCAACGTATTTAGACCTTTGGAGATCCGGTAATCATTAATCCTGGTAAAGACCTCTTCCTCCAACTCATTCAAGGTTCTTTGCGCCTCTTCTACCAGTTCTCCATGGTCACCCGGATTTTCTTCACTTTCCGTATTCCCGGGACGCCTAGACCATTCAGGCCTGTCCCTTCTTTCTTCCGACCGTGGCTGGTTGAAACCGAACCGTTCCCAAAAACGATCCCAAAGTCCGCTGTATGTAGTACACCCGGTTAAAAGCAGACTGATTAAGAACCACAGACCCAAGATGACGGCGAAATTCAGTCTGACGGTCTTCATTTGCTTTATCTCCCCGCCCTTTGCTGATGATTATCAAGAAGAAGCCGTACACCAACGGTCTCCCAGTCAGCCGGATAAAAAGGCCGTAGCTCAGAGGTTAAACTGAAACGATTATAGTTTACGCAAGTTTTTACTAATTTAAACAGCCAATAGCCAGGCGATTGTTTGGAAGATCAGGCGCTGATAGGAAGGGTTCCGCCAAACATTTGCATCATGGCCCATAGCAATATGCGCCACTTTACCCCGGCCCTCCGGTTTGCTCCACACCATAGGATAAACCTTTCCTCGGTCCATGGCCACCATATGCAGGTGAACAGCGGGATCATACTCTTGTTGGAAAAATTCATCATACACAGCAAAGGCTTCTATTCCATCGGTAATCGGGTGTTGCTCTGCCAAAGGATAGACCATGAAGGAAAAAGGCTCGGGATGGCAGAGAAAAGCACCTCCCAGCAATTTCTTCAGACCGGGATAAGATTCACCTAAGACTGTGGAGGCATGAACGGACAAAAGGTTACCTCCCTCCCGTACCCATTTACCGCAAGCAGTTACCTCCTCCTCATCCAACCGGTCGCTGCCAATCAACGGAGCGCGGGGATCCGGTTGTGCAAAGCAGGTATAGTTGATAACGAGATCATAACCATCTTCAGACAGGCGCAAAAGTTTTGCTGGGTCATAAGTGGGTTCAATGACAAATTCTCCGGTATTGAGCAGATTATCCATCGCCCGGGCAAAACCGGAAAAATCATGCCAACGGCCGCCCAAGAGGAGCAGTATCTTTTTTTGCTTCATCTCGTCCTCACCACTGTAAAGGTTTTCCTTGATAATCATAGTACAATCCATCACCGGGCCCGTTATCTAAGTCTTGATCCTGCCGGGCGCCCTTGTCACGCGTAATGATTAATTTGACAATCCCCTCTGCCGCCTCTTCCGCCTCTATATCCGCATCAGCGCCGCCCATCTCTGTGCGCATCCAACCGGGGTGAACGGCTAAAAGGCGGAAACCACGCGGTTGTAAGCAATTGTGCAGGATCTTGGTTTGCATGTTCAAAGCCGCCTTGGACATACAATAACCGAATTCCTGTTTCCGCCAGCAACTGCCAATGCTGCCGGCTTCTGAAGAAATATTGATGATCTGCTTCCCTTCACCTGCCTCCAATAAGGGCAAGAATTGTTGAACCACCCGGAGCGGACCGAAGGCGTTCACCGCCATACTCTTTTCCAGGTGTCCGTCGGTAAAATCCAATTCTTCAAAGGGGGTATGTTTATCCTCCAGATGTACACCGGCATTATTCAAGAGAATATCCAAAGCAGGTGTGGCGGAAGACACAGTCTCAAATGCTTTTCGAATCGACTCGGTCTTCGTAACATCCAAAGGAAAGATTATAAGGTCCGAGCCAGTGGCGCCGGGCGCCACCGGAGTTAAGGCTTGAAGCCGTTCGGCACTTCGGTGATAGCCGGCAAAAACCTGCCAGCCTAGTTCCAGGAGTCTCTTGGTTAAAGCCAAACCCAGACCATTGCCAGCGCCTGTGATTAATACAGTGTGAGCCACTTTGATCACCTCTCCAGTTTACTTTTTTTTCTGTTTATGCCTTTATTTTAACATATTGCTCTGACAAACGGTCTAAGAATTGATAAACCTGTGGAAAAAGATCCTTTTCCTACCTGGGAAAGTGACTTTTTTAACTTGCTCGGCAAGGTATTCAGGAGTGAATTGGTCTTTTTTTGGAACTTGCGGTAAAATTAGAACGTTATTAAGATCAATGGAGGAGGCGCTGCTATAGACTGTCACTATACATTACAGACTGTGCACAACCGCCTTCTGCTTTATCCACTCTCTTCTGTCCGAATCTATAAACAATGACGGACCAATTCCGTAAAGTATGGAGGTATGCCCATGCTGGACAGTTTATCCGCAATTACTGAAACCATTAACGCACAGAGCCGTTTCATTCCGCAAATAAAAGAAGAAATGGAAAAAGTCCTGGTCGGCCAGGAAAAGTTGATTAACGGTCTCCTCATCGGGCTTCTAGCCAATGGACATATTCTCTTGGAGGGCGTGCCCGGTCTGGCGAAAACCCTTGCCGTCAAAACCCTGGCCTCCACCATCAAAGCAGATTTTCAACGGATCCAGTTCACACCGGATCTGTTGCCAGCCGATCTGCTTGGCACCCTGATCTATAACCCCCAAACTGGAGAGTTCATTACCAAAAAAGGACCAATCTTCGCCCAGATCATTTTAGCGGATGAAATAAACAGGGCGCCCGCCAAGGTACAAAGCGCTCTGTTGGAAGCGATGGAGGAAAAGCAGGTAACCATCGGAGAAAATACCTTTCCCCTGGGCGAACCCTTTATGGTTTTGGCTACACAAAACCCCCTGGAACAACAAGGCACTTACCCCTTACCCGAAGCGCAACTAGACAGATTTATGCTAAAATTGAAACTTGGTTATCCCAGTAAAGAAGCGGAAATCAAGATTATGGAGAAGATGGCGCGCACAGAAAAAACGGTGGAAGTAACACCGGTCATCTCGCCACAGGATATTCTGAAAGCCAGAGGTGTAGTGGATCAGATCTATATGGATCCCAAAATTAAGGAGTACATAGTAAATATTGTCATGGCCACTAGAAAGCCGGAGGATTACGCCTTGAATCTCTCTCCGTACATTGAATACGGCGCCTCTCCCCGAGCTACCATCAGTTTTGCGCTGGCCGCCAAGGCCTATGCCTTTATTCAGGGACGGGGATACGTCGTTCCGAATGATATCAAAGTCATTGCTCATGATATATTGCGTCACCGGATCATCATCACCTATGAGGCGGAAGCGGAAGAGCTCACTGTGGAGGACGTGATCGACCGGATCTTAAACGGAGTGGAGGTCCCCTGATTTGTTTGCGCGGGGAAAAACCTGACCGGTAAAGATGGAGTGAGGTTTGAAAATGCCAACGGCCAAAGAAATTTGGGCAAAAGTAAAAAAGATCCAATTCAAAACCGACCGTCTAATCAATAGCGTACTCTGCGGACAATACGCCAGTGTATTCAGGGGTGTCGGTATTGAATTCGAGGAAGTTCGCCTTTATCAACCGGGAGATGACATCCGCGCCATCGACTGGAATGTGACCGCCCGGACCGGAAGGCCTTATATAAAGCGGTATGTTGAAGAACGCGAACTCACAGTAATGCTTCTGGTTGATCTGAGCGCCTCTCAATACTTCGGGAGTGTTAATGCGCTAAAATCAGATTTAGCGGCAGAGATCTCCGCTCTCCTTTCTTTCTTGGCCATTAAAAACAATGATCAAGTGGGATTACTGCTTTTTAGTGACTGCTGTGAGAAGTATCTTCCTCCCCAAAAGGGAAGAAGGCATGTTTTGCGGGTAATCCGAGAGATCCTCGGCTATTGCCCGTCTGGAAAGAAAACCGATCTGGCCGCGGCTTTAGGCTACCTGAATACCATCTTGAAACGTCGCAGTATCGTCTTTATCCTCTCGGATTTCTTTGACACCCATTTTGAAAAAGCATTGCAAGGATTAAAGAGGCGCCATGATGTGATTGCCGTCCGGATCGAAGACCCCAGGGAAGAGAGTCTGCCGGAGATTGGCTTACTCCGTTTACAGGATCTGGAGACCGGATACAGGACAATGATTGATACGTCGGAAGAAAAGGTCAGAGCGGAGATTCAGGCCCGGGTCTTTGTCCGCCGCAAGAACCTGGAGAGGCTGTTCAGAAAGAATAAAATCGACTATATCACTGTCTCCACGGGTTACTCGTATCTGGAACCATTGCAAAAACTCTTTCTGAAAAGAGAACGCAGAATCGGATAGACCGGAGGTGGAGAGATGACACGCAAAAAATCCGCGCAACCTTTGGCGTCCGTAGTCCTGTCTTCCCGGATTACCGTGACCATCCTCATTATACTTGCTTTATCTTTGCTTATGATCGCGTGTCCGTCTACGCGAAGACTAATATTTCCACCTTCGTTGTCCTTGGCGGAGAACGAAGAAATTAAAGCCGGATTTATTATGTTAAACTCTCCCCCCTATTATATAGGAGACAAGATCCGAATCCGACTGGAAGTGGAGAGCAGAGCAGAAATTACTCCTCACCTGCCCAGCCTTTCTTTACCGGAAGGGAACGCCTTGGAGATTTTAAGCAAAGAAAAACCAGGCAAACAACGTCTGCGCGGCGGTGAAAAAAAGTATGTTGATTTTACCCTCGTTGGCTGGGAGGTGGGTATCTTTTCCTTTCCCGCCACCAGGATCGAATATACGAAGACCGGGACCGGTCAAGGCCCGGTGAGACAAGTGTTAACCATTCCTGGCCCCAGGCTGGAGATTAGCTCAGTCTTGCCGGAGAATAAAACCAGAGCAGAATTACTGGCTCTGCCGGTTAAACCGGCCAAGGAGCCGGTTGACCTTCCCGGAAACTACCTTCTGCTGTCCAGAATTATCGCCTTCTTCCTTATCTTCATCCTGTTTTACCTGCTTTGGCTGATCTACAGAAGAAAAAAGAAAGGCGCCGCCCATGCTTCCGCCGAACTTCCCCCGGCCACGGAAGCAGCCCACCTCCTTGCTTTGCGCCGGTTGGAAGAGATCAAAAAAGGGAATTTTCTCGGCAAACACCAATTTAAACTATATTACAGCGAGCTAACAGAATGCCTGCGGGAATACTTTGAACGCCAGTTCTCGATTAAGGCCAGGGAAATGACGACAGAGGAGTTTCTCTGCGCTCTTCACCGCTGGCGGGATTGCGCTGGTCTGGAAGAAAAACACCGGAAAAGCCTAGCCGACCTGCTCGCTTTGGCTGATTTGGTGAAATTTGCTAAATATCAACCCAGTATCTCCCAGGCAGAGTCCGCCTGGGATCTGGTCTGGAGCATCATTATGGAGACTAAGGAAGAAAAAGGGGAAGGAGAAACGGCCCAGGCGTCCGAAACCGGCGCCCAGGCGGAGCGAGGGAGCAACAAGCATGATCTTTCATAGTCCATGGTTCTTAACGCTAATCCCGGTTCTGCTCTTCCTCTGGCTTCACCCAAGCAAAAAAAGAGGGAAGAAGCAGGTGAGTATTGGTTATTCCAGCCTTGACCATTTCAAGGCGCTTCCTTCCTCTTGGCGGATTCGTCTACTGCCTCTCCTCCCTTGGTTGCAGGTTTTCGCCTTAATCCTGATCATTCTGGCTCTAGCCCGCCCGCAAGTAGGGCTGAAAGAATCCTGGGAGAGAAAAGAAGGCATTGATCTCATCCTGGTGCTTGATGTCTCCACCAGCATGCTCGCAGAGGATTTTGAGGTCAGGGGCGGACGCCGAAACCGCCTGGAGATTGTGAAAGAAGTGACTGGTAATTTCATTCGGAACCGACGCCATGACCGGCTGGGGATCGTTATCTTCGGAGAAAAACCTTACATCCTCTCCCCGCTGACGTGGGACAAGAACTTCACTACCACCCGCTTGGCCCAGGTGCAAGCCGGGATGGTTGAGGACGGAACCGCCATCGGGTCGGCGCTGGCCACTGCCATCAACCGCCTCCGTCAGTCAGAGGCCGAGAGTAAAGTAGTGATTCTTTTGACCGACGGAGTCAACAACGCTGGCCGCATACATCCTTTGACTGCAGCCGAAGCGGCACAAGCTTTGGGAATTACCATCTACACCATTGGGGCGGGCTCCAAGGGGCCGGTCCCCTACCCAACCACTGATCTATGGGGGAGAAAGGTTTATCGGAATGTCCGAATCGATCTGGACGAAGCCTTACTGCAAAAAATCGCTGAGCTAACCGGAGGCCGTTATTTTCCCGCTACAGACACCGTGTCTTTACGAGAAACTTTTGCCCAAATTGATCAGATGAATAAGACTGAGATCCAAATGCGGCACTATCACGAGTATAAGGACTTGTATCCAGTTTTGCTCATCTGCGCTCTGACTTTACTCCTGCTGGAAGAAGTCTTCAGAAGAACCGTATTAAGGAGACTGCCATGAGATTTATAAGTCCTTCTTACAGTGTGCTCTTTCTACTCCTTCTTTTTCTGGTCTGCTTCTATGCTTGGACCCAAAAAAGCAAGGTAAAGGCTTTAAACGCCTTCGCCGACCCGGTTTTGTTCAGAAAATACACCAATCTGAGGGGATTACGCCAAGACCGCCAGGCAATGTTCTTGAAAACTTGCGGACTCTTCTTTTTAATCCTGGCTTTGCTGGGCCCGGAATGGGGGTACAGGTGGCAAGAGGTACGCAGTCGTGGACTGGAGATAATTATCGCCCTGGACACCTCAAAAAGTATGCTTGCCACCGATCTCCGTCCCAACCGGCTGGAACGGGCCAAATTGGCAATCAGGGATTTTCTGAAACAAATTCCCGGCCATCAAGTTGGCTTGGTTGCTTTCTCCGGAACCAGTTTTTTACAAGCACCCTTAACCATGGATTATAATGCTTTTCAAATCGCCTTGGATGCTTTGGACGTATATACCCTGCCTCGGGGCGGAACAGCGATCGGGAAAGCGATTGACACGGCCAGAGCAGCCTTTCAATCCGGGGGAAACGGGCATCAGATCCTGATCCTCATTACCGACGGGGAAAATCATGAAGGCGATCCTCTGGCTCAAGCCCGGAAGGCGCAGGAAGAGGGGATCACGGTCTACACCATCGGCCTTGGCAGTCAGGAGGGAGAGCTAATTCCAGTACGGGATGAAAAAGGCAACACCTCATACTTAAAGGATGGCCGGGGCCATGTGGTCAAAACCGTCCTCCAGGAAGAAGCATTAAAGGAGATCGCGAAGGCCGGAGGAGGGGCTTATTTTAGAGGGACCGGTCCGGTATTGGGTTTGGATTTACTCTACCAAACCGAGCTGGCCCATCTGGAACAGGCGGATCTCCATAGTTCCATGGAGAAAAAATACATCAACCGTTACCAAATCCCCCTCTTCTTTGCTTTGCTCATGTTAGGCGCCGAATTTATCTTGGTCAGCCGAAAAGAACAAGCTCATACCTGATTCATCGTTTAGACAAGGAGGGTTGATCTTGCGTCTGAATCCACAGGTAAAAATGGTTCTATTCGTCTTGGTCATCCTCTGCTTCCTGCTGGTCTTGGTCTTTCAGGTCTGGGGGGATAGTATGCGGATGGCCAGAGCGAACGCGCTTCTTACCAATGAACACAGAGTACAGGCAGCAAGCAGGATCTATGCGGATCTGGCCGTCAAACAGCCGGATTCTCCGCACATCCTCCACAACTTGGCCCTTTCCGCCTATGAGAACCACCGCTTTACCCAAGCTTTGAAAGTATTCACAGACGGCCTGGCTAAACTGGAAAAGCCGGAAAACGGCTCACCTGTCCCCTCCTGTAGGCGACAGGAATTAACTTACAAATACCGGTATCATCTGGGAAATACCAGTTTTATGTTGGCAGAGGAGGAAAAACTGGCAGACACGCAGAGACGGCAATACCTTGAAGCCGCTTTAGACCATTACCAAAAGGCTCTGCTGATCGATGCTTCGGATCCGGACGCCAAATACAATTACGAATTAACCAAACTCCATCTGCAACACCAGGATGAGAAGAGGCCGGAGGAAACAGGAGAAGAACCGGGTCAGACGCAAAATGATGATAACCAAAATAACCAGGGAAAAAACGATGAAGAAGACAGCCGGGACCGAGCGGACGACCATGACTCCCCTTCTGCAGCTCAACAAGATAAGTCATCTGCGCCTGAAAAAAGCGCCGCTGGTGAAGAAGGAATGAGTAAAGAGGAGGCTATATACCTTCTTGACCTGACGAAAATGGAGGAGGAATATTATACGCCCCAGAAGAATCCGGTTTATGATGATGAAGCGAATCAGGGCGTAAGTAAACAACCGGAGAAAGATTGGTAAATGGAGGTTCTAAAATGTCATATCTCCGCAAAGCTAGTGTCCTTTTTATCTTAGTTCTATGCGCTTTTTGGTGGCGTCCCTCCCTTACTCTGGCCTTATCCGCAGAATTAACCATTGATCACAACCAACTGGAAACCGGGGCGATTACTCAGATGCGCATCACCGTTTATGGTTCATTGTCAGCCTCCCGTCCGGAAATCCCACAGCAACCCGGATTGCTCATCAAGTATCTCGGCCCTTTTACCCAGCGCCAGTTCGTTAATGGCGTATCAACCGTACAGATTACATATAACTATTCCGTGCAGGCAAAGAAGAGCGGCGTCTACCAACTTGGTCCCTATACACTATCCTGTGGAAAGGAAAAACTTACCACTAATAGTCTGGAACTGACCGTCAACGACCAGCTACGCACGGCCGATCATCCGGTTCCGGACAAGCAAAAAGACAAAGCGCTCTTCTTGGAGCTGACAGCGGCCAAAACTCAGTTGTATTTGGGGGAAAGCTTGCCGATTCAAGTCAGATTATATATTGGTAATGTTACCGTACAAGATCTTACCTACCCCACGATCCCCCCACAAGCGGAAGTAATTGTCAGTGAAGCAACGAAACCCACGGAACAAAAGAAGATTATAAATGGTGTGCCTTACCAGGTCCTCACCTTTTTCCGGACCGTGACTCCGGTGAAAACCGGCGCCTTTACACTAGGTCCGGTCGAACTTAGTTGTAATGTTATTGAAGGACCAATCAGCAACGACCCCTTCTTTAACCTTTTCGAGCGGTATGAAAAAAGACCGGTCACCTTAAGAACAAACCACCTGACTCTGGAGGTATTGCCTTTACCGACCACTCGGCAACCTAACGACTTTTCCGGGGGCATTGGCCACTTCAATCTTAAGCTCACTGCCTCTCCCCTCACTGTGCAGGCAGGGGATCCGCTTACTGTGCGGATCTCCATCACCGGAGAGGGAAATCTCTCCTCAATCAGACCACCCTCTTTTCCGGCAGATGTCGGGTTTAAAATCTATGATCCACAGAGAATAGACCAGTCTAATCCGGAAGCCAGCCGCCAGGAAGTCCTTTATGAACAAGTAGTCATCCCCTTGCATCCGGAAGTACAGGCCATTCCGGCGCTTTCTCTCTCTTACTTTGACCCGGAAGCCAAGGAATACCGGAGAATCTGGACTGAACCGCTCCCCATCACAGTCCTGCCCAATCCGGATTTTCCCGGAAACATGCCGCCTTCAGCAAAAAAAGACGTGACAGCGGTTGCCGGAAGGGATCTGGTTTATATCAAAACTCAGCCTGGAAATTTACGTCGACAAGGCACAGAAATTTATAAAAACCTCTGGTTTTGGGGCTGGCAACTCCTCCCGGTTCTACTTTTTGTCTTTGCCCTCTGCTATCGAAGGCGTCAAGTACTGTTATCCTCTGATACAGCGCATGGGCGGGCTATACGGGCTCAAAAAACCGCTGAAAAGGAATTGGGTAAGATCAAAGAGAGGATGGCAAAGGATCATCCACAGCAGTTGCTTTCCGCTTTGCACCGGCTGTTGCGGGAGTATCTCGGCGGAAAATACCATCTTTCCCCGGCCGGAATCACCGTTGAGGTCTGCACGGACCTTGCGGCCTTGGGTGTGACCGGGGAGGTTCTGGAGGAAATAAAAGATTTCTTCAATAGTTATGACTACTACCAATTTACCGCCGCCACCATCGATCGAAAAGAAGCGGAAGCTCTCTGGGGGAAAATATATAAAATCGTCAGCCACTTGGCAGCTGAAGACCGTCTGCGTAAAGCGCGTGCGCAGAAGCGGATGGCAGCAACCAACGAAGAACGGAGGGAAGAATAATGAAAGCCGAACAAGAAAGATCTATGGATTACTACAGGCTCGCCCGATATTTGCTCCTGCTAGCGCTGTTCTTCTCGATTTTTTCAATGAAATCGACTCCAGGGTTGGCTGCGGAGGAAAAAACAAACTCAGCAGACGGGCAGTTACGCGGACGCGCTTATGCGCTCTTCTTCGCCGGTAATACCTATTATGACGAAGGAAATTACCAGGCGGCCCGTGAAAGCTATGAGAAACTAATCGAACAGGGGTTGGAAAGCGGCAACCTCTATTATAATCTGGGAAACACCTATTATAAACTGGGGAAAAAGGGCATGGCTGTTCTCTACTACGAAAAGGCAAGAAGATTCATGCCACAAGACGCCGACTTAAAGGCGAATCTTTCTTTCGTCACCGAACAGGTGGAGGAAGGGGAAGTCCAAGGGTGGACCCGTTACTGTCTTTTTCTGTCTTCCCTCTGCTCTCTGGAAAAACTCTTTATTTATACCGCGGTAACCTTTTGCCTGTTCATGCTGGCCGTAGCGGTCAAAACCCTACTTGCCGCCGGTTCCGCCCGGGGTAAAACGGATGATTGGCGTTGCCTTCTCCTCCGTACCAGCCGCCCGGTCTCCCTTGGCTTACTGGTTCTCCTGGTCTTCCTTTCTTCCCTGACCATCCTCACCTATTACCACCACCACCACCAAAAGCTGGGCGTGGCTATCCAGGCCGACGGGGAGGTACGCTATGCGCCGGATGAAGAGGGAACCCTCTATTTCCACCTGAGTGAAGGCGCTCGCCTACTAATCTTGGAGGAACGTGATGAATGGCGCTTAATTAAAACACTTGACGGAAAACGGGGTTGGGTGAAGAAAGAATACATCGCCGTCCTCTAAAGTTCTAGATAGTTGTGCCTAAGGCGCCAAGCATCTGGAACTTTGTTGCCAAATCACGATCTCCCCTTTTTTGCAGCTGATCAAAGCCGTAAACGGAACTTCATACTTGATTGGCAAGACGGCTGCGCCAATCTTTACTTTTACGCCCTGATATATCCGGCGGTGCGCTTTTATGTATCCGGTCTCGGCGAGAAATTCTTTCATCTCATACAGCAGAGCATTTTTTTTCGTGATTAACTCCTGTTGAATCCTCTGATAATACTGGAGATTGCGGACAAGCCCCACTTTGGTCTCTTGCTCTTCTGGGGTGAGTTTTGAAAAGCGCCCATCCATTCCCTCCATTTGTTGCTTGAGAAGAGCAATACCTGCCTCCACCTCCGTCAATTGGCGGTCCAGATCCTCGAGCTCCAGACGAAAACCGGGCTTCACCCCTACCTCGACTTCAGTGGCTGTACCCATCTTAGATCCTAAATATAGAGTCTCGATTGATTCTCCGGCTTTAACTACACCCCCATAGATACAGCCTTTTTTCCCTTTGACAATTATCCTCTGCCCGGCAGTCACCTGGCTGTGCAATACAGCATCACGTACTTTTACTTCTTTCTCTGCTTCGATTATGGCGTTATTGATATAACCAGCATATAATGTAGAACAAATGACTCTTGATTTACCGTAGCCGATGATGCCACCGCTTACCGAGATGTCTTCTCCCGCCTGCAAAGAACCGCCATCGATATTTCCAATGACAAAGATACTGCCGGTAGCTTGTACGGAGAAGTCGCATTGGACATCTCCTTTCACTAAAACATCTCCATCAAAAAAGATGTTTCCGGTTTTATAGTCCACATTGCCTCTTACTTCATAGACCGTGCGTACCTCTATTCTTCGCCCTTCCAGCGCGGGGATACCGTCGGCAGTAGCTTGTACGCGCATCCCGTCCCACTTGACATTTTTACCCAAGACCAAGTGGAGATCTCTGCCGGAAAGAGGTTTCAAAACAGCACCGGTCACATCTTTTCCGGGAATACCCGCAGTAGGCTGGATCTTCTCCAGGAGAACATCTCCTTTTGATACCTGCCGGATGAGGTCGATATTTTTAAAATCAACCGATCCGTCCGCCAATTCCCTTGGTGTCGGTTTCGGCTCAGGATTAAAATAGAACTTGATCTCCGCATCTTCCCCATTAACTTCCGGCGTGCCCTCGGCTATAACTACCCGGTCCTGGTTCTTATCCCGCAGTACCTTCTGGAGCAGGTCGGTGTCAATGCCGTACCTTACTCCGGCCTCTTCTAACATCTGCATGAGCTCTGCGAAAGACGGCCACTTCGCGACGGTTGGAATCAGAATTTCCAGATAAGCCCGGAGTTTATCAGGGGAAATTTCAATTCTTATTTTATCTCTCACTTTATTCGTCATTCTGTACTACTCTCCTACCTTCGACTTTGTATCCTTAAAGTATACTCCGGCGTTTCCCCTTCTTTAGATGAGGAAGAGAGTTTCAGCACATAGCGGCGTTTGCTGATCTGACCCTCATAGGGGCTTGCCAGCAAGTCAATGAAGGGTAGTTCCAGTTTTTCTCCAAAAGGATAATATTGTTCTGCGGCCAGATTTGGGAAGACTACCCGATCGTGCTGGTCAAAATGGCCATCCAAATTCCAATCGACTACTTTTGCGATCAGCAGATAATTGCCACCCACTGTTCCAG
>DATCJV010000198.1:0-2411 GCA_036562625.1 Bacillota bacterium | reverse complement strand
GACTTAAACCATGGAGTCTCCTTTGTCCGCCCGGTAATTGTCCGGGCCGGCGATTATGAGGACTGCCGGGAGGCCGACCTGATTGTGATTACGGCCGGGGCGGCGCAAAAAGTCGGGGAGACCAGACTTGATCTTGTCCATAGAAATGTGGGGATCTTCAAAGAGATTATCCCGCAGATCATGGCGACCGGGACCAACGCTCCGTTCCTGATTGCGACCAATCCGGTGGATGTGATGACTTACGCCGCGTTGAAACTCTCGGGCTTGCCCAAGAACCGGGTGATCGGTTCCGGGACGGTTTTGGATACCGCCCGTTTCCGGTACCTCCTCAGCGAGCATTGCCAGATCGATCCGAGCAATGTCCATGCCTATATCATTGGGGAACACGGGGACAGCGAGGTGCCGGTCTGGAGTTTGGCCAACATCGCCGGGATGCGGTTTTCCGAGTATTGTCCGGTCTGCGGGAAAAACTGCGGTCCCCTCCGGAAACAACAGATCTTTGAAGAAGTGAAGAATGCCGCTTACGAGATTATCAAAGGCAAGGGTTCCACCTATTATGCGATCGGCCTGGCACTGGTGCAGATCACCGAGGCGATCCTGCGCAATGAATTTTCGGTCTTAACCGTCTCTTCCCTCCTGGAAGGGGAATACGGGATCAACGATGTTTGCTTAAGCCTTCCTTCCGTGGTCTGCCGGGAGGGGATCAGTAAACGGATTGACCTGAAACTCTCGGCCGAAGAAGAAGAACAGCTCCGGCAGTCGGCTGAGGTGATCAAGGCGGTCTGTAAGGAGATAGATCTGTCGTAGACTTATGAAGAAAATTCAGCTAAGGTTAGCGTTGTTGCCAGCCGAATAATGTTATCTGCTTCCGGTGTATTTCTTGGAGTATTCTAAAGTTACGAAAGTTATTTTTTTATTCCTTAAGTGAGAAGCAAAGAGGAGTATTTCAAAGTGAGCGTAAAGTAGAAAGATGAGAAAAGAAGAATTACCAAGTGTAGAGATCTATACAGACGGGGCGTGTAGCGGTAACCCGGGACCGGGGGGCTGGGGAGTAGTCCTCCTCTACCAGGGGCGGCGGAAAGAGCTCTCCGGCGGCGAACCGAATACCACCAACCAGCGGATGGAACTGACGGCTGCCCTGCAGGGTCTGGCCAGCTTAAAAAAACCTTGCCGGGTAACGCTCTATTCGGACAGCGCCTACCTGGTGAATGCTTTTCAGCAGCGTTGGTTTGACCGCTGGACAGCGAACGGGTGGAAAACAGTCAAGGGCACCCCGGTCGAAAATCAAGATCTATGGCAGGAGTTACTTAAGCTTACCAAGATCCATCGAGTCGAATGGGTCAAGGTCAAAGGGCATGCCGACAACCCGGAGAATAACCGCTGCGACGAACTGGCGCGGACAGCGCTTAAAAATTACACTCATCATTAGAGGTATGGGCTTCTTGATATTTACGGATTTCGCGGAAGAGCACCCGCGCCACAACATAGGAGGGAACGGCAAAGATAGCGCCCAGGAAGCCGAAGACTTTGACGAAGGCCATGATCACCAGAATAACGATTAAGGGATGGATTTGTAACCTGCTTCCCTGAAGCCGCGGTGTGATCAGGTTACCCTCCAACTGTTGCACCACAATCAAGACAATGACGACCTTCAGGGCAAGCGTAAAGCTGGAGGTGATCCCGATCAAAACAGCCGGCAAAGCCCCCAAAATCGCGCCGACGATGGGGATAAAAGAGGTCACCAAAATTATGATCGCTAAAATTAAAGCATTGGGCAGCCCGATAATGAGGTAGCCAATATAAGACAAGGTGGTTAGAATTAACCCGACCAATAGTTGACCGGTGATATACTGGGCAAGGGCGTGATCGGCTTCGGCCAGCACCGTTCCACCCAGTTTTCTTATTTTGACCGGAAGGAGGGCAATCAGGCTCTGATAAATCAAGCGGTCGTCCTTGAGGAAATAGTAGAGAATGAAAGGGATGAGGAAGATAATCGTCCCGATGTTCGTGACTTTGGAGAAGAAGCCAAAGATATTATTATTGATGGTGGTGAGGAGATTGCTGGCAAAAGTGGAAAGCTTCTCCTCAATTTTGTATTTTGTAAAATAGTGCAAGAGGATCTCGTTGTCGGCATTGCGCAGGCTATTGCGGATCGAAAAATAGTAGTTGGAGAATAAATTAGTCAGATCCTTCAATTGCTTCTGGATGAGATTCCCCCAGAAATAACTGATGGTGAGGATGAGCACGGCAATCAATAAGAAAATGATTAAGATGGCCAGGTTTTTATGGCGGAGGTATTTAGTTAAAAAGCGCACCAACGGACGTAAAAGGTAGTAAAAGAACAAACTGATCAGCAGAGGGGTCAAAAGGAGGGCAAGGACTGAATTTAAGGGATCATAGATAAAGTGGAC
>DATCJV010000197.1:0-2317 GCA_036562625.1 Bacillota bacterium | reverse complement strand
CACTTACGCTGGCTACCACCAGCTTGAACCAGGTAATGAAGATTGATCTAAATTGGAATTTCCGCCGGGGCAGAATGGTGTTCCCTTCCGGCAGTGAATTTCTTCGAGTATTCCAAAGCTCAGCTCCGCTGGAAGCCCAAGAATTTACGGAGGAAGCAAAAAGCGGTAATAAAGAGTAATTCCAGGACGGAAACGGGAAGCAGGGTCCAGGGAAAGCTAAGAACAGAGTGGCCGAAGGGTTGGGCGCGGGCGGAAGCGACGTGCGTTTACTGAAAATCCATCGAGTCAGGGGGCTTTTCATGCAGCGGGAAGATTTACTTTCCTATTTGAATTGGTTTTATAGTCTGGAAGTAAGCCAGGTGGATCTTTATATTGCCCAGAGTAAAAAGTTTAAAGGGACCTACGAAAGCATCGTCTTTGCACGGACCGCCGCCGTTGAGCAGCAACACGTGGATAAGCTCGCGGCGATTATCCGCCGGTTAGGCGGAGAACCCTATTTGCTCGGTGATGTGATCTCCCCGCTCTTTGGGGGCCTTCTTGGTAAGGCGCTGACTTTTACAGGTCTAAAAAAGACTTTACAGGGGAATATCACCATTGAGAATAAGGCCATGTCCGATTATGTCGCTTTGCTTAAGCGGGTGGGCGAAGAGTTCGGTCCTGAACTGCAAACTGTACTCCAACATAATCTGGTGGACGAAGATGTGCATACCGCTTGGTTTGTCCAACGTTTGACCGATTATGAACTGTTGGAGCTGAAAGATTAGGGGGCCGGAAAGGGAGATCTGTAGATTGGTCGAGCCGGCCCAAGCGGGAATGGGGTTGGAACAGGTATCCTCAAAACCTCAGTAAAGTTCAGGGAGGAGGATGACTTGCCCCTGTTTAAGGGTGGCATCGGGGTACAGGGCATTTAGCCTTGAGATTAGCAAGGTGGGAATCTTAAAGCGTTGGCTTAAGGCGTTAATGGTATCGCCGTTCCGGACGACATACTTGACAATGGTCCAATGGGTTTCCTCGCCGGTAAAGTCAAAGCCTTGAACCGGATTTTCAAGGGGATCTTCGAAAAAAAAGCCGGCTTTAAGTTCGCGGGAAGAGATGCTCATGGTGGGGCTCCTTTCCATTTTTTCTTTTTAATTTTAGAAAAAGGCGGTATGGTATTTTATGAACCCCGGTCCGGATTGGTTCCCGGCGAGAACCCAATTCAAGCCGCCTCCGGGGCTTACCTCTCCTGGCTTTGCTTTTTATCACTTTATGTGTGCTGGCGGTAAGCCGGCGTGAGCGACTAACTAGTGATGTTTATAGTAAAGTCTGGTATAATTGTGGTAGACGCACAAAAGAAGAAATTGCATAATTAACAAACTTCCCTTTGCTTTAAATCCGTAAATTATGTAATTTCTTTAGAGGTGGCACATGTTCATAAAAGAAAACAAAGGGAAGGGATTTGGTATGCGAAAGGGTATTATACTAGGGCTCATTTGTTGTTGTCTTTTCTTAGTAGAAGCGCCTGCGTTTGCTTCAGGCCTGGTGGATGAGGTGTTGTTCACTTCGGAATGGTGGCCGGAGGAAGATCGGCAGGGGGAGATCGAATTTTTCACCCTTGGCTTTCCTGGAGAAAATGCACTGGATAATAGTTACTTTTTGACCTTCCGCCAGCAAATAAAGGCGGATAATGTTGTGGCGATCAACGGAAGTATGGGCTATGATAAGACGCTTTTGCTAAATACCACGGCAAAATTTGGTAATCCCAATTTTTATTACGGGTTTGGCGGGTTGATCTCCACCGTCGGAAAGAGATTACTCTTTTTGCCCCGGGTCAATGTGGGTGGAAAGCTTGGACCGGACTTTTTCAAGCTGGTCCTGGATGCGGATTTTTATACTCTTGTCCTGGTAAACGCCGGGAAGTTCGAGGTCGGGGTGGAAATCCTTCCCCTGGAGCAGTTACGTTTTTATGGCGGGTTAGTTAAACCCTTCACCGGGACGGTGGTTACCTCCGAACTTTTGACGGAAACCATCTATCAACTGGCCGTCCTATTAAAAACGGAGCCGTTTTTTGCTGGCGGGGAAGTGTACTTCATCGATGGGACGGGGCCGGTTGTGCTTGCCGAAGCCGGCTTGAATTTTTCTTTTCTGTCCCTCTGTGGTCGCGTCTGCCTTGCCCCTCAGGAAGCGAAGAAGCCCGTTGCCTATACGGTCGGCTTGAAGGCGAATTATTAGGGTTTAAAAATCGGCGCAAGCCGGTTTTGTTTTGGAAATACATATAGATGAAGATTTGATGCGGAAAGAAGGATGTCGAATGAAGGAAAGGTTAGCGGAATTCCGC
>DATCJV010000193.1:0-4587 GCA_036562625.1 Bacillota bacterium | reverse complement strand
AGGAGCATCTATTCGGGGCGCTCTTTCCTTACCATGCAAAACGGAGAAAATTCCTGGCCAAGCTATATTTACCGGCTTTTGTGGGCGGCCATGGACAAGATACCGTGGCCGAGGCGGTGGATGCCGGAGTAAACAAGTATGATGGGGTCATTCAGATTTTACCCTTTACTTGCATGCCGGAGATCGTTGCCCAAAGTGTTCTTCCGGAGATTAGTCGAGATTTTGCCCTGCCCATCCTTTACTTAGTCTTGGATGAGCACTCCGCGGAGGCCGGGATCCATACCAGGCTGGAGGCGTTTGTTGATCTGATGGCCAGAAAGAAACTACGCATGACCTGCGTGTAAAGATAAGGTAAGGGGTTTGAGCATGAAAAAGCGTTTGTATTTAGGGGTGGATGTCGGTTCGGTCAGTACCAATTTGGTGGTTATCGATGAACAAGGGGATGTTATAGAAAAACTCTATCTGCGTTAGGAAGGCAATCCCATCAAGTCCGTGCAAAAAGGATTGGCGCACTTGGAGGAAGTGATTGCCAAACACACCTTGCTGGGGGTCGGGGTGACCGGTTCCGGCCGGCAATTAATCGGGAAGATTCTTGGGGCGGATTTAGTTAAGAATGAGATTACCGCCCATGGCATGGCTGGGTTGTTTACGGATCCGACCGTGCAGACCATCATTGAAATCGGTGGTCAGGATTCGAAGTTGATTTTAGTGCGCCAGGGTACAGTGGTGGATTTTGCCATGAATACGGTCTGTGCAGCGGGAACCGGGTCTTTCCTGGACCAACAGGCCGGCCGCTTGAATATTCCCATCGGTGATTTCGGAGCCATCGCCCTCCGTTCCAAGTACCCGGTACGAATTGCCGGGCGTTGTTCGGTCTTTGCCGAATCGGATATGATTCATAAACAGCAAATGGGCTATCCTTTGGAGGATATCGTCGCCGGACTCTGTGAGGCTTTGGTCCGGAATTACCTGAATAATGTGGGAAAGGGGAAAGAGATTCTGCCCACAGTTCTCTTTCAAGGAGGAGTGGCGGCCAACGCCGGGATCAAGGCGGCTTTCGAAAAAGAACTGGGCTTTGCCGTAAAGGTTCCGGAGCATTTCGAGGTAATGGGCGCTTTGGGCGCCGCCCTTTTGGTGCGGGAGTTAAAGATGGAAAGCGGTGGAGTGACCAGCTTCCGTGGCCTGCGGTTATGCGACGCGGAGATTGCCATTGATAGCTTTACCTGTGCCGACTGTTCAAACCATTGCGAAGTTGTTACTGTTCTCATCGGTCAGGAGCGGATCTGCGGCTGGGGTGATCGGTGCGGCAAATGGCAACACTCAGCAGAAGAGGCTACGGGGTAAAGTAAGCTGTTTTCCAGATCTGCAATTAATTGGAGGATGGAGTAGGAGTGAAATTCAGACAGTGTTTTCGCCGTCCCAAAAAACTCAAGGAATTAGGTAAAGAAAAAGAGCTCGACCGGCAGCAGCAGGGGCAGGAAGGCCCGTTTCTCACCGGGTGTTTAGCGGAAGATGTCAAATATCTAAAGCAGAGGCTGGGTGAGAGCGGAGATGTGATCTTTCGGGAATACACTCTGGATTTATCCGAACCCATTCCCGTGATGGTGGTATTCGTTGACGGTCTGGTCTCTAAAGAAGTGATTAATGAGTTTATCCTACAGTCCCTGACCTTCAAAGGCGAACTCAAGACCGAGTGGGCCAAAGACCGCTCCCAATTATTAAGGCATATCAAGGATCGGGTACTGAACATCAATGAGGTTAGCATGGTCTCGAGTTTTCCGGAGCTCTTCACCATGATCTTGTCCGGGGAGACCGCCCTCTTAATCGAAGGGCATGATGAAGCCTTAATCTGCAACACCAGAGGTTGGGAACACCGGGGAATCGCCGAACCCCAAATTGAGGCGGTGATCAGGGGGCCGCGGGTCGGGTTCAATGAAATTCTCCGTTCCAACACGGCACAGATCAGAAGATGGATTAGAGATCCGCATCTTACCATCAAGACTATGCAGATTGGCAAAAGATCCAAGACGGATGTGGCCCTCGTATATCTGGAGACTGTGGCCAACCCCAAGATTGTCCAGGCTGTAGAGAGAAGGTTAAAACAGATCGAAATCGACGGGGTGGTGGAGAGTTCATTCTTGCAGGATATGATCGAAGATAAACCCTTTAGCCTTTTTCCCACCGTACAGAGTACGGAACGGGCCGACCGGGTCGTAGCTTCCATTCTGGAAGGCAGGGTGGCGGTGCTTAGCGATAATACGCCTTTTGTGCTGTTGACGCCGGTGACCTTCTGGCAACTCTACCACTCGGCGGAAGACTATTATCACCGTTGGCCGATGGCCTTTCTCTTACGGACAGTGCGGTATCTATCCTTCTTATTCTCCTTGTATCTTCCATCCGTTTATATAGCGCTCTCCTTGTATAACCCAGAATTAATCCCTTTTAATCTGGCGGTAAAGATTGCCGCGACCCGGGAGGGGGTACCGTTTCCCGTTTTTCTGGAGGCTTTGCTGATGGAGATCGCCATTGAGATCATTAGAGAAGCCTCTGCCCGTCTTCCCGGGCCTTTGGGTCAAACCATCGGGATCGTCGGCGGCTTTATTCTGGGAGACGCCGCCGTACGGGCCGGCCTAATCTCCCCAATTACTACAATAGTGGTGGCTTTGACGGCTTTGAGTTCATTTACCGCTCCTAGCTTTGAAGTAGCGGTGACCATGCGCCTTTTGCGTTTTCCACTCATGTTCTTTGCCTTGGTCGGAGGGTTGTACGGGATCGCCATCGCCACAATTCTGCTATTGATCCACATGTCGGGAATCCAGTCTTTCGGTGTGCCGTATCTCGCGCCGGTAGTCCCCTTTAGTCTGGAAGACTTCAAAGACACTTTTTTTACAGTGCCACGGTGGGCTATGATCAACCGGCCTTTTATCTTCAAAGCCATTGACCGAAAACGGCGGGGAACAAAGACGAACCGGTGGTGGCAGGAGATTTATAAACCACCGCAACTGGAGGGGGACGAGGAAGAAGAGTAAAATGAAGGAAAAAAAAGAACGTTTCTTAACAATTCGACAGGCTGTCCTGTTGATTATCTGTTTTAGCATTGGCGGGGGTATTCTTTACTTGCCGAACAGCGCGGCGAAAGTCCTGCAATCCGGAGGATGGTTATGGATCTTCGGCGTCGGCCTGCTAGTCATCTTGAGCGGGTTGATTACTGCTTTTTTAATGCGGATGTTTCCTGAGGATACCGTGGTTGAGCTCAGTCAAAAGCTCCTGGGGAAACCCTTGGGTATAACGGTCAGCCTGATGCTGATCCTCTTCTTCTTCTCCTTTGTCCCCTTGGAGGTGCGGATTCTCCAGGAATTAGTCAATATTTCGCTTTTACAGCAAGCCCCGTTCTGGTTTGTCGGTGTTCTATTCCTGTTGACCCTGGCTTATGCCGCCTCCCAAAATATAAAATCCATGGTCTATGTCAATGAACTATTAATGGAGATTGCCTTAGGAATCGGCCTGGCCGTTACTGCTTTGGCTTGGCAACATTTTGACCCCATCCATCTGCTGCCTGTTTTTGGTGAGGTCCGGCTCAACCTGGCGCACTTCCGGGAGGAATTAGGGGTGGCTTATATCTATACTGGCTTTCCGGTGATCTTTTTTTTGGTTCCCTACTTTAAACTCCCGCAAAAGGTGGTAAAAGCCACTTTCATCGGCACTGTCTTCCTTACTCTAATCTATACTTTCTTTACCCTCACTGTGCTGGGGGTTTTTGGTTATAAAGAAACGCTCAATCTGGCCTATCCCGGATTGGAGCTGGCCAAGTCGGTGAATTTGGAGACCGTGATTCTGGAACGTTTGGATTTGGTCTTGATCGTCTCTTGGATATCCGCCATCTTCACTACCTGTTTGGTCTCTTACTTCTTTACCGCGCTGGCCATCAGTAAACTGTGCGGCTTTAAAAGTCACTCCCCGGTGGCCTGGGCCTTAGCGCCGCTCACCTATTATCTGAGCACCTTATTAACCAACTATTTTGTATGGAAAGAATTTAGCGCTTATCTTGGACTCTTTGCCTTGTTGGTCACCGTGATTCTACCGGGAATTCTCCTGATCATCGCCTTGCTTAAACGCCGTAGTATGCAGGGAAATCAGTGAGCAGTGGGAACAACTCTTCCTTGGTTTTGCGACTCAGCTGTTTATCTGAGTGTATAGATGAATTTTAGGAGGACCAGCATGAGAAAGATCTGCTTAAGCCTTTTCATCGTCTTTTTCAGTTGGACGCTGACCGGCTGTTGGGCGGGACGGGAGATTAACCAACGGGCTTTTGTTACGGCAGTAGCCTTTGATCTGGCCCAACCTGAAAATGAGAGTAATCCGGGGACACCTGGGAGCGACCGGAACGAAGAGGATAAAACCAGGACGAAGCAGGCAGTATCCGCTCGGGAAAAGTTTGAGATCAGTCTGCAGATCCCCAAACCGGACCAAGTTGCCGGGGAGGAAGGCAGCGGCGGAGGCGGTGGTGGAAAGAAAGCCTTTTTAGTATTGAGTGCGACCGCTGATTCGTTTCTGAACGGAGTATTACAGATCCAGCAACAATTGGAC
>DATCJV010000187.1:0-10475 GCA_036562625.1 Bacillota bacterium | reverse complement strand
GAAAAGGGGTGACCGTACAAGACCGTAAGTTGCTGGAGGTCATCGCCAGCCTTGAGTTGGGGGAAAGCCGGGATTTATTGGGTTTTTTGCCAGCGGGACTGACCGAACCTTTCTCCAATAAGGACTTGGCTGTACAGATGGGAGAACCGGTCAGGGAGGTCCGTAAATTTACATATTGTTTACGAAAGACCGGTTTAATTAAGATCGTGGGAAAGCAGGGAAATGAATTATTGTTTGCCCTGGTGAAGGAGGACGCCGGCAGCGGAGAAAGGGGGAGAGGTAATCAGGTATAAAGTGTTGATTGACGCTGACGCGTGTCCCCGTAAGGTAATGGAGATCATCCGCAAAGCACAGGGGGAGTATGGGTATGATCTGGTTATAGTATCCTCCTTTAAGCATCGCCATACCGTGGAGGGACAGGACGTTCACCACGTCTACGTAGGGGATGAAGAGCAAGCGGCTGACCTGGCGATCATTAACCGGACCCTTCCTTGTGATATAGTAGTGACGCAAGATTGGGGACTGGCCGCGGTGATCATCGGAAAGGGCGCTAGAGCCCTGGACCCGAATGGGCGGGTTTTTACCGGAGCCCGGATCGATTTTCTTCTGGAGGAGCGGCATGTGAAAGCAAAGCACCGGCGAGGCGGAGGCCGCATCAAAGGGCCGGCAGCCCGGACAAAAGAGAACGACCGCCGGTTTACACAAGCTTTCTTAAGTTTGCTCAATGAAGCTTAAGCAAGTCATGTACTTAGCCAATCCCGGCCCACCGGTGAATCTCTCCGGCGATCTCACTTAATGGCGCTTGTTTGATCGCGGCCTGGTTTTCCCAGGCTTTTTTGGGCATTCCATAGATTACCGAGCTCTCCTCGTCTTGTGCGATGGTGTACGCGCCCTGCTCACGCATGGCCTTCAGTCCTTTGGCCCCGTCGTCGCCCATACCGGTCAGGATGATGCCCATGGCATTGGGCCCCGCTGCTTTCGCCACCGAAAACAGGGTGTAATCAATTGACGGGTTATAGATGCTGTGCTCAATAGGAGGTCCTACTTCTACCATATATTTGGCGCCGCTTTTTTTCACAACCAGACTTTTCCCCCCCGGAACCAAGAGGGCTCGTCCGGCTGTTAATACTTCTCCGCCTTTGGCCTCACTCACTCTTAATCTGCTCACTTGTTGGAGGGAGGAGGCAAAAGAAGCCGTAAACATTTCGGGCATATGCTGGATGATAATGATCCCGGGGGTGTCCGGCCGGAGGTCCCTAAAGATCTCCGTTAAAGCTACGGTTCCACCGGTTGAAGCACCGATGGCAATGACTTTGTCTGTGGTCTTCGTCAGGCCGCTCTCTTCCGGCTCAGGAAGGGGCGGAAGATGGTCACGCCGTAAGGGTTTTGGTTTTATCCTGGCCGTAGCCGCGGCTTTTACCTTAGTAATAATTACGTTCCGGCATTCCGCCATCCCTTCCATTAGACCAACGGAGGGTTTGGCTACATAATCGACAGCGCCCAGCGAGAGGGCTTTTAAGGCAATCTCACTATTCTGGCTGGTCCAGGAACTGATCATCACTACCGGAATGGGTTTGAAACGCATCAGATAACGCAGAAATTCCAACCCATCCATATTGGGCATCTCCACATCAAGGGTAATTACATCCGGACATTCTTCTTTCAGGATCTTCATGGCTTTGGTCGGGTCACTGACTGCGGCCAGTACTTGAAAACCTGCGGTTTCATGGAAAATCCGGGAGAGAAATTGGCGAATGAAGGCGGAATCATCTATAATCAAGACTTTTATTGGTTTATTCTTCTCTATTTTCATCAATTCCTTTACAATATATTGATTTGCCTTGATGAAGCCATAAGTTCGGGTTCGCAACCGACGAGCCGGCGTTCGCCGGCACATTGATTGCTTCCGAGTGTCCCAGAAAGAGATAACCACCGTTCCGTAGACGCCGGTGAAAGTGGGTGAGCACTTTTTGCCGAGCCTCGGCGTTTAGATAGATAAAGACGTTTCGGCAAAAGATTAGATCCACCCGGATATGTGGAGGAAGGTCTTCGGTGGAGAGTAGGTTCATCAGTCGAAAGACAACTTTTTGGCGTAAAGCCGGAGTCACACGATAGCGTTTATTTCCGGCGACGACTTGAGGTGTAAAGTATTTATCCCGCCACTTGAGTGGGATATTGGAGACTGCTTCTTCCGTATATTCTCCCGCCATTCCGACTTGCAGCTTTTCGCTGTTGATATCAGTAGCCAACACTTTGATGTCCCAAGCCGCTCCCAGGGCTTCCGTTAAGATAATGGCCAAACTGTAAGCCTCTTCTCCGGAGGAACACCCTGCCGACCAGCAACGGATCTTTTTCTCCTTTTTTGCCGCTGTGATCTTTGGCAGCAGGGTTGAACTGAGATATTCGAATTGGGCGGGTTCCCGGAAGAACGAAGTCACATTAGTGGTTAAGTATTCGTATAGGATCCTCTCCTCCAGCGGCTTCTCTTTTAGGAGGTTTAGATAATCGCCGTAATTGGTGATGCCCAACTGAGTCAATCTCTTATTCAGCCTGGACACGATGAGGTACCTTTTTTCGGCAGTGTAGTTAAAGCCTAAATTGGTATTAATGATCTCGCAGATTTGTTGCAACTCCCGGTCGGTAGGAGGGGCAATAAATCCCTCATTGACGAGAGTATCTGGTGGAATATCGAGTATTTTCCTGTTTTGACCGGTCTTATTTACCTGGTTCATTTGCGTTCTACCACTTTCTCATCTTCTATTTTTGAGTAGGGACTCCTTTCTGGGTTTACCAGTTCGAGATTACAGATTGATTACTTTTTGGGCTAAAGCCTGGTTGTCCAGGATCAGTGCGATATTTCCATTGCCGAGCAAGGCGGCGCCGGAGATCTCGTTCACCTCGCCCATGGATTTGTTGATCGGTTTGATCATAATCTCCTCAAGGCCTAAGAGTTCTTCAACGATGTAACCGACCCGTCCCCGGCCGTAATTGATTATTACCACAGGGATGAGGTTTTTGTCTCTTTCACACTCAAACCCAAACCTGGAAGCCAGGTCGATTAAGGGAATTGCTTCGGGGTATCGGTAATAAATCAAGCGGTCGGCCACAAGGTGTATATCGGATTCCTTAATTACAATATTTTGCACCACGTCACCTACGGGAATCCCAAAGATTTGCTCACCGATTCTAACCATAAAGGACTGGATAATGGCCAAGGTGAGCGGTACTTTTAGCGCGAATTCCGTTCCGCCATCCGGCACGGATTTAACTTCAATATCTCCTTGCAATCTCTTGATGGCGGTTTTGACCACATCCATCCCAACTCCTCGCCCGGAGACTTCTGTTACTTGGTCGGCTGTGGAGAAACCGGGGGCAAAGATTAACCTGGTGAGTTCCTCTTCGCCGAGGACTTCTTCTTCCTTGATTATCCCGTTCTGGATGGCTTTATTTCTGATCTTTTCCAAATTGAGGCCACGCCCGTCGTCCCGGACACTAATCACAATATGGCCGCCTTCTTGATGAGCATCTAAAGTGATGTGGCCGATGGGATCCTTCCCCTTGCTCTTACGTTCCTCTATTTCTTCAATACCATGGTCAATGGAGTTCCGTAAAAGGTGGGTTAAGGGATCAACCAGTTCTTCGGCGATCTGTTTGTCGATTTCAGTTTCTTCGCCAATAAAGTGAAGTTCGATTTTTTTTCCGCATTTCTTCGCCAAATCCCGGACGACCTTGGGAAACCTGGTAAAGATCTGGTGAACGGGGATCATTCGCAGATTCATGGCGCTGGTTTGCAGAGCAGAGATCGTTTGCTCCAGTTCCTGTAAAGACTTGCCAAACTCTTCCCAACTGGCCCGGCCTTTATATCCATCTTTGTGCAGGCGTAAAAGCCCCGTTTTTAAGATCAGGATCTTACCCAGTTGATTAAGGACAGTATCAATCCGTTCCGCTTCCACTCGAATGGTTTGTCCACCGTTGATTCGTCCAATATTTAGACCGCTGCTTTCTTCGCGTCTGTATTGCCATTGCCGGATCTTGACTCCTTCCACCCCGTCATTGGTCGGGTAGTCCATGATTTTCAATTCGTCTTCCGTGGTTAAGGGGTCTGTCCTCAAGAGAACCAATTTTATACTGGAGTATTCTTCGTTTTCTAATTCTTCGCGGGAAGGAGCGGTGGTGAGAATCTCTCCGTATTTTTCTAAGTATTTTATGAAGACAAGAGCAGTTACACTACGCATAGGCGCTTCATCAGTAAAGTGTAGTTCGATGCCGTAGACTTGTTTCCCCGCTTCCTGCCAGGAAGCTACCGTCTTTTTGTCTTCTTTATTCAAAGTCAGCGGTGGATCGGATCTTCGACGGACTCTGGATTTGGACTGGCCTTGGTTGTTGACTCCTGTGCAACTTCTGATCTTCTCTACCCAAACCTCTTTGGGGAATGGCGCTCTGAGGTTGCCGGTGTCCAGAAAAGAGACGAGTTCATCAGTGAGTGATAATAAAAGATCCACATCGTCCTCGTCCAACTGATAATCACCGTTCCGGACAGAATCGAAAAGGTTTTCCACTTCATGCATGGTTTCCTTTAGTTCATTCAGACCGGCGATTCCGGATGTTCCTTTCAGGTTATGCGCCAAACGAAACATTTCATCAATGAACCCGATTTGCCGGTCAGGCTGCTGTTCGATTTGCAGCAGAATAAAGACCAAGCGTTCGATCTGTTCCTTGGCTTCAGCAATAAAAGTAGAGACAAGGTCTTCATCGATATATTGTGAGTTATGGTTATCCATGGTCAAGACTCCCTTACTTCCGTAGCCTGATTCGTTGTACTAGCGGTGGAGGATGAAGGTAAGCCTTCCGGCTGCAGCTCAGAGATATAACCCTCCAGGTCTTCCTGTTCACTGAGATCCATGATCTTGTCCAGATCGATGAGGAAGATCAGCTTTTCGCTGAGCTTGCCCATGGCAGTAAGGTACCTGGTATTCTTCTGAGCGGAAAAATCAGGAGCCGGGTGAATCCGGTCTTTTGGAATATTGATAATCTCGGAGACTTGATCCACGGTCAAGCCAACGATCTTACCATTCGCTTCAATCACAATAATTACGCTGAAAGAATCATATTCTTTTGGAGGGAGGCCAAATCTGGATCTCAAGTTCACGATCGGGATCACTTCTCCGCGAAAATCAATTACCCCCTCCACAAAGGATGGTCCGTGCGGAACTTTGGTGGGTTTCAGATAGCGGATGATTTCCTGAACACGTAAGACAGGCAGACCGTATTCTTCACCACCCACGGAAAAGACGATAAATTGTTCATCATTTTCACCCTCGGTGAGTTGAAGGTTCAAGATGTCCATCGTATTATTGAACGGCGCCATCTTTCTTTCCTCCTTTATCCAGCAGCCTCCTGCTTTTCAAGTTTGAATTTGTTTACTGCGTCACGCAGTACTTCCGCTTCCGTATTCAGAGATTGACTAGAGGAACCCATCTCCTGAACCATCGCGGCGTTTTGCTGAGTCACCTCATTCAGTTGCTCGACAGATGCCCGAATTTGCTGGAATGAAGCGGTCTGCTCCCGCATGACGGTGGCCACTTCCAGGATGACATCAGCGGTCTGTTTTGTATTATCTACGATTAACTCCAGCATCTCCGAGGACTTTTGTACCAAAGCGTTTCCGCGCTCAACCCGGCGGACGCTTTCGTTGATTAATTTTTCAATCTCCGTTGCCGATTCGGAGGTGCGGGCGGCCAGATTGCGGACTTCCGCGGCCACCACGGCAAAACCACGACCCTGTTCGCCAGCGCGGGCCGCCTCCACTGCGGCGTTCAAAGCCAGCAGGTTGGTTTGGAAGGCAATATCATTGACGACTTTAATGATCTCGGCAATCTGTTTACTACTGGCAGAGATCTGAGTCATCGCCTCAAGCGTTTCCCTGATAGAATCTTCCCCCTCTTTTACCGCGTTAAGAGTTGTTTGGGAGAGGCTTCCGGCCCGGTCGGACGAGGTGGAAAGCTCCTGGATGGAACAGGCCATCTCTTTGATGGTGGCGGCGATCTCTTCCAGGGTGGTGGCTTGTTCTTGGGTGCGGTGGGAGAGATCCTCGTTTCCGGAGGCGATGTATTCTGCAGTAGCTTGTACCCGTTCGGCGCTGAGCATAATCTGGCGAACCAGGTCGGAGATCTTCTGCACCATGGTATTCTCTTCTCTGGCCAAGTCACCGATCTCGTCATTTCTGGTAATATCAAAATCTACAGTCAGATCTCCTTGGGAGAATTCCCTAACTTTCTTATTAATGATGGCGAGCGGTTTAGCCAGGGAACCGGCGAAATAAGCTCCCATAAAGGCAACCGCCAGGGCGATGACTAAAGTCAGGATCAGGATAATTATTTTCATCGTATTAACGACGGAGAATGCTTCGTCATAGTCGATCTTTACCGTTAAGCCTACGAGTTGATTACCTAAAGAAAAACAACTAATATTAATTAAGCTTTTCTTACCATTAAAATCGGTGGTGATTATGTTTTTCTGAAAGGCTCGATCACCGGCTCTGATTGCGGCCTGTAATTCTTTGGCGCCGGCCGCCTCAACTATGGTTTCCAGAACAGTCAGGTCTTTGCTGTATCTTGGTTTGGTGATTAACACACCGTCACCGTTGATTAGATAGGTATCGGCGGATTTTCCTATGGAATCCAGGTTTTGTAAAAGATTATGATCTATGTATTCACTGTTCAGAAAAACCACATAAGTGCCGATGTACATCGGACCTGCTTCGTTGCTTTTATACATAGGAATGGCTATGGCTAATGTACTCTGTTTCGTAAAGTCAGAGTAAAAAACAGGCGAGAATGCGCCTTTTCCGGCAGCCGCTTCTTGGATGAAGCCCTGGTCGCTGTAGTTATAGCCCAGCATCTCCAGGTTGGTGGAGCTGATGACCACGCCTTGGGGATTAAGTAAAAAGACTGCAGAAAAATTGTGGTTATTTTGATGCATTTCCAGAATAGGCCGGACCATTACCTCTTCTATTGTGGACCAGGACCCGGCGAAATCAAGCAATTCGTACCGGAATGCGTTGTCTATTAGTTCCTTCGTGTTGGCCAGCTGGATCGCTAAATCCAGTTGGAAGGAGAACCAGTCGGAGAGGAGTTGTTGTTTTTGCGAGGAGAATAGGATGAACTTCTCTTTAATCTGTTCATCAACCTCATTGACAGCTAGAAAATAGTTGATCAAGCTCATCACCATCATAGGCGCGAGGCCGATCAGGAGAAAAAGACAAATCAGTTTGGGTTTTAGTCTTAATTTCGTCAACATCGTGGAGCACCTCTTCTTGCTGTAATACACTGAGTTGATTGGCACAAATCTTATTCTTAGGCGCCAAGATAAGATCTGTATATTGTATATCGTCAAGAAGCAGCTGGATCTTGAGGAAAATACCATAGAGCAAAAATTCAAATATTTGTGGCGGGTCCATGGTTGACTTGCTTTGATGAGCAGGACTTGCTCTCCCCGCCGGGACGGTGAGGGGATGAAAGATCAGCAGGAAATTAGTATAATGAAAGTGAAAGGCGTAACATTTTGTTAAGACTGAGAGGGAGATCAGGATGAAGGAAAGAGGTTTTTCTCAGGCGGTAATCTTTGATTTGGACGGAGTAATCGTCTCTACGGACGAGTTTCATTATTGGGCGTGGAAGCGCCTGACCGAGCGGGAAGGTATCTACTTTGACCGCCGGATCAATGAAAAGTTACGCGGGATTGACAGAATGCAAAGTCTGGAGATTATTCTGGAAAAAGCCTCCCGGGAATACGGTGTAGCGGACAAGCAGCGACTAGCTGAAGAGAAGAATGAGTATTACATAGAATTAATCAATAGTCAATTAAATCCCAGCCATATTCTGCCAGGAGTAATGATTCTCCTTCCTTGTCTGAAAAGGAAACAGATCGGGATCGCTATCGGGTCTTCCAGTAAAAACGCCTTACTGATTTTGGAAAAAATTGGGCTGAACGGATACTTTGATGTGGTGGTGGATGGCAATGAAATCGAGAAGAGTAAACCAGACCCGGAGGTTTTCTTATTGGCTGCGGAAAAACTGGGGGTACCGGCAGAGAATTGTCTGGTGGTTGAGGACGCTGCTTCCGGGGTGGAAGCCGCTCTGTCCGCAGGCATGTCTGTCTTGGGGGTGGGTTCGGCCTACCACCATCCGAAGGCCACTCATACCGTACCCGATTTGAGCAAAATCTCTGTGCAGGAATTAATCGCCCTGATCGGACCAGCCAAAACCGTTTGACAAGGCACGCGAGTGTTTGCGCGTAGCAATTTTACTATGTTTAAATTACCGCCATGCGCTACGATCTATGTGAAACTGGCGACGAGGCGCACAAGTATTAGCGCGTGGTAATTTTATTACGCACAAAATTACCCAGTACCGAGCGACGAGTCACGATGTGTATAAAGATTTACACGTAGATAATATTATCAGGGACAAAATTACGAGCGACAAGACACGAGCGACGAGTTGTACAAGGATTTACGCGTAGATAATATTATCAGGGACAAAATTACGAGCGACAAGACACGAGCGACGAGTTGTACGTATTACTTTCCGTAGCCAGGAGATAATAAGGGCAAAAAGGAAGGGATGATGTTTTGAAGATTAAGGAGATCATGACGGACAAAGTGGCTTATGCCAATCCTCAGATGAACCTGGTGGAAGTTGCTCAATTGATGCAAAAGCATAATATCGGGGCCCTGCCTGTAGTGGAAGGCGATAATGTTGTGGGAATGGTTACGGATCGAGATATTGTCGTGCGTAATGTGGCTCATCAAAAAGATCCTGCTGCTACCCCGGTCAGTGCAATTATGACTTCTCAAGTGGAGTCGGTAACACCTGAGATGGAACTGAACAAAGCGGCGGAAATCATGTCCAGCAAGCAGGTGCGAAGGTTACCGGTGATCGAAGGGAATAAGCTGGTCGGTATTGTGTCCCTGGGCGACCTGGCCACCCAGGCCAAGTATGATGTGGAACTAGGCCGGACCTTGGCGGAGATTTCTACGCCATCCAAACCGGTGAAGATGTAAGCAAACCAACGTTCTGAGGTTTTCTCTCTATATTAATTATTTGCTTGAGGCCTGTCCGACGGCCTCTTTTTTCTATACTATACGCAAGGAAAACCGGGACGAGATCCATATGCAGTTTTGGGAGGGGTTTCCAGAAGCCGGTTGACAAGAGTCGGGAGTAAAGGATAAGCTTAGATTAAGAGAGAGATGAAGGGGAGGAGTTGGCTTGTGCTTGCAGAGTAAAATCAAGGCTTGTGTGGATGAGATCTGTGAAAGATTAGGGCTGGAGCCTGATCAATTCCAAGTTAAGCAAGGGGATTTCCCAATACCAGATCCGGTTACTCCGGAACTGGTGGCGAAGATGATCGATCATACCCTCTTAAAAGCCACCGCTACTTCGGAAGAGGTGGAAGCGCTTTGTGCGGAGGCGAAGAAGTACGGTTTTGCTTCGGTCTGTGTGAATCCGGTATATGTAAAATTGGCCGCGCGTTTGCTTAAAGGGTCTATGGTCAAAGTATGTACGGTCATCGGTTTCCCGCTGGGAGCCAATACATCAACGATTAAGGCGGCTGAGGCCGAGGAAGCGGTGGAAAACGGCGCCACAGAGCTTGATATGGTCATTAAGATCGGCGCTTTGAAAGCCGGTGATTATCAAGGGGTATATCAGGACATATTACAAGTGGCGGAGGCGGTGCGTGGTTCCGCCAAGTTGAAGGTGATTATTGAGACCTGTTATCTGACGGACGAAGAAAAGATTAAAGCCTGTCTGCTGGCGAAAAAAGCAGGCGCGGATTTTGTCAAAACCTCTACTGGTTTTGGCAGTGGAGGCGCGGTACCGGAGGATATTTTCTTAATGCGTCAAGTAGTCGGTCCTGAGCTAGGCGTTAAAGCCTCTGGCGGAATTAGAGACTTTGCTTCTGCAGTACTGATGATTAAGTCTGGCGCAAACCGTTTGGGAACCAGCGCAGGGAGGAAGATTGTACAAGGGGAGTAGCCCCTGTTTTCTGGTAGATATATAGTGTCGGGGGAATGTTAGGCATAAAACCGCCACCGGGCGGTTTTTTTAAAGTATTCCACTTTTAGATATTAGATAATTGATCAGGCACAAGGCAATCCGGTAGATATTATATTATTGCTAACCTTTTGTCCACAGATTTTCAGGAATATTTTTAGCATATGCCCACAAGTTATTCCGGACTGATTAACATCTGATCAAAGTATGGTTAAAATCATCTTAACATTCTTCTGGAGCATGAGTCTGATATTTCCTATTTTCTCTCGAGTTCGCAATTTTTCTCTGGTTTTTTTACTCATACGCCCTTTTTTATCCGGGGAGGGGAGGATTTAGGAATTGTCGAAATTAGTCGGTAAATATCTGAAAAAATAGTGGGCACATAGAGAACTCGGAGATGGAGGGTGTTCAGTGAGAGAG
>DATCJV010000186.1:0-10189 GCA_036562625.1 Bacillota bacterium | reverse complement strand
GCCCTGGTTGGCCGGGCGGGGATTGAACGGATTGAGATCGCGGGCAGCTTGCGCCGGAAGACGCCGGTCTGCAAAGACCTTGCTTTGGTGGTGGCGGCCGACTCTCCGCAAGCAGCAACGGCCTATCTGGGCCAGGCGGATTTTCACCGGAGTTTGGAGGCGGCGGTGGAGAGCCAGACCGCCGGAGGGGAAGGCAGAAGTTCGCTCAGGCTGAAAAATGGGCTGTCCGTAGACTTCCTGGTGGTGACGCCCGAGGCTTTTCCCTATGCCGTGCAGTACTTGACCGGCAGTGAGGAACATATTGCCGCTCTATGCCGCCGGGCGCAGGAGATGGGGTATAAGCTCACCGCGGAGGGACTTTTTAAGGACGGGCAAAGGGTCCTCTGCCGGGATGAGGCGGAGATCTATCACCGGTTGGGCCTCGCCTATATTCCGCCTGAGTTACGGGAGAACCTGGGGGAGATCGCGGCCGCCGCCGAGCAAAGCTTGCCGCGTTTGGTGGAAGCGGAAGACCTGAAAGGCCTCTTTCATGTGCACACCACCTACAGCGATGGAGTCAATACCCTGCGGGAACTGGTGGAGGCGGCAATCAGCAAGGGTTATACATATTTGGGAGTGGCGGACCATAGCCGGGCCGCCGCTTATGCGCACGGGTTAAGTGAAGAGGCGCTACGTAGGCAGTTTGCTGAGATAGACCACTTAAACCAGGAATACCGCGGTTTTAAGATCTTCAAGGGAATTGAGGCTGATATTTTATCCTCCGGGGAACTGGATTATGGCCCGGAGATCCTGGCCAAGTTTGATTTTGTCATCGGCTCGGTCCATTCGCACTTCGGGTTGGCCGGGGAGGAGATGACCAAACGGATCTTGAAGGCCATGGATAATCCCTACCTGACGATGCTGGGGCATCCGACCGGCCGGATCTTGCTGGAACGCCCGGCCTATGCGGTAGATCTCCACGCCGTTCTGGCCAAAGCGGCAGAGATGGGAATAGTTATCGAGTTCAACGCCAATCCTTACCGGCTGGATTTGGACTGGCGCTGGTGCCGGCAGGCTAAGGAACTGGGCGTGAAGATTTCCATCAATCCAGACGCCCATAGCCTTGGCGAGCTTGAGCTGGCGCGCAGCGGAGTGGCGATCGCCCGTAAGGGCTGGCTGGAGAAGGAGGATGTCTTTAATACCAAGTCCGCCCAGGAGATCGAGGCGTACCTTCGGACCCGCGCTTCACAGTAGAACCGGTGGGCGGCGGCCTTCCATCCGGCTGTCCACTGGACGGCCGGCGCCGCGCCAGGGAAAAATTACAAAGGCACAGTCCGTTTCCAGGAAAAAATCATATCTTATTATAAAAACACAAAAGGGGTTGAGATAGATGCCGGGAATGATGGATATGTTCAGATCTTCGGAGGGCTGGAGCTTTTTACTCTTCTTAATTTTAATCCTCTTAATCTTCGGCGCTTTAGGCGGATGTTAGGTTTCAGCAAGTCGTGAAGGGACCGGGGCGCGCCGCTTCACCAAGTTGAACCTGGCACGGTCTACAGAAAGCTTCATAAAAAAAGAAACCGGACAGCCGGTTTCTTTTTTCGGATGGGAAAGGAAGCAACCATCAGGGCAAGGAGGAAGATTAAGGTCACCAGAACCAATCTTCCTCCTTTTTTCCTGGCGTCCATTGACGGGCGCCGGCTCTCTGCATTTTTCAGCGAGAGCAGTTATAGCATGTGAAAAACGCAGAACCTTTATGTATTGCAGTGACTGGTAAAAACAGCCGGTCTTTTCTGCGCGGCCCGGTTCTTGATTTTACTGAGTAAGTAATTTAAGATTTATTGGCATAGAGCTTTTGATCTGGAGGTACAAATGAGGCGAACATTACCGCGAGTTTATAACAGAAAAATGATCCGTGCCATCAAGGAGTTTGATCTGATTGACCCGGGGGACAGGATCTTGATTGGTTTCTCTGGGGGAAAAGACAGCGCGCTGCTCCTGTACGGGCTGGCGGTCTTACGGGAACACGGCCTCATCGAGGCCGACTTGGAGGCTTTAACCATTGATCTGGGTTTTGCACGGCCATTGGATCCGGAACCTTTGGCCAAGTTCTGTGCGGGACTGGGGATTAAATTCAACTACCTGAAGAAAGAGATCGCCGCAGTCGTGCAGAACGATGATAACCCCTGCGCCCGCTGCGCCCATTTCCGCAGAGGCGTCATGAATAACTTCGCCAAGGAAAACGGTTTTCAGAAGGTGGCTTTAGCCCACCACCATGATGACGCGGTGGAGACCTTCTTGATGAGTATCATCTATTCCGGGCAGATCAAGACTTTTCTGCCCAAAACTTATTTGGAGCGGAGCGGGCTGACTGTGATCCGCCCATTGGTTTATTTGCGGGAGAAGGAGGTCCTTAAAGCGCAGGAGTTTTATGATTATTCCCCTGCCCCCAAGGTCTGTCCGTATGACGGTAATTCCTACCGGCAGAAGACCAAAGAACTGATCCGGGAATTGACCAGAGACAGAAGGTGGGTCTATTCGAACTTGGCTGCGGCGATGCGGGAGGGACGTCCCAGCGAGTTATGGCCGCCTGAGAAAAAAACCGGCATTAAAGTGGGCCTTAAAGATAAAACCCCGTTTTAAGTGGGGAAATGGATTGACTATCTGTCAATAATGCTTAAACTGGTATTTAGGCATAAAACATCAAGGAGGGCAAGATAATGGCTGCTGCTGGCCGAAGGGTAAGCCGGGTGGAGGCTGAACTACAGCGCGCGAAAATTTTTCCAGCAAACGCTTGTGCTCCATGTTGACCTGTGGTATAATAAATGTCAATTCATCCACGCCCGGGGCGCGGATGAAGCAGAAGAATATGAAGAGATTACTTAAAGACGGTGAAGAGGAGAAGTAACCCGGGGAAAGGGTAAAGCGAGCCTCTGACGGTGCAAGGGAGGCCCCGGAAACCGGAGTGAAGTTCGCCTCGGAGTCGCAGGCTGAAGCCGGTTAAGGTTGTAGGCGTCGCCGGATTGTCCCTCCGTTAGCCGGGGACCTCCATCGGGGTAGGACGAGTGTCCTGATGTGTGCTGGCTGTCTTGAACATCAGTGCCGGTAGTTTTGCCCCCGTGGAAGTGAGCGGCCTGGAGGATTTTCAGGCAAATTGAGTGGTACCGCGGAAGCAACCTTTCGTCTCATGCAGAGACGAAGGTTTTTTTTTATTGCCGATCATCAGATCTGCGGATCACCACACCTTTTGCAGTAGAAAAGAGGACGGAAGCTTCTCCGCGGCTCAGAAAGGGCGGAAAGCCCCGTCATAATAAAGACCGGAGTGAGGTGGTAGTATGGAGGAATGGTTTAGCGTGTTTGCAGTCGGAGACGTGTAGAGAAAATTAAGAGAGATGAGGAGGAGAGTATTTTGATTTGGAATCTTGAATATGAGAGTATGTCTCGTCCACGTTTGGAAGAATTACAATTGAAGAGGTTGAAAGAGACCATAAACCGGGTCTATGAAAGGGTGCCGTTTTATCGGGACAAGATGACCGCGGCGGGGGTAAAGCCGGATGACATCCGTAGCCTTGATGATCTGAAGTACCTGCCGTTTACGACTAAAAATGATCTGCGGGATAATTATCCCTTCGGCTTGTTCGCCGTGCCCATGGATGAAGTGGTCCGGATTCACGCCTCTTCCGGGACTACCGGTAAAATGACTGTGGTCGGCTATACCAGGAACGATCTTAATGTCTGGGCACAGGTGATGGCGAGAACGTTTGCCGCTGCCGGAGGAACCTCATACGACCGGATCCAGGTGGCTTATGGGTACGGCCTCTTTACCGGGGGATTAGGCGCTCATTACGGAGCGGAGATGCTGGGGGCTACCGTGGTGCCGATCTCCGGAGGGAACACCAAACGTCAACTCCAGATTATGAGGGACTTTAAAGTCACAATGCTGGCTTGTACGCCTTCTTATGCCCTATATATGGCGGAAACCGCCGAAGAGGAAGGAATTGACCTGCATGCGTTGCCGCTCAAAGCCGGTGTCTTCGGCGCGGAACCCTGGTCGGAACAGATGAGAGCCCAGATCGAAGCGAAGATGGGGATTAAGGCGATTGATATTTACGGCCTCTCCGAGGTGATCGGCCCCGGCGTTGCCAGTGAGTGTTTGGAACAGAACGGGTTGCATATTAATGAGGATCATTTTATCGCTGAGGTGATTGACCCGGATACCGGGGAAAGGGTGCCGGACGGGGAAAAAGGGGAATTGGTTTTCACCAGTCTGACCAAGGAGGCCTTTCCGATCATACGTTATAGAACCCGGGATATCAGCCTGCTGTATACGGAAGCCTGCCCCTGCGGGCGGACGCTCAAGCGAATGAACCGTATTCTCGGGCGGACGGATGACATGTTGATTATCAGGGGGGTTAATGTCTTCCCCACACAGATCGAAAATGTCTTGCTGGAGATCGGTGAGATTGAGCCCCAGTATCTATTGGTGGTCGACCGCAAGGACAACCTCGATGAGTTGGAGATTTGGGTGGAGATCTCCGATCGACTCTTCTCCGATGAAGTGCGAAAATTAGAGGATTTAGAGCATAGGATTAAGAATGAGATCACAAGTACTTTAGGGATCTCCGCCCGGATAAAACTGGTGGAGCCGAAGACCATTCCCAGGAGTGAAGGAAAGGCCAAGCGGGTGGTGGATAAGAGGGATTTGTATGGCAGCTGATGGGGAACTTTGGCGCGGGTGACGTGATAGCTATCGATCTGCGCTTCAGGCGCGTGGCAAGTTTGCGAGGAGGGGATAAGATGAAGGTAAAACAGATCTCTGTATTTGTGGAGAATAAGTCCGGAAGATTGTGCGAGGTGACAAAGGCCTTATCAAAAGAGTCCATTAATATCAGGGCGCTCTGCATCGCCGATACCTCCGACTTCGGCATTTTGAGGCTGATCGTGAATGATCCGGCCAAAGCCGTGCGGGTTTTGAAAGAAGAGGGCTTTACTGTGGCCACTACGGATATTGTTGCCGCCGAGGTGCCGGATATTCCCGGCGGGTTGGCTGGAGTTTTGGAGATTCTGGGCAAGCACGGAATTAATATCGAGTATATGTATGCCTTTGTCGGCAAGGAGAAGAATAACGCCGTAGTTGTGCTGAAGATGGAGGAGATCGAAAAGGCCATCGAGGTTCTGCAAGCGGCCAATGTAAAGCTGCTCAGAGAGAGCGAGTTGTATAAGTTCTAGGTTATTCTGTATTTCTGTGGAAGCGAGGGATCTTTGGTGGCGGTTACCCGTTCCTTGCGGAGATAATGCTTTGCCCCCCCCTGCAGTATACGGACGACGGCTTCTTTACCGGCGGCCAGGTCGCTATAGCGCGTGGATAACAGGGAGAAGAGGGTAAGCTCTGCAGGGGACGGGGCGCCGATCCCCATCGCCAGCGGGCCGGGGACTCTGTACGCGCGCGGCCCGCGCGCTTCGTCCACCTTCAACAGGAAGAACCTTTCGTCTCGGCGGTTTTTATAAAAGTACCTGAGTATTTTGGAGTTTTCTTTTTGATCGCGGCCGATGATTATCTTAAACTCCGGACTCAAGCGAAAATGGCGGCCAACGGCCAAAAGACGCAGGGAGTCGGAGTCCAGTTTTCCTTCGTGTCTGAGCAGATCAAAGACTTTACGTCCGTACTCCACATTGGTCAGCAGGCAGCCACCGGCCGGCGCTTGGTAGGTCAGGCCGTATTTTTTGGCTAATTCCAGTTGGACTTTGCGTTGCCTCCCTTGAATGGAGGGGCAGTGCTCCAGGGAGATCCATCCTTTTTCTTCGGGAATGGTGGCCGGCAGGAGACCGGCGGAGAGGGGGCGCACGATCAGGCCGGCCAATCCGGTTTCTTGATCAATAATGGGAAATGCTCCTTGGTGTTGGGATTTTGGACGCTGCCCCACCACTTCACCGGTGACCAGGAAGGAGGCGCCGATCTTTTTCATGAGGTCCGCCGCTTCCTGTAAGAAGAAGATATGACAATCCAGACAGGGGTTGGCCGCTTTTCCATAACCGTGTTTCGGTGTTTCCAAGATGCGCAGATACCGCTGGTCCAAGCGGATGATATGCAGTTTGGCTTGTAATTGATCGATTAATTTTTTAAGCTGGTTAACCAGCTTTTCTTCTTGATCCTTCTCGAGAAAGGGCTGGAGAAAATGGACGGTCTCCACTTCCACCCCGGTCTCCTGAATCAATTTGATCGCCAGCAGACTGTCCAAACCTCCGGAAAACAATGCAAGAGCCTTCAAATGGAACATCCTTTCTAGTGGTCCGGCGTGTTATTGCCGAAAATTAATTAACTTGGTTAATTAGCTTCATTAATTCATTAATAATGAACGTCCGGGAGAAACTCTTCGTCCCATTCCAGTGCTTTGGAGGACAGACCTTCAACCAAGGTCATCCCCGACGGAAGCTGAAAATACTCAGGAGGAATGGGTTGGATCTTAATCTCTTTCACTTCGACCAGCAGTTCGGAGACGATTTTTCCGTTGTTGGTGACCCGTTCCAATTTTTTTAGGGTCATCCCCCCCAGTTTGGAAGCGTTCCAGATATAGACCTCCCATTCAGGCATGGAGGGATCGGTAATCCGGATTTTTGTCGTGGTATATCCTAAAATTTTTTCGTTCCCCAGATTCTGCCGTTTGATACTTGAAGATTCCACCAGCTCAAGAGCGAAAATCTCCGGGATCAGGCAGGGATCATAAGGAGAGGCTGAATATTCAGCGCCGTCTTCGTCATAGATCCAGATCACCCCTAAATCAGGACGGAAGATGGTGACGCTTGGCGGAAAACCCGGGGTGGTCACCACGTGCCGGATGAACTCCCCGGATTGGTAGTGCTGAATTTCTTGACTGAATTCGCCTGAAGTAATAAGCGCCCGGTAGTAGAATTCCGCAGGAATCTGCGGAGTTGCGGCCGACCGTGGCGCAGTGGCCGGGCAAAGGGAAAAAACAAGGAAGAGTAGAAGGCATAATCCTCTTTTCATCGATTTAGCCATTTGGACACCCCCCCAAGTATGCCGGAACAGCAATGATCGAGTCAACACAGTAGGATATTTAATTATAGAATAATTAATTACAGGATAATTAATTACAGGATAATTAATTAGTTATTAGAATAATTAATTACAGGGCAATTAAGGTATAATTTTGGTATTATTATTCCATCTTCTATAATTTCTGCATGAACTCTTTTTATCCTCCAAAAATGATCAAGTCTAGCAAAGTAAACTGCTTGGGTTCAGCTTGTTCAGGCGGGAGGGGAAAGAAAATTCGAGTTTATGATTTCAGGCCTTTACAGAATGATTTTTTTGCTGTATAATATTTTTTGCAGTGCCGAAGTGGTGGAATTGGCAGACGCGCTACGTTCAGGGCGTAGTGGGAGTACTCCCGTGCGGGTTCAAATCCCGCCTTCGGCACCAACTTCATCTCTAGCGCACAGGCCACCTGGAAAGGTGGTTTTCTTTTTTTGACAGCGCCGCCCAGCCACCTACCGGGTGGTTTTTTTATAAGGTGAAGATGCTTGTTTTGCCCGTTTGTATCTTTCCACCCCGCCCAGGGAAATCTAGTCTTGAAGATTGATTGAGCAAAGGTGATGGTATGACGAAAAATTTTTATATAGTAGGGACTCTGGCCGGACTGATCGGCAATGCGCTGAAGATGATCATGACCTGGTCCTTTTACTGGCTGGGCTTTCTCGATTATGCTTTCTGTCATCTCTGCGCCGGAATGGTCATCTCCCCCACCCGGGTCCGGGAACCGTTATCCGTCTTCATCGGGGTGCTCCTGGACTTTACGGTGGCGTCCCTCTTCAGCCTGTTCGCTTACTATATTTATCTGAAGACCGGCGGCGGATACCATTTGCTGAGAGGGGCTAGTTTTGGGGTCTTAACCTTCCTGGTCTGTTACGGTGTGTTCTGCCCTTTGTTCTCCGTGGCGACTTCGAAAACGCCGCAGACGGCCTTCTTTTATTTACTACCCAATCTGCTCTATGGTTTATCGGTGATGGCCTTTATTCGCAGGCACGCTCCGTACGATCAGGAGTTGGAGAACGTTTCGCCGCGCAGGTGACGCTCTCTGCCGGTTTCCCATGGGGTGCCGGCGCCCGTCCGCTCCTCAAAACCGGGACTGATTTTCCGCAGGAAAAGAGGGCTCTCCGGGAAAGAGCCCTCTTCACGCCTACGTGTGCTTAAAATCGGAAAGGAAGGTCTCCGGTTCCCCCTTTATGTATTCGGCTCTACCTTCTCTGCTTCCAGCAGGTAATTGTGGAAGAAGTACTCAGCAACAGCAATCAACAGGAAGAAAATGATTAAGCTGCCCATTCCGACATTATTCCCTCTGGTCACGGCCGCCGCCAGATAAGCGGTGAAGGCGGCTAATCCGCCGTCCGCTATTGCAGCGGAGAAGTTGCCGTATTTGGGGAGGATCATTAAATCTCCGACTAAATAGTTCAGGACGGTAGCAGCGATACTGGTCCCCAAAACCCAGCCGAGGCTGTTATTATCAACGATGGTAAAAGCAATATAGGCGGAAATCAAGGTGAGAAGGAACTTGACGATCAGCGCGGTCGTGGTTTTACTCACTGCATTTCACCTCCCTTTAGTGTCACGCCGGTCTTCGCGATCTGGAGCCCGTATTTCATATGTTCTCCCTTCCCCACGCCTTTATACGGTCATTCCTTAGGAAGATATAGGTTTGCCAACACACACGCTTTGTTGGGGTAAAGTATAAGACCACCCAGAATTAGTCAGAATAGAGACAGGCAGGAGAAAGAAAGGGAGTCCTAGATGAATACGAGAAACGTCTTTACTCACGTGGTCCCGGGTTTGGTCTTGGGTCTGATCTTCGCTATCTCGTTCCGTTCCTCACCGGCAGCAGCGCTCTCCGGCACGGGAGAGGATTTTTTAAAAATTCGGGCGCAGGCCGCGATCTTGGTCGACGCCGGCACCGGGAAGATCCTGTATGCCCAGAATCCGGACGAGTTATTACCTACCGCCAGTATGGCCAAGATGATGACGGAATATCTGGTCTTGGAGGCGGTGGAGGAAAAGAGAATCAACTGGGAGCAAGAGACACGGATCAGTGATTATGCTTATAGAATCTCCCAAAATCTGACGTTGTCCAATGTTCCGCTGCGGAAGAATGAGCCCTATACAGTAAGGGAACTTTATGAAGCGATGGCCATTTATTCGGCGAACGGCGCCACGATTGCCCTGGCCGAACTGGTCGGTGGCTCGGAGGATAATTTTGTCCGGATGATGAATGAGAAAGCGGAAGAGCTGGGGTTGAAGGACTATAAGTTCGTGAATAGCACCGGGTTGAACAATAGCGATCTTTTGGGGATGCATCCGGCCAATACCGGCCGAAACGAAGAGGATATGATGTCCGCCAGGGCTACGGCCAAGTTGGCCTTTCACCTGATTCGCAATTATCCCGAGGTCTTTACCTTTTCCAGCGTACCCAAGAGGTACTTCCGAGAAGGAACCAAAGATGAGATCTCCATGTCGAACTGGAATTTTATGCTCCCCGGCCTGATCTATGCCTATGAAGGGATGGACGGGTTGAAGACCGGCTCCACTACGCTGGCAGGGTACTCCTTTACCGGCACCGCCAAGCGGGGTGAGGTCCGGTTATTGACTGTAATCATGAAGACCTCTTCCATAGAGGCGCGGTTTGCGGAAACCCGGAAACTGCTGGACTACGGGTTTAATAATTTCTACCGGCGCCAGGTGGCCAAGGCCCATTACCGGAGTGCAGAAGGGCAAATGCCGGTCGCCAACGGCCGGGAACGGACGGTAGAGATTGAAAATACGAAGCCCCTGACTGTGTTGATCAGAAGGGGAGAGGACCGCCTTTATCAACCAGCCTACAAACTGGATCAGCGGGCGCTCACTCCCGATGGCAGGCTACCGGCCCCGGTGCCAAAAGGAAAGGTCGTTGGGTTGCTGGTTCCGGCGTATACGGGGGAAAAGGCTTATGATTACTTGACCGCCGACGGGCCGGACCTGGAAGGAGTGGAATTGGTGACAGTCAAAGAAGTGGAGAAGGCCGGGTTCTTTACGAGAATACTACGGGCGCTCGGCCGCTTTTTCTCCGCGCTTTGGCAAAGCATATTAGGGCTTTTTTAGGCCTGTTATGTTAGTGTAAAATTATTGTAGATTTGACGGAGGAGAGATCTATAGAAAAGAGAA
>DATCJV010000173.1:0-4652 GCA_036562625.1 Bacillota bacterium | reverse complement strand
GGATAAGATTTCCTGAAAGGGTCCAGGCCATCCTGCTTCTTTGACCGGCCATTCCATAAATGTCTGCTGATGTCTTTCCCATTCCGCCGGCATCATGAAGCCCAGTTCGCTTGGGTACATGAAACTACCTCCAGATTAGTTATAGCCCATCTCTTGTCATCCGTGGATAAGTCAACCTTTGGCGTTGAAATGATCGGCGAGTAAGACTGTTATTTGCTGACACTTAACTTATTATATAGGAAAGCCCTCCTTTTTTAAAGAGAGTAGAAAAGTGTCTTTCTTTTGTAACCGGATTTTAGTTTACAAAAGACTGACTAAAAAAACGCCCGGATGTAAATCCTCCTTATTTTTGGTAGAATAAGAAGGTAAAATGCGTCAGGTTTCTTCAGTGCAGTGAGGTGTTGTCATGAAATCACCTGAATTATTAGTTCCCGCCGGTAACTTGGAGAAGTTACGAACCGCTGTATTATATGGCGCTGATGCGGTGTATACAGGGTATGAAGGATTAAGTCTGCGGACCAGTCAGGCGGAGTTCGGGTTGGCGGATCTGGCCACAGGAGTGAAGGAGGCCCACGCAAAGGGAGTAAAGGTCTATACAGCCCTTAATGTTTTTGCCCGCAACAGTCAGCTCAAATCCGTTTCCGAAGCTGTACGGAACTTGTCTGAGATTGGGATTGATGGGATAATTCTAAGTGATCCCGGAGTCTTTCAGTTGGTCAGGGCGGTTAATGCCAGTATTCCGGTGCATCTTAGCACACAGGCCAATACTACTAATGTTGAGGCTGTGCGATTTTGGCGCCGGCAAGGTGTGCAACGTATTGTCTTAGCCAGAGAGCTTAACCTGAAAGAGGTGGCTGAGATCACTCAAGCCGTACCGGAAATGGAGTTTGAACTATTTATTCATGGGGCAATGTGTATGGCCTATTCTGGACGGTGTTTTCTCTCGGCCGCGCTCACCGGCAGAAGCGCAAACCAAGGGGAGTGCACCCACCCCTGCCGGTGGGAATATTTACTGGTGGAAAAGTCCCGTCCGGAACACCCTCTGCGCTTGGAGACCGACTTGAGCGGATCTGTGCCGTACAGTCATATCCTGAGTTCCAAAGACTTGTGTATGATTAAGTATTTGCCCGAGGTATTGGCCGCGGGAATTAATAGTTTGAAGATTGAAGGCAGAATGAAATCAGTTTATTATGTAGCCGCGGTCACCAGGACCTATCGGTGGGCGTTGAACGCTGCAACCAAAGGCGGGATCTACTCCGTACCGGCAGACTGGTGGGCGGAACTTGGCAAAATATCCAATCGGGGGTATACTACCGGATTTTACTTGGCTGAAGATGAGGTGGTCACGGAGACGAATCCGGATTTTGGTTATGAACAAACCTATGGGCTGGCAGGCACGGTCCTGAAGTATGATCCGATTAAGGAGCGTCTTCTCTTGGGCGTGCGTAACCTGATTACCGCCGGCGACCGGTTGGAGTTATTATTACCGGAGGCAACAGTCTTCTTGGACTCAAGTAAAATGACGGATGAGGGAGGGAATCCCATTACTAAAGCTCATAATGGTTATCGTGTTCTTTTGCCGCTCCGAAAAGAACCGGAGGAGAACGGATTTGGCAAAACAGACGACGGACGAAACCAACAACTGGTCCTGGCTGATATTCCTGAAGGAGCAGTGGTCAGAAAGTTCTTAAGCAAGGCGTCCGCGTGAATTATTTTTGAAAATGTCACTCCCGAAAAAGGGTTATGCGCGAAACTGAGCGAATTTTGAAATATAGTTATTCATCACCCTAGTGCTTTGAGGAGGACATAATGACTGAAAACTACTATGATTGCTTGGGTGTGGACAAACTAGCCACGGCAGCAGAGATTAAGCAGGCCTACCGGGCGATGATGCGAAAATGGCACCCTGATGCCAACCCGGGCCGGAGAGAATTGGCGGAGGAAAGGAGTAAGGCCATTAATGAAGCCTACTCCATCCTGGGAAATAGCGTGAAGAGGCGAGAGTATGACCGATTGATGGGGTTTTTAGATACTCATGATTTACCAGAGGAGATTAAGCCGGACGATTTTTGGAGAAAATTGAAGAAAGCATCCTCCGCTCTTGCAGAGCTCAAGGATGAGACTATAATCCTTTTTCAAATGTTCAAAGACGGAATCACCGGCTCTTATCATTTTACCCCTGCTACTTTAGGGCTATTGGCCGGTGTGCTTACCTATTTAATTAGCACTTTTGATTTGCTTCCGGATTTTTTGCCGCTCATCGGATTTACGGATGACGCCGCCTTTCTGACGATGATCATAAATCACCTGAAGGAGGAGATCCTTCATTATCAGATCTGGAGGAAAGGGGCTTGATGCCAAAATTTTATGGAGGTGCAGGATCATCATGCCTTATGTAGATTACGCATTAGCCGGCGCGGTCTCCGCCACCCAGGCGGAACAGGTAAAAGCCGAAACCGCCAGAATCCTTAGTCAATATGCGGGCAAGCCCGAACAATGGCTCTATATCAGAGTCACCCCCAACCAATCTCTATTCTTCCAAGGAGAACCAGTTTCAGAAGGAGCAATTGCCGAAGTGAAGCTGATTGGGAGTTTATCTCAGCAACAGAAGCAGGAGATTACCGCCGCCCTTGGCCAACTTTTACAGAAAGAGCTATCGATTCCGGCAGAAAAAACATATGTGATTTTTACGGAAGTCAAAGGTGAGAACTGGGGTTGGAATGGTCAGCTCTTTGGTTAAAAACAGACATGAGGTGACAGTAATGAAACGCTTATGGGTATTTCCTTTGCTCTTCTTGATCCTGTTGTTAGGCGCCTTTCAATTCAGATGGTATGATGGGCCGCTACATAAAGATGGAGATTATTGGGTGGTATACAGAACCGATCGGTGGACCGGCCATACGTGGTTTTACCGCGCCCATCTGGCCCAGGGTTCTGCGGCGCCGGACGCCGGAGAAGTTGATAATCTTCCCTCCGCTGTGGAAACCGGAGGAAACGAAAGCGGGAGGACTGAAACGACTTCAGAGACTGATTTGGCGTCTTCAGCTTTGAATCCAGCCAACATACCTACCCCCATTTTTTTAGAGCACTTTATCCCCGCCGTCGATGAAATACTGCTTAGAGAGCGGGTAGCAAAAGCTTTGGAGACTGAAGAGAAAAAACAGGGATTTCTAGAGGTTCATTATAAAATGGAGGATATCGCCAGGATAATTCAGGCCAACCAGGAAGGACACTTTAACTATATACAGGCCAAAGAGGATTACCGGCTGCGGCGTAGCAGAAAAGGACCTTCAGCCGAGGAAGAAAGGGCCCATCTGGCCTGGTCTGAAGCTACTGAAGCTTATAAAAGATTGGAACAGGAATTATCACACCTTTACCATCAGGTTAGAGTGGAAAATGCCCAGATTATACAGGATCGGATGGTTTTGAAGACCAAAGCCTTTACCATTGCTTGGCTTGTCTTGGTTTTCTTTAGTTTATTATTGACGGTTCATTATTTTATCTGTGATGTGAAACAGGTAAAAAGAATCAATGAAACTTTTGAGGTTATAGAGTATCATACCAGAAAAGACACAGGCAGGGGAGAGGGATCCAGCTTTAATATGTTGATTTGAGCGCGCCTGACTCGGAAAAAGAACGGCGGCATAATGAGGTATCTGCTTTTCAGCCTTGTTACAAATCTTCAAAGCCAATGACATAATAAGCAGCTATAATATTGATTGTGCTGACACGAAATAACATTGCCTCAGAATACTTAAGCCGTTAGAATAGACGCTGCGTGCCAGCGTATTTTCCACACCGTCTGCGATGAGAGGAGTTTTAAAATGAATGAAGAGAAGATTCAAGCCCTATTTATTATAATTAATGATCCGGATAAATTGGAAGATGTCTTGCAGGTTCTCTTGGATTGCGAGATCAGGGGCGCCACTATTATGGAGACACAGGGAATGGCAAAAGTGCTTTCTGATCGCATACCGATCTTTTTCGGTCTCCGCGGTTTACTCGAGGATGAACATGAACTTAACAAGACTATCTTTGCTCTCTCGAAACATCCGGAAAAGATTGACCAGGCCATCGCCAAATTATCCGAGATGTTCCATAGTTTTGAGGAGGCCTGTACCGGAATGATGTTTGTGGTGCCGGTAGTAAAAGCAATCGGTTTAGGACAGAAATTTCCACAGAACATTATAGAATAAAGAAGTTTTCTTGGACGGTCAGACCAGGCCTTGATTCTGACTATTGCAAATAACTTAGTAAAACACTTATTATTCAGGATGAGTCCGGTCTATCCATAAATCTGTCGTCTTGAATACAGAATGGGAGTCTTACAGATGAGTATCGTATTTTTCTTGGGCTTTATTCTCTTGGCAGGGTTTGGCGCCGGTAAGTTTATTAATTATCTGAAACTACCGGCTGTCACCGGATATTTGTTAATCGGCTTATTGGTGGGACCTTCTCTGTTGGGTGTGGTTTCCACTGAGACCATGGAGTTGTTGGCGCCAATTAATTCCATCGCCTTGAGCATAATCGCTTTCTTAATCGGCGGTGAATTTTCTTTCAAACAATTAAAAAAATGCGGGAAGAGCGCAATACTAATCGCCATCTTTGAGGTATTGGGAGCCTTTGCCTTTGTTACTCTGACCTTGTACTTC
>DATCJV010000172.1:0-35665 GCA_036562625.1 Bacillota bacterium | reverse complement strand
GCATCGGATCGACCAGAATCAGCTCCCGTTCACCAATATCATTCGGGAGTTTGCAATAGTATTCCACCGGGTTTAAGGTGTCCGGATCACGGTATAAGCCGATGTGTCCCATCTTGGCTGCAGGAATCATTTTCAGGACCCCGTCGGCCATGACCAATCCGGCGCGTAGAATCGGCACCACCGCCACTTTCTTCCCGGCAATGACCCGGGCTTTCGTTTTGCAAAGCGGAGTTTCCACTTCTATTTCTTCCAAAGGAAAATCTCTGGTTACCTCATAAGCCATGAGGGTGGCGATCTCTTCCACCAGTTCCCGGAATTCTTTAGCGCCGGTCCGCACATCCCGGATGATGCTGAGTTTGTGTTGGACTAACGGATGATCGATCTGTCGCACTTTTCCCATACTCTTTGTCTCCTCTCTCAACTATAGATTCTTACCAATGCCGCAAATTTTATCTTTTCCCCCAGGTCCTTACTGGTTTTCCAAAGCCATCATCTTCGCGACTCTTTGCTGATGTCTACCCCCGAGGAAAGCCTCGTTTAAGAAGGCTTCCACGATGGCCAGGGCCAAGCCGGGCCCTACCACTCGCGCGCCTAAGGCCAGGATATTAGCGTCATTATGCGCCCGGGCCATCCGGGCGGAATAGACATCACCACAGAGAGCCGCTCTAATCCCTTTGATCTTGTTGGCGGAGATGGAAATTCCGATGCCCGTGCCGCAGATGATGATCCCTCTGGCAAATTCACCGGAAGCCACCGCTTTCGCGACTAACAGAGCTTGATCCGGATAATCCACCGGATCGGGAGTCAGCGGACCAAAGTCCTGAAAATCAAAGCCCTTTTCCTTTAGATAGGAAGTAATCTCTTTTTTCAATTCGTAACCGGCGTGATCCGAACTGATGGCAATCCTCATTTTTCTCTCTTCTCCTCCTTGCGCTCAAGATACATTTTTAGTTTTGGCATAATTGCTTGTAATGCTTCTTTAATAATTGCGGCGCATTGTTGATAAACTTCAATTCCCTGTCCGAAAGGATCCGGGATGTCACCCTGTTTCCCACCGGACCCATACTCAAGCAAGGTAAAGACCTTCTCTTTAGCCTCCGGATACATCCTGAGCAACAGGTCTTTATGGGCGGAGGTCATGGTTAAAACCAGATCCGCCTGCTCCAGAAGGGTCTTTTCCAGCCGCTGCGCCCGATGGCGGGAAAGATCAAGCCCCTCTTCTCTAAGGGTTTCTTCCGCTTCCTTACTGGCGGGCGCCCCGGTGAGGGCGCCGACGCCGGCGGAAAGAATGCGAAAAGACTTTTGGACCGGCTCCTCACCCCACTCCGCCTGGAGCAGTTTTTTCAGAAGGGGCGCAGCCATGGCGCTGCGGCAAGTATTTCCCGTGCAAACAAAGAGAATAGTAAAGATCTCTATCGCCCTCCCCGCTTAAACTGTTCGCAACAGTTTCCGGTTTTAACTATATCACAAGAAGCCGTTGTTTTTAAGGTTCTTCAGATGGCAAAAAAAACCCTCTTTCGCTTAGAAGAGGGATGTTGCCCGGAGACTATTCCACCTCCACCAATCGGGAGATTATTACACCAAAATCAGTGGTCGCACGGATCGCGACCGGAATAGCCGCTTCGTCCTTGGAGATCCACACAGTGATCCGGGCGTTCTCGTCTTCAATCCGGTCTGCCTCCACTTTCCGGTATGGCGTGGAAACCTCCTCCGTTCCGACGAAACTAATGTTATAGACTTGCGGGCCGCCGGAGGTGAAAAAGAGAATAGACTCTTCCCCCCGGAGCCAGGGACGGCTGCGCAAATAATAGACGATCGACAGGTTTTCCAAGCAAGGTTGGTCCAGGGGAAAGGTTTTATTCCGCACTTCTCCGTCTCTATCCTGAACCATCTCTACCCGCTTTTCCTCGATGAGAAATCTAATCTCTTCAGTCGTGAGTCTCTTTTTTTCCTGGACTTCCCGTTTAACATACCTGGGATGTAGGCTTGCTTGATCCAAAAACAGTTCCTCTTCTTCATGAAATTTATATAAGAGCCGCAGCGCAGCATAAGTGGAGAGTTCCATCTTGATCTGATAAACCGGATGCCCTTTAAAAATGGTTTCCCCAACGACAGTAAGGACTTGGCTGCCCACGGGGATCCCTTTCACTTCCACCCGGTAGACCAACCTTTCTCCGGCTTCCCAAAATGGATGATGCCGGACCGTTGCGCTTAACTCCATATTGTCCTGGGCCGGTTCATTGAGAGTAGTCTGGTCTTGCGCCAGTCCGTGGCCAGTAACCAACGAGCATAGAAGAACGCTACAGACCAACGTCAACCGAATGATCAGGTCAATTCTTTTCATATCTCCACCACATTTCCTCCAGCTGCCTTCCGCAGCCGATTATAGACGGCTTCTCCCACTCCCTGCCGGGGCGGGGCAACCGCGTAGATTCTCTCCACACCTTCTTGATCGCAAAGACGCAGATACCGAAAGAGGTTATGCGCCGCCTCTTCGGGCCGTGCTTTGCTGCCCAGTGAATACAGGATGACATTGGCCGGCAGCTCCTGTTTGGCCAGTTCGCTCTCGGTAAAAGTCAAGATCGCCACTTTTTCTTCTTCCACCCGGGAGGTCAACCTCTTGCGTATCTCTTCTTCCACGGCCGGTAGCTCACCGTGGAAGAGCAAAAGCGGCGCGTTTGGGGCATAGTGCCGGTACTTCATCCCTGGAGCTAACGGCCGCTCAACATCGAACGTCTCCGGGGCTTCCACGGTATCGCCCAAGACCTCTCTTAACATTTCCAAGCTGATCCCGCCCGGCCGGAGGATCCGCGGTCTTTCGCCGGTCAGATCCAGGACCGTGGATTCCACCCCCACTCCGGTCGGGCCGGCATCCAAAATCACTTCTATCCTCCCCTGTAAATCATCGATTACGTGTGACCCCAGGGTAGGGCTGGGCCGCCCGGACAGATTGGCGCTGGGCGCGGCCACCGGAATGGCGGCTTCCGCCAAAAGCTTGAAGGCTACCGGATGAGCAGGGATCCGGATCGCCACCGTAGGCAACCCGGCGGAGACTTCAGCGGGTACTGATTGCTTTTTAGGGAGTATCATGGTTAAAGGGCCGGGCAGGAACCGGTCGGCTAAAATCCGGAAAGAGTCGGGGATGGTTTCCGCCACCTCCGGCACTTGCTCTATACTGTATAAATGAACGATTAAAGGATTATCCCCTGGGCGTCCTTTAACCTGGTAGATCCGTTTTATACTCTCCGGGTGATAAATATTCGCCCCCAAGCCGTAAACTGTTTCGGTGGGAAAAGCGACCAACCCGCCGTCCCGCAGAACCCTGGCGGCCTCCTCAATGTAGTCGGCTTCCGGTTGGTCCGGGTTCACCCGAAAAATCTTGGTGGTCGCATCCGCTTTGGTAGCCATCATTAACTCAACCTCTTATTCTCTGTGTCCGCTTTTATTCTTGGCCTTTCCCGCCACTTTTAGCCGGTTCAGCGCCCGTTGTAATGAAGCATGGGCCTTGAGGGCTTTCCCATCCCATGCGGCCAGGGAAGCCAGGCGTTCTTCGGCCCGGCGTTTGGCCGCCAGAGCCCTTTCCACGTCAATCTCTTCCGGAAGTTCGGCCGCTTCCGCCAGGATAATGACTTTTTCGCCGGTGACCTCCATATAACCTTCGCTGACGGCCATATTAATTTCTTCCGTTCCGGTATAGATCTTGAGAACTCCTACCCGGAGCCTGGTCATCATGGGAATATGCGCAGGGAGAATCCCTAAATAACCGTCATGGCCCGGCGCGACGACCATGTCCACCTCTCCGCTGAACTCGACTTTCTGCGGAGTAACCACGTCCAAGTGCAGGCGCGCGCGTCCGTTTTGATCCTGCATTCCGCTCACCTCGAACCGTAGAAACGGCCCGCCGCCTCTGCAGGCCTGTTTTCGTCTTCACGTTCACGTGCCGGCGCCTGCCGGATCCGTTCGGCTGCTGCGCGCACGTCTTCGATGGTTCCTTTCATATAAAACGCCTGTTCCGGCAGATCGTCACACTCCCCGTCCAGGATCGCCTTGAACCCGCGAACCGTATCTTCCCGTTTGACATAGCGTCCGGGGATGCCGGTATAGGTTTCGGCCACAAAAAAGGGTTGCGACAGGAAACGCTGAATTTTTCTGGCCCGTGCCACGGTTAGCTTATCTTCCGGAGAAAGCTCGTCAATACCCAGGATGGCGATGATGTCCTGCAGATCCTTGTACCTTTGCAAAACCTCTTGCACTCGGCGGGCCACCGTGTAGTGTTCTTCCCCGACAATCCCCGCGTCCAGAAAACGAGAGGTGGAGGAGAGCGGGTTTACCGCCGGATAGATCCCCATCTCCACAATGGAGCGATCCAAGTTGGTCGTGGCATCCAAGTGCGTAAAGGTAGTGGCCGGCGCCGGGTCCGTATAATCGTCAGCCGGCACATAGACAGCCTGAATGGAGGTGATGGAACCTCTCTCGGTCGAGGCAATCCGCTCCTGCAGTATCCCAAGCTCTGTAGCTAAGGTCGGTTGATATCCTACAGCCGAGGGCATCCGGCCCAACAGAGCCGAAACTTCCGCTCCAGCCTGGATATACCGGAAGATATTATCAACAAAAAGGAGAATATCTTTACCTTGGCGATCGCGGAAATACTCCGCCATCGTCAAGCCGGTTAAGGCCACCCGCAATCTGGCGCCTGGAGGCTCGTTCATCTGGCCGAAGACCAAGGCGGTCTTGTTAAGTACACCCGACTTCTTCATCTCCAGCCAAAGCTCATTTCCTTCTCTGGTCCGCTCGCCCACCCCGGTGAAGACGGAGTATCCTCCATGTTCAGTGGCGATATTCCTGATTAACTCCATAATCAAGACGGTCTTCCCCACCCCGGCCCCGCCGAAGAGTCCCACTTTGCCGCCGCGTGGATACGGCGCCAACAGGTCGATGACTTTAATCCCGGTCTCCAGAATCCGGGGGGAAGTCTCCAATTTTGCGAAAACCGGTGGATTTCTGTGAATGGACATCCGCTCCGTGACTTTGAGCGGCGGACCGCTGTCAATCGCCTCGCCCATCACATTGAAGACCCGGCCCAAGGTGGCTTCTCCCACCGGCACCTCCACAGGCCTTCCTATACTGGTGACCTGCAGCCCCCTGCGTAGTCCGTCAGTGGAGGACAAGGCCACCGCCCGCACCAGATCATCCCCGGCATGTTGCATTATTTCCGCTACGATTTCCCGGCCGGCGCCACCGGCCGGTCCAGTCGGAGAATGAATGGTAATAGCGCTATGAATGGGCGGAATCCCGTGAAAAAAATGGACATCCACCACGGGTCCGATTACCCTTACTACTTCCCCAGAAAGCATAGAAATTCCTCCTAAGTCCGGTCCGATTATTATGATTCTTTCTCCCGCAGGCCCTCAACCCCGCCCATCAACTCGGACAGTTCATTGGTGATGATGGTTTGCCGGTAACGATTATACCGTTGAGCCAGTTTGGCCATGATCTCCTCCGCATTGTCGCTGGCCGCTCCCATACTGGTCATCCGGGCTCCTTTTTCTCCGACGTCCGCTTCTAGCAAGGCCCGGTAAATCTGGGCTTCGACATAGCGAGGAATCAGATGGTCAAGAAGCTCGGCAGGGGATGGATCAAAGACCCAATTCGCCGCCGGCCGCTGGGGCACGCGTGTGTCCGCCGCAGCCGGGGCAATCGGAAGCAACCGGAATCTGCGTGGTTTCTGCAAATAGGCGTTGTAAAACCGGGAATAAATAATGTCCACCTGATCCACTTCTCTTGCTAAAAATTCCTTCATAATCAACTCCGCGATCTGCGCAGCCTGCAAAAAGGTGGGGCGGGAGGACTCGCCACAAAATTCCCAGCTAAGCTTATAGCCTCTTCTGCGAAAAAAATCACGGCCTTTCCGACCTATGGCAATGATCGATACCTCCTGCTCTTTAGGTAACGCGTTGATGCAGGACAGGGCGTGCCTGAGGATATTGGAATTATAAGCTCCGCACAATCCCCGATCGGAGGTGACCACCACTAGTCCGACCCGTTTTACCGTTCTGACTTCCATCAGAGGATGCAGGTTCTTCCCGGCCAGTTCATAAAGGTCTTGTACGACCTCGCTAATCTTTTTGGCGAAGGGACGGGACGCTTCCACCCGTTCCTGGGCTTTACGCAGTTTGGTGGCAGCCACTAGTTTCATCGCTCCGGTGAGATGTCGGATCTCTTTAATCCCCTTCATCCGTCTTTTGATCTCCAAGATGTTTTCCATCAGCCAAACACCTCAAGGATTCATCTTTCTTTATTTTTCCGGATCGGGAAGGCCCTCTCCCAGCAAGGCGGCTTTCGTCTCCCGGAGCGCAGCGGTTAACCGGTCTTCCACCGCTTGATAGTGGCCGGTGTTGGTGATGTGCTCCAAGATGTCGCGGTAATCATGTTGAAACTTGAGCAAAATCTCCTGTTCCAGCCTGGCTACTTCATCGGCCGGTACATCGTCGAAGAATCCGTGGACCAAACAATAGAAGAGCACCACTTCTTCGGCGACCGATAACGGCGCATACCTTGGTTGCTTCAGCAAAGCCACGATCCGCTCCCCGGTGGCCAATTGGGCACGGGTTGCCTGATCCAGCTCCGCGCCGAACTGAACAAAAGAAGATAATTCCCTGTACTGTGCCAGTTGCAGACGGAGCGGACCGGACAGCTTCTTCATGGCTGGAATCTGAGCGTCTCCCCCCACCCTGGACACGGAGAGGCCTACATTAATCGCCGGCCGTACCCCGGCGAAGAAGAGGTCCTCTTCTAAGAAGATTTGCCCGTCGGTTATAGAGATGATGTTGGTGGGGATATAGGAGGAGACATCCCCCTCCTGCGTCTCCACGATCGGCAGGACGGTCATGGACCCCCCCTTCAACTCCGGCGCCAGTCTGGCTGCACGCTCCAGCAGACGGGCGTGGAGATAAAAAATGTCTCCGGGGTAAGCCTCCCTCCCTGGCGGGCGACGAAGCAGCAGTGACATGGCACGGTACGCCACCGCGTGTTTGGAGAGATCATCATAGACGATTAAAACATCCCGCCCTTGGTACATGAATTCCTCTGCCATGGCGCACCCGCTGTAGGGGCAGATGTACTGCATGGGTGCTGCATCACTGGCGGTAGCCGCCACCACGATAGTATAGTCCATAGCGCCATATTCTTTCAAGGTCTCCACCACCTGGGAGACGGTGGAGGCTTTCTGGCCGATGGCCACGTAGATACAGAGGACACCCGAGTCTTTCTGGTTCAAAATGGTGTCTATGGCCAGAGCGGTTTTGCCCGTTTGCCGGTTACCGATGATTAACTCCCGTTGTCCGCGCCCGATGGGGATCAAGGCGTCAATGGCTTTAACCCCGGTGACCAGGGGAGTGTCCACCGGAACCCGCTCGGCGATGCCCGGCGCCGCCGCCTCAATTGGCCGTCGGCGGCCGGTATGGAGAGGACCGAAACCGTCAATGGGTTCTCCTAGAGGGTTCACCACTCGGCCGAGGAGTTCCTCGCCCACCGGCACATCAAGGCTTCTCCCTAATAAACGGACAGAGTCCCCGGCATGGATATCCAGCCCCTCGCCGAAGACGATCGCCCCCACATGGTCCGTCTCCAGGTTCAGCACCATACCGTAGGAACCGTTTTGAAACTTCACGACCTCGCCGGTATGGGCGCCATAAAGACCGCTGATGATAGCCACTCCGTCACCGTATTGCTGGACTGTGCCCACATCATCGACGAGGGGTTCAGGTTGGTAGGCCTCGACCACCTTTTTCATTTCCGCCAGAAGCAGCTTGGTGGAGATTTCGGTCCGCTCATCAATCCTTAAATCATGTTCCAGTAGGATCCGGCGGATTCTTCGCAACTGCCGGCCGATACTTCCGTCAATATCCCGATCCTTGGTTCTTAAGATCATTCCTGCCAACAACCGGGGACTGGTCTCCAGCTCAATTCGGGGTCTGCGGCCTAAAAGCGCGGCCAGTCGCTGCTTGAGTAAGTCTTCCTCTTCCTCTTCCAAAGGCACCGGGGTAATAGCGGTAAAGCGCAGTCCGGCAGGGTGAAAGATGGACCGCGCTTTTCCGGAAGGTTGTTTACGTAAAGGACCTTTTCCGCTAGTGAGATTCATTTGTCAATTCCCCAATCATCTTGGAGTCGAGTTGTTTGATGAAGGACCTAATCTTCGTTCTGTGTTTTTCATCATCAAACTCCTCGCCAACCACTTTACTGGCAATGGTGATAATAATCCCGACCATCTCTTCCCACAATTCTTCCCAGGCCCTGTTCCGCTCCCTTCTCGCCTCCTGTCCGGCGCGGGCCAGAATCTGACTGGCTTCTTCCTTGGCCTGGCGGATAATTTCTTCTTTTTTCTTTAACCCTTCTTGCCTGGCTGCTTCCAAGATCTGTTGCGCATCGGCAGCCAAGGCCCTGTTTTTTTCTTCCCACTTTTCTTTAAGCGCCTCCGCTTCTTGACGCATCGTAGCAAGCTGCTCATTTTCGGTTTTTATCTTCTCCTCCCGCTCCTGTAAGAGCCGGAGCACCGGTCGGTATAGCACCAGATATAAGAGGCCCATCAAGATAAAGAAGTTTAGGATCGTCAGGATGATGTCCATAATGTTGATCTCCATCATTTGTCGGTTCCCCCTTCAAAATTGGCGCGTGGAAAACACTTCCTACATATGCGCAGGCATAAGTATAATGCCTACGCTGAAGCAGAAAGAATTATACTACAATCAGTAGGCGCCTACGGGTTCATCCACCAGATATATATATAAAACTTACGTATAGGCGTGCAGGCGCCGGTTCACACACCAATGCGGGTGTGGATTCATTTCAACCCAGGTGAAACAAGCGCAGAGGTGTCACTACGGATGACTTATAGAAACGGATTAGCGAAAAGCAGAAGCAAGGCCACGACCAAGGCGATGATGGGGGTAGCCTCAATCAAGCCCACCCCAATCAGCATAGTGGTAAAGATGGAGTTTTTCGCCTCCGGTTGCCTGGCGATCCCTTCTACCGCTTTGGAGACGGCGTTTGAGTTGCCGAACCCTGCGGCTAAGGCAGCCACACTGACGATTAAGCCGATAGCGATTACAGATGCGATCTTAAGTAAAATCGCCCCTTCAATCATGGTTTTAACCTCCTAATTTCGCATTGTTGCTTTCAATTTAGTGCTCCGTCGCGTATGTCGCGCGCAACAAAATCCCTGCCTACTCCTGGCTCCGGTCAGCTCCCGGATCAGGGAGCGCCGGGGAAGGCTCCGGGTGATGCTCCGCAGCGGCGGACTCTTCCTCCATGGCGGAAGCGATATAGGCCATGGACAACATCAAAAAAAGATAAGCTTGGATCACTCCGACAAAAACCCCCAGCACCAGTCCGACCACAGGGATTACCGGTTTGATTAGCATATTGAGGATCTGGATGAAGACCGCGCCGGCAAAGATGTTGCCGAACAAACGAAAGGCCAAGGTAATCGGTTTCACCAGAAAATCAATGAGGTGGATGGGGAAAAAAAGAAAATTCGGTTTGAAGAAACTCAAAATATACTTCTTCAGACCCTGGGCTTTGATCCCGTAATACACCATGCTGAAAAAGACCAATAAAGCCAAGGCTATGGTAACGTTCAGATCTTCAGTGGGGGACTTGGTCACTCCCGGCCAGAGCAGACCAAGTAAATTGGAGAAGAGAATAAACAAGAAGAGTGTGGCCACAAAAGGAAAAGCTCCTTTCCCTTTTGGTCCGATGTTCTCCTTTAAAAGCCCCTGCAAAAACTGGACCACTGTCTCCAGGATATTCTGAAGTCCATACGGCTCCCGTTTGAGTTTTCTGGTAGCCAGCAGGCTAATGAAGGTCAGAACGGCCATCACCACCCAGGACATGATCAAGATATCCAAATGAAATTTCAGACCGAAAAGTTCACCTGTGACAAATGTAGCGGCGTGCATTTCTCCCACGACTTTTCTCCCCCCTTTTCCCTGTCTTAAAATTATGTTCTTCTATAAAACCAATAAACAAGGTAGCCCAGCCACCAAAGATAAACCGCCATTGCTGTGCCTGCCATCCAAATAAAGGTGGCTACTCCTCTGCCCGCCCCCACTGAAAAAAGGAGAAGCAAAAAGAGGATCCGCACTAAAACCGGCCGGCCAAATCCGCTCCCCGTAGGGCCTGAACCGGCCAGGACGGAATCGACGATCCGCCCCAAGGACGAACTCAACCAAAAAACATAGACCAGCATTCCCGACCAGCCTAATAGGACCCCCACTGCCCCCGCCGCCCGGGAACACAGCACGGAGCAGGGAAAGGCCAGAGCAAGCGGGAGAAAGGCAGCCGGTAAAAAAGAGCGGAAGATACTGTACGCCAGCTTATTCATGGCCGGTCCGCCTTTTCTTCCTCTTCTTCAATGAATCTCGCCTTGCCTCTCTGGTCACTAGCTTGTATATACTATAAAACCCGCTACTTGCTCCCAATAAAAAACCACATGCCGCGCAGACGGGCGTGGTTTGATACAGTCGATCAAGCATCCGGCCCAAGGCAAAACCAGAAAATGAGCTGATGGCCAAATCCAGACTGAGCGTAGAGTAGAATTTTAACGCGCCAAACAACTCCGGGTCCAAACCCGGCCCTTTTTCATGGTCATCCATGCATAATCACTGCCATTTTTATGTAATTTGGAAGATTATTCTCTTTTGTTTTCCAGAATCCTCTTTACAAAAAGATTAAACTCAAGATAGCAGGATAACACGGAAAACTCTTTAATATAACTACTACTTTAATACAGACCAGGAGGTACACATGGAGCTGAATACGAAGTCAAATTGGGAGTCTCTTCGCCCTCTACTCATCATGGTCACTGTTTATTTTCTCCACTTGTTAGCGGGAACAGGCTTCTACTCCTTAAGCCTCCTTCTGCTGCGATCTTTTGGCCCGGAGCACCCGTTCCTCGGTTCAATCTTTTCCTTCTCCGGTTTCAACTTCAGCCTGCTGATGCTCCTGCTTTTTCTGGGCACGATCCGCCTGAGTGAAAAGGTGATCTTCAAAGAGCGTTTGCTGTCCCGTACTTATCAGCGGCACACAGGGATGGGACGGGAAATTCTGCTGGGTATGGCCGCAGGACCGGCCCTCTTCTCTCTGCTCTTCTTGGTCTTTTTCTGGATAAACTGGCTGACTGTGTCCGGAACAGTTTTCTCCAAACCATTCGGTCCGGAGAGGACCGGACTCTACTGGGCAATCCCGGTTCTGTTGGTCATGGCCGTTTATGAAGAACTGTCCGTCAGGGGTTTTCTCCTTTCGGTCTTCAAAAAGTATTACGGAGCGCCGGTCGGAATCGCCTTCTCCGCCCTCATCTTCAGTCTGCTGCATGTCTACAACCCCCATCTCAACCAGGCCGGTTTAATCGGGATCATGCTGGCCGGCGTCTGGTTGGGACTGGCCTATGAGGTCACAGATTCGCTCTATCTGCCCACCGCCTTGCATTTCAGTTGGAACCTGGCTCAAACATTCTTAGGTTTTCCAGTCAGCGGTTTGGATACACCCCACCTGATTGAGGTCAGGATCTCCGGTCCTCCTTTCTGGACCGGCGGAGACTTTGGCCCGGAGGCCGGGATGGCCGGATATCTTCTGATTATGATCGGAATCGCCATGGTGCTCCTATACGGAAAGAAGAAGCAGAGGACCTCCTCTTAGGCGTCCCCTGCTTCTTCTCGAGAGGCCCGCGTCCGCGGACGCGACTAGCTCCTCCTCCATCTGACCCCCTGGGGGGTGTCTTCCAGGACGATCCCTTTCTCTTTCAGATAATCCCGGATCTGATCCGCTTTTTGAAAATTCCTTTCCGCCCTGGCCTTTTGCCTCTCTTCAATTAACTCCGCGATTTCTTGGTCGGAGATTTCGCTCTCCTCAGTGTCCTTAAACCAGATCCCAAGCACTTCACCGCAGTGGTCCAGTACGGACAAGGCCGCCGTCAAGGCCGGCTTCTCCACAGCCGTCAACACAAATCCTTCCGCCAAACACCATTTGTTAACGTCCCGCACCAGTTCGTAAAGGGTGCCCAAGGCCAAGGCGGTATTAAAGTCATCCTCCATGGCCTCGACAAACCTTTTCCCGGTTTCTTCCGCCAACGCCTTGATCCTTTCCGCAGCGGCCGCCCGTATCCCTTCCTCTCCTCCGGTCTGGTGCGTCGGACCGGCTCCAGTTCGTTCCGCGCCGCCGGCGGTAAGCAAATACCGCCAGTTCTGTCTGGCATTTTCCAACCTTTCCAGACCGCGGGCGGCTGCTTTCAACTCTTCCTCCCCGAAACTCAGCGGATTCCGGTAATGGGTGCCTAAAATCCAGAAACGAACCGCCTTGGCAGTGAATTTCTCACAGGCTTCCCGGATGGTGACGACATTGCCCAGGGATTTGGACATCTTGTCGCTTCCCATGTTGATAAAGGCGGAGTGCAGCCAGTAACGGGCAAAGGGAGCCTGTCCGCTGAACGCCTCAGACTGGGCGATCTCATTTTCATGGTGGGGAAAGATCAGATCCGTACCGCCGCCATGAAAATCAAACCCGGACTGCAAATACTTGAGAGACATGGCCGAACATTCGATATGCCAACCGGGCCGTCCCTTCCCCCAGGGAGAATCCCAGGAAGGCTCGCCCGGTTTGGCCGCCTTCCAGAGAGCGAAGTCCATCACATCCTTCTTCCGTGTATCCGGCTCCACGCGGGCGCCGGCCATCATCTCCTCAGGCGAGCGCTGAGAGAGCTTGCCGTACTCGGGAAAACTCCGGATGTCGAAGTAAACGTCCCCGGATAATTCATAAGCGTGCCCCTTCTCCACCAAGGCTCGGATCATCTCAATAATCTCCGGAATGTGTTCGGAGACCCGCGGATAGGCTTCCACCCTTTCTACGCCTAAGGCCGCCAAATCTTCCAGATAAGCTTGGGAATACTCCCGGGAAAGCGCCAACGGGTCCATCTTTCTCTCCTGGGCACGCCGGATGATTTTGTCATCCACATCGGTAAAGTTTTGCACCATATAAACTTCGTACCCTTGATCCCGCAGAAAGCGCCTGATGCAATCCCAGACCACCGGAGGCCGGGCGTTGCCAATATGCGCGTAATCATAAGGAGTGACGCCACAGACATAGATTGAAACCTTTCCCGGGTCCCTCGGGATAAACTCCTCTTTCTTTCTGGTCAGTGTATTAAAGACTTTGATCGACATCTGATAACCCCCATTCGTAGCCAAGGGTTCCTTCCCGCGCTTTCCGCGCGTCCCCTTCGTATACGCCAGCTTGATTCTGAGGCGGCCGGTCATTGTCTCAAGGACCGGCCTTTATTTTTGAAACGAGAAACCGTCTTGGCGACCGGCTAAGATTCGTACCCGCCAGTACAGTCCGGAAGCTCTAAGGTGAACCGCGCTCAGACGGCGTAGAGGGATAACCGGTGGAGACGCGTTCTTCCAAGGCTGTCAACCGTTTTTGCATCTGTTCGAGTAGATTGGCGATAGGATCCGGCAGTTTCCCATGGTCCAGATCGGCGACCCGTACCCCGTCCTGCACCACCACTCTGCCTGGAATCCCGACCACCGTCGAATTGGGGGGGACCGGTTTGATCACTACCGCTCCTGCCCCGACTTTTACATTATCCCCGATGGTAATCGACCCTAAAACTTTAGCCCCGGCAGCAATAATCACGTTATTGCCGATGGTCGGGTGGCGCTTCCCTTTTTCCTTTCCTGTTCCACCCAGAGTCACGCCTTGATAGAGCGTAACATTGTCTCCGATCTCTGTAGTTTCACCGATCACTACACCCATTCCATGATCGATAAAGAAACCTCTCCCAATCCGCGCACCCGGATGGATCTCGATTCCCGTAAAGAAACGTGCAATCTGAGAAATAATGCGAGCTATTAAGTATAATTTATGCTTATAAAACCAGTGGGCGATCCGGTATCCGATTAAGGCATGGACTCCGGGATAACAGAGGATCACCTCCAAAAGGCTTTTTGCGGCGGGATCCCGCTCAAAGACTGCCCTGATATCCTTCTTCAATTCGGATAGCATTACCAACACCTCCTCTCGATCCGGCCTACAGCCGGTAAGAAAAGCAACCGGCTGTGGACGGCCGGTTTGATGGCGCGCCCCTCCGAAAAATGCTGCTCGCGGTGGCGAGAAACCGGATCAGCGCAGTTTGTACAAAAAAAGCCTCCGTCTGTTCAGAGACGAAGGCAGTCTTCGCGGTTCCACTCTGCTTGGATCGAAATATCCCGATCCCCCTCGCATCGCATTAAAGCATCCGCTGTAACGGGCTGACCCGGCCGGAGATACTGCAGAATTTCCCCCCGGCTGCTCAGGAAGGCACTTCATTTACGATTCCGGGAGAACGCTTGCAGCCGGTGACGTTCTCTCTCTTGACCCTCCTCGTAAACTACTTTTTCCGTCAACGCAATCCATATTATGTTTTCACCATCATATTACGCCCGAAAGCAGTATTTCATATGATATCATATGTCCCTGGCCTGTATGTTGTGCGCATCTGTCACCGCTCAGGCCGGCTTCTTCTTTCTGAACTTTATTATAACTTGAAAAAAAGAAGGACGTCAAGTCGCTCAGAGCGTTCCGTTCCAAAAACCAATCACCCGTACCCAGGCGTCTCTCTCCGTGCCTGCCGCTTCTGTAGCAAACCTGTAATCGGCCTTGCGCTTAATCTCTTCCAATTCCAGAAAAAGCGCTTGGGCGGAGGCAAAAAAGACTTTAATGATTAAGCGCTTTATATCCCGAGGGCAGAACATTTTTTGGATCCGTAAAAAGTGCGGCCGGCAAACTCCGGATGATGCGGCATACTTGGCGGAAAACCCCGGATCCTGGAGAAAATTGAGTAAAGACCGGACATATCTCTCCTCCAGTTCCTCCTGGTAGACACAGAGAGGGCAGGCCGCTTCGGCTCTGAGCTTTTTTAAGACGGCTTTCATATCCCTTGGTACGGCAGAGTCCCCCGGTTCATCTCCAATCTCCGGAAGACAGCCCCCGGCCAAGAGCAGCTCTTCCAAAAAATGAACATAAATCAGGGTATGAGCCAGAGGATTCCCCTCCGCCTGCAGCCGCCAGGCGTGTTTGGGACAGAATCCCCTGCTTTTGACGAGAGCGTCCCGAAAACCATGGTCACTGATTTTCTCATCCAGAATGCTTTCTGCAAAAGAGTCCAGCGCTTTTCGGGTCAGCAGGCAGACCGGACAGCCGGTTTGCGATAAGCCCTCTTGCATCTCGTAAAATAGATTGTGCTTGTCAATCATTTTCCTCACTTCTCATCCCGGCGTTATTACTAAATCCCCTGGATAGTTCAACCGTCCACTTTAAACCGGGCGATGGCCTCCTCGAGCTGCCTGGCCTGGTCCTTCAGTTCCGCCGCCAAGGCCTTGACCTGGGCCGCCATACTTGATTGCTGCTCGGAAGAGGCGGAGACTTCTTCCGCCGAAGCCGCCGTTTCCTGGGATACAGCGTTGATATTCACGATGGACTGGATGGTTTCGTTTTTATAGGTATCAATCTCTTGAATCAAAGCGGTCATGTTGTTCATTCTCTCTACTACATTATCCATTGAACTGATAATCGCATCGAATGATTTATGCACAAGGGTAACGGCGTTTTTCTGATCCTCGATAATCGAATGGGCATGATCCGCTGTTTGTGTCGAGGTCTTGGTTTTTTTATGAATCCTCTGCAGAATATTACTGATCGTCTTTACAGCTTCCTGGGTTTGCACGGCCAATTTGTTAACCTCATCGGCCACCACGGCAAACCCCCGGCCTGCTTCTCCGGCCCTGGCTGCTTCAATGGAAGCGTTTAAAGCCAGTAGATTGGTCTGTTCCGAGATGGCGGAAATAGCCTCCGTGATATCGCCGATCTCATCCGCGCTTACCATTAAGTCTCGCAAATTGGCCAATATTTCCTTTGTGATCTGATCAGTCTCCGTGGCCTTTTCAATCAGTAGGTCAACAGCGTCTTTTGAGTTACTGCTCAAGGCTTTGGTGGCCCCGGAAATCACCCCGACTTCACTGGCTTTGCTTACCACCTCTTCGATTTGCCGCGCCAACAAATTCATCTTTTCCGATGATTTCTCTGATTCCTTAGTCTGCTCCAAGGTTCCTTTACTGATCTGCTCCATGGCAACGGCCACACTCTCCGCGCTATGCAGTGACTGTTCTGAAGAATCTTCCAAGACCTCACTGTTTCGCCGCACAGAACTGACGGCCTCTTTCACGTCAATAATCAACTTGCTGATCTGGGCAATCATCCGATTAAAACTCTGCCCCAACCGGGCAAATTCATCTTCTGATTCAATCTGCACGGCCACAGTCAAGTCTCCTGATTCCGCCTGTCGCATGGCATCGGATATTTTCTCCACGGATAAGGAGATACTTTCGGAGGCTTTCATGGAAATAAAAACAGCCAACGCAGTGAAGACGAGGCCGACCAGGAAGGTAATCCACCCGAGTCGGTTAGCTTCCGCGTACAAATAAGAAGTGGGAGTAATACTCAGGAGCTGCCAGCCGATTTCAGGGATGGCCTCATAGGCGATAAAGACCCGTTTACCTTGAACTTTACTGACAAAGCCACCCCGCCCCGGCTCCCTGGTGAAGATCTCCTCAAGCTCTCGCCTGTTCTTCAAAAGCCGGGAGACATCTTCCCCTAATAAATCCCCAGCAGGAGCTGAGATGATCGCGCCTTTGTTGTTCAAAATCAGACTATATCTACCGCTCTCCGCCGCAGTGTCCTGCCCTTCTCCGGCCAAACCGGAGTTGATCACTTGATGCAGGCGCTGCTGATTCAGACAGAGGATAAAAATCCCCAGTTTTTCTCCAGTCAGAGTATTGGCGATCTGCCTGGCCACCATAATAAAGTGCAAGTCTCCTCTGCTTTGCTTATATTTTTTAAGATCAGAAAAGACAACTTGTCCATTGGCCTCTTTGACCTGTGTAAAAAAGTCGGAAGCCCTCAGTTCAGCCAGATACCCATCGTCAAAGGCGCTACCCACTAAGTAATGGTATTCGCTGGCATACGGAAAAAAGAGCATCGAGATGATCTCCTGGTCGTTGAAGACATATCCCTGGAGATGATGTCCCAGTCTCCGGCCTGTCACCAAACGCTCATAGGAGGTTTGGGCCTGGCAGTATTCTTCCAGACAAAGGTTGATTTCTCTGTTGGAGATCAGCTGATAAGTAATGTCAGCATATCTGTTGATGACCAGTTGAAGATAGTCGGCGGTGCTATGCAACGCTGCGCCGGAATAATCCGCAATCTTATTCACCATCGCCCTTCTGGAGCTGGTAAACGAGATCAGCCCGACGATTAATACCGGTCCCAAGGAAGCAAGCAAAAGTAAGACCAGTAATTTTCTTCTAATCGGTTGCTTTTTATAGCCTGCCACTAGGTTAAACACACTTGTCAGTGAAAACTTCATCATCACCACTCCCATCGGCACAGGTATCTCGCTTACAGGAGGATTACAATTAACCCTGTTCTTTTTTCTACTGTCTCCTGCTTAGTCTGGTGTTCTAATTCCTTGGAAATTAACTCTCTTTTTCCATGTGGTAAGTTTATCACAGATTCATTTACAATTCCAGTGTTCGGCAGTTATCCCCTTTATTCTGCTGTTTCCTTGAGAATTGCCTGCGTTCTTCCACGCACTCATCTAATACCCGTGCGGATGGTGTTGATGCCATCGCCAAGCAGTCTCGATGATCTCCTCCAAAGCCGGGTACCGGGGGCGCCAACCCAACTCCGCCCTGATCTTCTCCGCCGAGGCGACCAGTACCGCGGGATCGCCCGGACGCCTCGGTCCGACCGTCACTTTGATCTCTTTTCCCGTTACCCGCCGGGCGGTCTCGACCACCTCTTGATTGGAATAGCCCTGCCCGTTACCGAGGTTATAGATGGAGGAGGCTTTTCCTGCGGCCAAAGCGTTTAAGGCCAAAAGATGGGCGCGGGAAAGATCGACCACATGGATATAGTCTCTGATACACGTTCCGTCCGGAGTAGGGTAATCCGTGCCGAATAATTGCAAGTGGTCCCTTTGGCCCAACGCAGTCTGCAAAACAATGGGAATCAGGTGCGTTTCGGGGCGATGATCCTCCCCGATCTTCCCTTCCGGATCAGCGCCGGCGGCGTTGAAATACCGCAAAGAGATGAAACGGAGGCCATACGCTTCCTCATAAAACCTGAGCATTCCCTCGAAGGTTAATTTGGAAAACCCATATGGATTGGTGGGGTTCTTCGGATGCTCCTCCGGGATGGGCACTTTTTCCGGTTCCCCGTACACCGCGGCAGTGGAAGAAAAGACAAAATACCTTACTCCGCAGGCCACGGCCGCATCCAATAAGGCCTGGCCGTTGCCGATATTGTTCCGGAAATACTTGGCCGGATTGGTCACGGACTCCCCGACCAAACTATCGGCAGCCAGATGAATAATGGCTTCGATCTTCTCCTTGGTCAGAACCTCTTTCACCAGGTCAATCTGGCCGATATCTCCTTGGACAAATGTGCCGTGCCGCACCGCTTCTTGATGTCCTTTGCTTAAATTGTCCAGGATCACCGGTTCATGTCCTTCTTTAACCAGGTCTAAAACGACATGGCTTCCGATATAACCGGCTCCCCCTGCTACTAAAACCTTCAATTACCGCTCACCTCATTTGTATAAGTTCTGCTCCCCTGGCGGCCGTACTGAGGTAAATTTGGGCCTCAATCCCGGTTTCTTTCTTATATGTAGGTAATACATAACCAATGAACTCCTGGACGGCATCGGCCCTGATTAAATTGACCGTACACCCGCCAAAACCGCCGCCTGTAATTCTGGCGCCCAAAACCCCCGGCACCTTCCTGGCCAGTTCGACCAGGAGATCTACTTCCTCGCAACTAACCTCGTAGAGATCGCGTAAAGAGTCATGAGACTGGTTAATCAGTTCGCCGAAGGCGGCCAAGTCCCCTGCTTTCAGCGCGTTGATACTCTTCAACACCCGTTCATTCTCGCTGATCACATGCAGGCATCTTTTATAGACCACCGGCGGCAGCCAGCTTTCACAGCTGTTCAGCATCTCCAGGGTGACGTCGCGCAAAGCGCGCACCTCCGGATAGCTTTCCGCCAGGATCCGAACTCCCGTCTCACACTGTTCCCGTCTGCGGTTATACTCCGAATCCACCAGGCTGTGTTTCACTCCGCTCTGACAAATCAAGATTTTATATGCTCCGAGCTGTAAAGGAATCTGTTCATACGAAAGGTTCCGGCAGTCCAGAAAGAGGGCGTGTCCCTGCTCGCCTATTAATGAGATGAACTGGTCCATGATCCCGCATCGCATGCCGACAAAGTCGTTTTCCGCCCTTTGACAGAGCCGGGCCAGCACAGGAAGGGAGCTTTGAAAACCCGCCAACTTTTGCACTACGATTGCGGTGGCTACTTCCAATGCTGCGGAAGAACTGAGCCCGGATCCGGGGGGAACCGTCCCGGAAAAAGCCATCTCCAGGCCGGGCAGACGCGCGCCAGCCTGCTGCATGGCCCAGAGAACTCCCTTGGAATAATTGCTCCAGCCCTCGCCGGATTCAGGGGTGAGCGGAGTCATCAAGGAAAATTCCACGGTTTTTCCTAAATCAATCGCGTGTATTCGCACCATCCGGTCGGAACGCTTTCTGGCCGCCATGACAATGTCAAAGTCAATAGCCATTGGAAAGATAAACCCGTCATTATAATCGGTGTGTTCACCGATGAGATTGACCCGTCCCGGGGCCCTACCGATGGTGAGCCCTTGCCCATCCCCAAAAATCCGGGTAAAGGCCTGCTCAATAGCGACCAGTCTCTCCTTTAAGCTCATTCTTCTCCCTCCTGCTTGAGTTCTGTTATGGTTTGTGGACCCACTCCGCGGAGTTCCGCCGCTTTCTCCTCAGCCATGGTATCATTGATATATGTCCCGGCCCCTGCTTCACACCCGGCCAGATACTTTAGTTTCTGCGCCGTGCGGTGTGGTGGATAGAACTCAAAGTGGAGATGATAGTCAGGGTAATCTCCCCCGTCGGTCGGCGCTTGATGCACGGCCATCAGGTAAGGGAGGGGGAAATTGAAGAGACTGTCATATTTAAGCAGTAAACCCTTTAACACCAACGCCAAATCCTTGCGGTCCTCCGGCGTAAACTCCGCCATTGAGGAGAGGTGCCTCTTCGGGGCCAGGTAGACTTCGTAAGGGTAGCGGGCAAAGAAGGGAAGGAACGCTACAAACCGCTCTCCTTCAAAGACAATCCGGCGCCCGTCTTGATATTCTTCTTCCAAAGTCGCGCAGAAAAGACACTTTTGATGCTGTGTGAAGTATTTTTTTGAGGCGGCCAGCTCCTTCTCGATCTTCGGCGGTATGTAGGGGAAAGCATAGATCTGGCCGTGGGGGTGGTGCAGAGTTACCCCCACCTCCTCCCCTTTATTCTCAAAAATCAAAACATATTTTATTCCGGCGGTGGCGCCTAATTCTTCGTAACGATCCTGCCACACGCGGATCAACCGCTCAATCCTGAATACTTGCATATTAGCTAAAGCGCCGGAGTGTTCCGGAGAGTATAATACCACTTCGCAAATGCCTCGCGCCGGTTGGACCGGGGAAATAGTGGAGCCTTCCACCGCCGGTGGCGGCGGTACACGCTGCAAGGAAGGAAATTTGTTCTCAAAGACTACGATATCATAGTGGTCTGTCGGGACCTCTGTCGGAAATCCCCCCGGCTTTGTGGGACACAAGGGACAATAATCCGGTGGGGGGAGGAAAGTCCGATCCTGCCGATGGGTGGCTGTAATCACCCACTCTTCTAAAAAAGGGTGCCAACGTAATTCCGACATCTTTCATTTCCTTTCTGCGAGATTTTTCTGCTTGCTCTCTTCCTCCTGGCGCCGTCGGCGCCCGTCCGTCTTCCGGTCTGCCCCGCTAAAATCATAGAAAATTAGGTATCTGCCGTCTTCCTTGGTCATGACAGTCTTACGAAACCCCTCTTCGACTTGGGCCACTCTCCTTTTCCCCCTTTCTCTGGTTGTCCCAGCCTGTTCCGTTGGCGCAAAAAGCACGTCAGAGCATCTCCGTCATGCGGTCAGACCGTTTCCACAGGCAGACCGGCCTCCTGAATCAACCGCACTTGTTCCGGATCGGCCTGGCGATCAGTGATCAACAAATGAAAATCGGTTAACTTTCCCACCTTGGCCCGGGCCACATTCCCGATTTTACTGGAGTCCGCCACCAGAATCCGGCGCCTGGCGGCATTAATAAAACCAATCTTCATTTCCGCTTCGGGTATATTGACATTCGTCACCCCGTAGTGCGGATCCACCCCGTTCGCCCCGATAAAGGCGATATCGGCGTAGAGTTTTTCCAAAACCAACGAGGCATATGGATTAACCAACGAGTGTTGCGTGGCGCGCAGCCGACCTCCGGTAACAATCACCGTAAGCTCTGGAAATTCTTCCAGCAGCGTGACCACGTTAATGGCATTAGTCACCACCGTGAGGTTTTTATACGTTGTTAAGTGACGCGCCACTTCCATGACTGTAGTCCCTACATCAAGGATTACCGTATCCCCGTCAGAGACTAATTCCGCCGCCCGCTGGCCAATCCGTTGCTTTTCTTCCCTAAAGGAGGCTTCCTCCAGCTGATAGGAGCGTTCAAATCCTGTCTTGGGGTTCAAGATTGCTCCGCCATGAGTCCGCCGGAGCAGGCCTTTCTTTTCCAAAAAGTCAAGATCCATCCGGATGGTGACCTCTGATACGGATAACTCTTTAGCCAGAGTCGCTACTCTACATCTGCCCTGGTTATTCAAGATTTCTAGAATAAGCCTTCTCCGTTCTTCCGGAAACATTACCCCACCTCCTGTACTCTTTATTTTACGATTATTTTCTTTTCTTGTCAATTATCTGCGTTTTTTGTTAAAATAGTATATAAACGAAAACAAAAGCGGCTTGCCAAACGTGTGAGTACACGTGTAGCAAGCCGCTGGATAATGGCCTATTGCATCTACAGGCTAAGGTAGTGCGATAAACAGCTTCTTTCGAGGCAAGGAAGGGCAAAAAAGGCGAAGGATTTTGCCCCCGCCTCGGAATAATCCGTGCGGGGAAAAAGAAGTTAACCCCATTTCCCCTTGCTGATGTGCACGGCGATCTCAGCTTTGATAGACTGTTGCAGTTCGGTGGCTGACTTTAACGCCCGGTTGAACAGGGAGACGCAAGCCGGATCAAGGGCATCTTCCACTCCTATCTCAGCCACTTCTTTTATCCGTTCTAAAAGATCGTAGCATTCCATATGAAGCTGGTTTGTGATCCGGGACCGCGTAATCAGACTGCTCTCTGCTTCCGGGATCTCCGCAAATTTATCCTTCGGTGCTCCGCATTTCGGACAAGACTCCGGCGGGGTGTCCCCATCATGGACATATCCACATACTTGGCAACGCCATTTTTTCATCGTCAATCCCTCCCATCCTGTTCCTTATTCCTTCCAACACTGACTAAGGTTTAATAATTCTCCGCTTTTACTTCAAAGTGGGCTTGCGGATGAGCGCAAGCCGGACATTTCTCCGGTGCGGTGGCGCCCTCATGCACATATCCGCAGTTCCGGCAGCGCCAGGTCACTGTCTGCCCTTTTTTGAAGACTGTTCCGTTCTCCAGGTTCTGCAGAAGCTTCAAAAACCTCTTCTCATGCTCTGTCTCAGACTTAGCGATGGCCTCAAAAATATCGGCGATCTCGTTGAACCCTTCCTCCCGGGCGGTCTGCGCAAATTCTTTATACATGGTGGTCCACTCATAGTTCTCCCCTTGAGCGGCGGCTTTCAAATTATCCGCAGTAGATCCGATGCCATTCACTAATTTCAGAAGCCGTTTGGCGTGTTCCTTTTCATTATCCGCGGTCTCCAGAAAGATGCCGGCGATCTGTTCGTAACCTTCCTTCTTGGCCACGCTGGCAAAGTAAGTATACTTGTTTCGCGCTTGAGACTCCCCGGCAAAAGCCGTTAAGATATTAGCCTCGGTTTTGCTTCCTTTTAAATCCATTAATCAACACTCCTTTTCCTTTCTTCTTGATTTTGCTACCCGTCTTTACTTTCCCATTTTGCGTATTGAAGAATACTTGCCTGAATGAAACAGATCCAGCAGATTTTGCTCTGAAACGCGGCAGGAATCACGCTGCTAAATCAGAGGAAATAATTTATACTCAGACCTTCTCCTTCTCCCCGCCGGTCAGCTGCTGATACAGTTGATTTCCAGGGCATTCAGGACGATGGGCCCACCCGCACCTCAGACAGATCCGGTCGATTACTTCCCGTTCGACCAAAGCCGCTTCCATGAAGCTGTTAAGCCCCTGGAAGAATCGGTCTTTGTCCTCTACGGACAGCCGGTCCAGAATTTCACTGATCCTTTCTTCCTGTTCTCTTTCTGTAGTACGAATCACTTCCAGCCCGGCGGCGGTGAGAGAGAGCGAGACCTGCCGGCGGTCGGTGGGATTGTACTCCCTGCTGATATAGGCTTTCTTCTCCAACCTGTCCAAGAGCTTGGTGACGGCGGCGTTACTAATCATCAAAGCATCCGCCACTTCTTTTCCTGAAGGCTTTCGTCGCTTCGGCGAGCTATGGTAGTAGATATAGCGCAGACAAGCTTCTTGCACACAAGAAAGGCATCCCTCCTCTTCTTTAACTTTGGGTTTATAGATTAGTTCATCCAACACTCTTGCCAAAAGCTTGAAAGTGATGTTCATCGTTTTTAAATCCATAAATACTCATCTCCATAATCTGAGCTCAGCATGGATATTTAATATGGTTAAATGTTAACATAGTTAAACATTTTTGTCAAGATTTTTTCTACTTTTCCCAGTTTCTTCTCACGTTTGATTTTACAGCGGTCTTTCCATCCTACTCCGGCCGCCGGGAACGGCAAAGATGAACTCCTTGCTTTAATCTGGCAAACGGAGGAGAACAACGGATCACATAGCCGGCGCAAAGGTTAAAAGTATGTTGTTTTCCCCCGGGTAACCTTGACAGCAGCCGGATTTGGACTTAATATTTATTTTATTATGGAAAAATGATCTGGTCGCAGCAGTCACGTTCATATTATGACCACCTCAATAAAAACGATATGACCGTTTCCGTATTTGTACTGGATTTAACTGGCGTTTCCAGAAAAGCCAATCTACTGTCGTCTTTGAGGAGGAAATACTGATGGGAATAAAAGTGGCCAAATTCGGCGGCACCTCCCTGGCCAATGCCGAACAGTTCATGAAGGTGAAAAAAATTATCGAGTCTGATCCGGAGCGGCGTTTTGTGATCCCCTCGGCTCCGGGGAAACGCACCCCTGATGATCATAAAATCACCGATCTCCTTTATCGCTGTCATGCCCAGGTGCAACAAGGAGTCTCCTGTGACGAGGTTTTCCAGATGATCTCCGACCGTTATCTGGAGATCATCAAGGACCTCGGCTTGGACCTGGATCTGACCCCGTATCTCCGGGAGATTAAAGAAGAGATCGTCCAGGGCGCTTCCGCCGATTATGCGGCCAGTAGAGGGGAATATCTAAATGGTCTGATCTTGGCGGCGTTTTTAAACTACGATTTTGTGGACGCTGCCGAAATAATTGCTTTTCAGCCATCCGGCGTCCTGAATGCCGAATTAACGCAAGAACTGGTGTCCGCAGCTTTGCAGAAGCGCCGAACCGCCGTGATTCCCGGGTTTTACGGCGCGCTGCCCACCGGTGAAGTGAAGACCTTCTCCCGGGGCGGCTCCGATATTACCGGCGCCATCATCGCCCGCGGCGTCGGGGCGGATCTTTATGAAAACTGGACCGATGTCTCCGGTTTTCTGATGGCAGACCCTAAAATCGTCCCGAATCCGAGACGCATTGAAAAAATCACCTATCGGGAATTGCGGGAATTAGCCTATATGGGGGCTTCCGTTTTACATGAAGAAGCGATCTTCCCGGTCCGGCAAGCCGGTATTCCGATTCACATAAAGAATACCAATGCTCCGCATGACCCCGGCACCATCATCGTCAATGACGCGGAACCAATTACCAAGGCGGGCGCCATCACCGGGATCGCCGGCCGGAAAGACTTTACCGTGATTGCGATCGAAAAAACCTTGATGCATCAAGAGCTAGGCTTCGGACGGAAAATTTTGTCGGTTTTAGAGCGCAATCAGGTCTCCTTTGAGCATCTGCCGTCCGGAATCGATACCATTTCCGTGGTGATCGCCGATTCCGAACTCAATCAGAAACTCGAACGCATTGTGGCGGAGATTGAGCAGGAATGCCAACCTGATTCGATTGAAGTTCACCCTGATATGGCGCTCATTGCCACCGTCGGGCGGGGAATGGCTTATACTCCCGGAATCTCCGGCCGGCTCTTCGGCGCCCTGGGGAAGGAAAAGATCAATGTCCGCATGATTGACCAAGGCTCCAGCGAAATTAATATCATTGTCGGCGTGGAAACCGCTGATTTTGAGAGAGCGGTCAGAGCAATTTACCATGCTTTTGTCGACTGATTTGCCATTAATCAGAGAGGAATAAGAGAAGAAAAAGAGGCCTCCGCATTAGGTTTATGATTACCGGTTCGTTTGGAACATTTATCATCATAGCAAAAGGCGGCCTCTTTTTTCTGGCTTTTGATCAAACCCTTTTCCGAACCACGGATCAGCAGCTTAGTGCTTAAGGGGGTCAATCTACTTTCTTATCCGGAAATCCTATGGTTTCAATAATGCCATCCCGAAGTTTGTTGATCCGCATTCTAATCCCGTTAATTACATACTCCTCTCCTTCCCGCAGTTTTCTCTGCTCCTCTTTGGCGATCTGGGCTACTAAACCGCCTACGGTATACGCAATCCCCGTTGGCAAATCAAACCCTGTAAGCTTTCTGGCCTTGGAAACCATCGTCGCCGCGCTGATTGTAAATCCTTCAGCAGTGCTTCCCTCCGTAGTGAAGAGGTATCTTCTGATCAGAAATAATATGCCGATGGCGATGACCCCTAACAATAGATCAAAGGATGAATCCTCACTGACTATTAGTTTGCGGGCCAAGGCAAACAGGAGAACTTCAATGGCGTTGCCCGGGGTATGCCTGGAGAGCATCTTCACAAATTCCACTGCGATGACTAGCGCCAAGGCAAAACCGAGAAAATCATGGAATAGATCGATCTTGACAACGGGCAAAAGGTCGGCTAATTTTTTAATCAAACCAAAAGAACCGATGGCGACTCCAAATAAGATTACCACAGAGAGATAGATCTCAATATAACTTGAGATGCGGGAGATATAATATCTCAGGATGTACTTCATGCTGTAATCTCCTTTTCCTTTGATAGAGTGACCGAGTTGCGCTTCTTCTTCGCGAAAGTTTCCTTCTTTTCCTGCCTGACCCAGAAAATCCATGCCGGAAAGGGCAGAAAATCGAAGAAAGCAAACCGCGCCACAGAGCATCAGTGCTTGGGCCGCCATGCGCACCATTTAATCCAGGAGGGAATAAATAATGTCCAGTCTACATCCGAAGCCTGAACCGAATGCGGACCGATTGGTCAAAGGTCTCGCCTTTAACGGAAATGTCCGCATTGTAGCCGCCCGCACCACCGGTTTGGTGGAAAATGCCCGGCGGATCCACGACACTTGGCCAACGGCCACCGCCGCCTTTGGCCGGACCTTGACCGGCGCGTTATTAATGGCGGCCCTGGCTGATGAAGAAGAAGAGATTACCCTGCAAATCATGGGGTCCGGCCCTGTCGGACGTCTGATGGCCATCTCCACCGGAACCGGCAAGGTGAAGGGGACGATCAGCGAACCCCATGTCGACCTGCGATTGAATAAACAAGGCAAATTGGACGTAGGGGGCGCAGTGGGGCTCCCCGGCAAGATGCTGGTGATTAAGTGCCAAAGAGAAAAAGCGCCTTACCATGGTATGGTTCCGCTCGTTTCAGGAGAGATCGGTGAAGATTTGGCTGAGTACTATAGCCGTTCGGAACAGATCCCAACCGCGGTCGGGGTGGGGGTAAAAGTAAACCCCGGCGGGGAAGTGGTTACCGCAGGGGGATTCATCATTCAGGCCCTGCCGGGTCTGAGCGGGGAAGAACTGGACAGACTCACTGGCCTACTCTCCGCTTTAACCGGAGTTACCGACGAATTGACGCAAGCCGGCTCGGTGGAAGATTTCGTCTCCCGGATTCTGGCGGGAGAGGACTGGCGGAAACTTGCCGGATCAGAACCGGTTTATGCTTGCGGTTGCCATCGGGAGCGTTTTGAAAAAGCCCTGATCGCCCTGGGTAAAAAGGAAGTTGAGGAATTATTGTCCACAACCGGCCGGATCGAAACAGTCTGCCAATTCTGCCACCAAAAGTATGACTTTACCAGAGAGGAGACAGAGTCCTGGTTCAAGTAGGCCCGGAGCCTTCTTGCGGACCGGCGCCGGAAGCCATCCGGACTTCCGGCGCATTTTGCAGATACAGACTGTGTGTAGGATAGGCAAACTCAACACCCAATTCGGCGAATTTCTCTGCAATCTGCAGGTTAATCTCCTGTTGGATATCCATATAGCGGCGATAATCACGGCTGTTGACATAGTATACGACCTCAAAGACGAAACTGTCTTCCTTAATCGCTGCAAAGTGGGCCCGATCAAAAGTGGTTTCCGGCATATTCTGGACGATTTCTGTCAGGAGTTTTGAGAGTAGCCGCAGCTTCTCCAGAGCGGTGGTGTAGGCGACCCGGATATTAAAGACCACCCTTCTCCGTTCCATCCGTTTATAATTCCGCACCCGGGAATTGGTCAGATCCGTATTGGCCAGGATTAGTTGTTCTCCGCCCAGACTCCGCAGTCTGGTGGTCTTCAACCCAATATGCTCCACGGTGCCCATGTATTCTCCGATGATGATATAGTCTCCCACCTCAAAAGGCCGATCAAAGTAAATGGTAAAATAATTGAAGAGATCGCCCAGGATGGTCTGGGCGGCCAAGGCCACCGCCACCCCGCCGATTCCGAGGCCGGTTACGAGCGTGGAAATCTTGACGCCCAAGTTGTCCAGGAGCAGCAAGAAAGCAAAACCCCAGATCAAAAGCTTACCAATGGCAAAGATTCCGTTAAAAATATGCTTTTTATCAGCATTTTCCGCTTTCTGCAGCCAGTAGTTTTTGAGTAATAACTCCAAGGCGTCCAGGAAGAACCGCACACCGTAAAAGGTCAGCAACAGTATGCCCAAGAGATTAAGGCCTTTGGTAATGACCGGAGCGACCTGAAGAAACTGTACTGCCAAAATAAGTAGGCCATAATAGAGAAAAGGCATAATCTTTTCATGCAAGGTGTGAACCAAAAAATCATCAATGATGCTCGGGGTACTCTCCGCCCAGGCATACAACCTTTTAATCAAGACTTTATTGATCACCCTGGCAGCGATAGCGCCGATAAGCAGTACCGCCCCGAAGAGCAGATAGTCGAGGAGACGGTTGTGAAAAAAGACTTGATCTAACATGCGGTTAAGCAACACCATCTTTCACCTTCTATCCTCCACTCCGGTCTTTCCTGTTTATGCCTGGCACGCGGGGAGGTTCCGCTGGGAAACAGACCGGAGACCCAGTTCAGTAAGGACCAATCTTTAACTGCGGGTGTTTAGTAGTTTTTCCACAGTAGCCAGTTTTACACAGAGGATAAAGACTTCCATGGCCCTTTTCAGTTCAGGCAAGTCCGGGAAGGTCGGGGCCAGCCTGATATTGCGATCCAGCGGATCTTTTCTATACGGAAAAGTGGCGCCGGCCGGAGTCAGAATTACGCCGGCCTCCGCCGCCAGGTCTACCACACGCTTGGCGCACCCTTCCATGGTATTGAAGTTAATAAAATACCCGCCTTTCGGTTCATTCCAAGTGGCGATCCCGGCCAGTTCCGTCCGGAGCATCCCCAAGACCAGCTCAAATTTGGGAGCAATAATAGCCGCATGCTTCTTCATGTGTGCTTCAATCCCGGCCGGATCCCTGAAGAAGAGCAGGTGACGAAGTTGATTCATCTTGTCCGGGCCGATCGTCTGAAAGGCGAGTTCTTTACGGATCCGGGCGATATTCCGCGCACTGGCCGCCAGCATGGCAATCCCCGCCCCGGAGAAGCTAATCTTGGAAGTGGAGGTAAAGATGAAGACCCGCTCAGGATGGCCCGCTTCCACACAGGCCTCCATGATGTTTTTCAATGGTTCAGGCGTGGACGTTAAGTGGTGCACGGCATAGGCGTTATCCCAAAAAATACGAAAGTCAACGGCCTTGGTACGCATCCGGGCCAACCGCTCCACAGTCTCAGCGGAATAGGTGATGCCCGTAGGATTGCTGTACCTGGGCACACACCAGATCCCCTTGATGGATTCATCTTCCGCCACCAACTTCTCCACTACATCCATATCCGGGCCGTACTCCGTCATTTCAACGGTAATCATCTCGATGCCAAAAAACTCACAGAGGGCAAAATGCCGGTCATAACCGGGGCTGGGACATAAAAACTTCACCACCGGCAGCCGTCCCCAGGGAACCTCCCCGTCCACCACCCCGAATAACATGGCCCGGGCGATGGTATCGTGCATCATATTCAGGCTGGAATTGCCGCCGATGATCATTTCCTCCGGGCGAACGCCCAAAATCGGGGCAAACAGCTCCTTCACTTCAGGCAGGCCATCCACTCCGCCATAATTCCGACAGTCTACTCCGGCGGGGGATTTGTAATGGTCTTTATCCACACATTCAAGCATCCCTAATGAAAGATCCAATTGTTGCGGACAAGGCTTGCCCCGGGACATATCAAGACGCAGTTTCTCCGCTTTCACCTTTTCATATTCCGCCTTTAGCTCGGAAAAATATCTGCCCAGTTCCACAGGTCCCAGCTTGGACAGGCAAGTTAACTCACTGTTGGGAAGCGCCTCACGCTGGCAAGTCGCCCCCTGGTGAAAAGTTAACTTACCTGAGTTTATCTCTCCGACATCAGTCTGCCCATACTCATACACGTAAATAGCCCCCTAACAGATTGCTCAGGCGCGCGCCCGTCTGCCCACGCGCACGCGCGTTGTGTAATAAAAAAAGAGTATCGAGACTATTATAAAAGATTTCCGGTGGTAAAACAATGAAGATACCAGAGATACACTGTATACATGAGCGCTGGGTTCGTCCGGACGCCGGAAGCCGGCGGCTTGCTGTTTGCTATGGGATGATCCCCGTGGATAATCATCTTCAGTTGCAAGTAATCATTACTCGTCTGCGGCTCGGACGTTACTTCGGATTACACTGTCCATGTCGGGCGCCGCCTCAAGCACTTCTTTGCCTTCCGCCGCAGGCTATGTATTCTTCCGCTGCTCGACTCCGCGCCTTTTCACTGTTCACCGCAGCCTGCGCCGGTCCTCCCGAACCTCTGCAGGTATCGTCAAGTAAACTCCATATCACCGCCTCCGGGATTTTTTAACCCTTTAGCAACCGGACGATGCTCGGCCCCTATAAACGGGTATCCTTAGCCGAAAATTATCTTTTTATGGTCGATTGATCACGAGCTTTCAAATCACAAAACAGCCACTGATGAACAGATTCTGTAAAATACTTCCGCCTAAAAATGGTAGGTTATTCCTTTATAAACCCGGCCTATTTAAACCTATCCGCGATCCCCGTTAAGAGACGCAAAAACGAGAGAGGCGCCCCGGCCGTCCGGATCAGCTCCAACTGCTGCTGCTCCTGTAAGAGCTGGAGCAATTGCCTATTGGTGGTCACCTTCTCCGGAAAGATCATGCCCCCCCGGGCCAAGTCCACCCGGCGGTGAAAGTCCGAACCGGAGATCTGTTTCAATCGGTTTTTTTGGGCAAAATGCAACGCCAGATGATTCCGGGAGTTGTGCCGGGGATTGCCGTTATAAACCTCCACCCCGTCCAGATCCGCCGGGTCGGCGGGAGTGACTCCCGGTCGGAAGGGGTGCGCCTGATAGATCAGGAATTGTCCGTCCCCCAGTTTCTCCTGTAAACAACGGCGAAAATTGGACAGGCCCAAACTGTAGAGCTCCGGGTTCTCCCGTAAAAAAGCCTCGTCAACGCCATACACCAGGTAGTCGTTGCTGGATCCGTCGAACCTGATCTCCATCCCCAACAACACCGTTAAGCCCAGGCGTTTTCCTGCCTCCAGCGCCCCCCTGTACCCGGAGAGATATTTATCGATCTTTTCGAACCAAGTCGCCCGCTTCGCCGGCCTGCTGTAGAAGTTTTTCTCAAAGTAGCCCCGATGGTAGTGGTCGGTAACAACGATCCCGTCATAACCGGCGGCCTTATACAACCCGGCCACTTCGGCCCCTTTAATCCTCCCGCAGGGACTGGTTTCCCCGGTATGTAAATGCAGCTCATACTTGTATCCAGGCGTACTTTTCCGCATCATGTCTGCTCCCCGTTGAAACTTCCGCTGTTCGGGGTGACCCGCTCGGCCCCAAACCCCGTTGAACGCGCCGCGCGCAAAAGCTCCACTGTATTCTTCCACGAGTGTGTCCTGATTTTTCATCAAGTTCACCGAAGTTTCCGTATAAAATCCATATTATATTATCAAAAATCCGTGAAAAAGACAATTACCAGCAGAAAAGAACCTCGCCATACACTTGTGCTCGTAATTATCCTGATGAAACCAGACGAGTATCCGAACGTAGTAAGAGACTCCTCCCTTTGGTATAAATCAAAGCCTTTACAATTGAGAAATAGCCAAACTCTATCAATTCTGGCGCCTTGACAGTAAATTCATGATAAACTGTACTGAAGTTTTAATCTCCGCCCTTTGGCTTTATTGCTGAAGACTAATTTGCTCATAAAAAAGAAACAGTGTTGTCTCTTATAAAGAGACAACACTGTCTTGCTGACTCTCGGCTTATTACTGATCAGTCTTTCTTGGCTTTTTATCTTTCTATGGCATTGGCCAGATCATTCAGAACAGTACCTGTAGCTTTTCTCACATTTATTCTTCCCTGAGCTCGACCCGGACCTTGTTGGGAGATCTCTGTAATATCACGCCTGGTCACTTCCTAATATTCTAGATCAGAACCCCCCGGGCCTCCAGGACTTCAGGATTCTCCAGGATCTCCGGAGTCTTCATCATCAGTCACTGGTTCAGCGCCTTCTACCGCAGAAGCATTTGTTTTATATACGGAAAATGTAGTTTTTCCATCCTCATCCTCTTGAATAAATGTTGCGCTATTACCAGTGATGGTAAAAGTTAATGTTCCTCCCTCATACCTCGCTTTATTCCCATCAATACGATAACTCCTTGCATCATCCGGATAATATAATACTTGCGACACTTTTTCCTTGGTGTCTGGGTGGACGGCAGTGAATTTTTCATACATATACATTTTCTTTTCTACGAAACCAAGGATTATTTCCATATCAGCCGGAATTCCCTCTATTTCAACTTCAAAAGGAAATTCCCTAAGCGTTTCATCAGGGAACGCTACTTTTTGCACATACCAATAGCCGGCGAGCGGGTCGACATCTCCGCCACCGCCGCCACTGCCTCCGCCGCTGCCTCCGCCGCAACCGGCAAAGGAAAACGCCATGATTAATATCAAGGCAACAACTGGTATCCTAAATATAAATTTTCTCATCTGTCTTTTCCCCCTTTGATCTTCAATTTTTCTTCTTAAATTATACAATGATTTGTCGATAATTGCAAATCTTTTACATAATTGCGATATAGAACCAAAGATATATTTTTAAAAATAATAAAATAGCGCGTAGATCCAGGCTTTTAACTACTGAAGAGTGAAAATTTTGTAATGAAGCGCCAGCTTGGATCAGCATCGAAGAGCGTTTTGCCGAAAACTAGTCCCCACCAGTAAAAAAAGGGGACCTGCTTCCAGCAGGGCAACCCCTTTCTTCTCTCCGCATTACATTAAATTAATTCAATAGCGCTATTCATCCTATTCATCATCAGGAATAAGCTGAGCATTACTCACAGAAGAGCCATACCACTCCGCTACTATTTTCCCTCGCGCTGTAATATGGTCGGGAGAACCAAGAGGTGTAGTTGTTCTAGTAATTATCGCTTGTTTTTCGGTAATTTCGAATTCCATTTTTACCATAGCGTCTATATCCAGGTCTTTATAGCTTACTGTATTCCCTTCAATTGTACAATCATCCGCTATCACTTCATACCAGAAAACATTTTCTTCTATACCGTGTTCGTCTTTTAATGTTTTCGCTTCCGAAGCATCTATTCCGGAAAACGTAAATTTTACATACTCACGAAATTCTTTATTATCAAAACCATAATATAGATGTTCTTTTACCTCTCCTGAAATATCATCAATCTCTAAAGGGTCAGGAAATTCTACACTGTCTAGTTCTTTCCAATCAGAATCATAACGTATTGCCTGCCTTACTTCCCAAACTCCTCGTGGGCCGGTAGGCTTCTCATCATCTCCACCGCCGCCACCACTACCTCCGCCGCAACCGGTAAAGGAAAACGTCATGACCAAGATCAATGCAGTAATAGGTAATCTAAGTACGAATTTGCTCATCTGTCATTTCCTCCTTTGCTCCTCACTTTTCTTCTTCATTATATAATCATTTGTCGATAATTGCAAATATTTTGCACAATTATGATAGTGTCAACTTTTTGTAGAACATTTAGCTTTGGTCATCCTTTTGGATTAATACTAAAGAGAATTACTGCCGTTTTGGAGTCCTCTTAACCAATTAAACCCAGGAACCACCTTTCCTAATACTGTTCCCGCTGGTCGCCCCGATGTTCAACCACAATCCCTTTTTGTCTTCTACCAGCCTTATCGCTGATAATGGCTTCATCTAGTTGTTCCAGGTAAGCTTTAACCATTTACAAAATAAATCTGTCCGTCTTTCTCTTTAAAGTCGTCTCTATTTCTTCCAGTGCCAGGATTTTATCCTGACTTAAAAAAATAGTAACTTCACCAATGAATTTTTCGTAGATTTGGTATAAAATAGTTCTCACAAGAGAACACTCCTTTGGTTTTGGGATTGTGCAATTTTATTTTACCAAAAGGATGATCTCTTGTTTGTTTTTGTCCTACAACAATTTTACACTATGCAGAAAAGAACCTCGCCATACACTTATGCTCGTAATTATCCTGACGAAACCAGATGAGTATCCGAACGTAGCAATAGACTCCTCCCTTTAGTATAAATCAAAGCCTTTACTAAACTCTATCAATTCTGGCACCTTGATAGTAAATTCATAATAAACTATACTGAAATTTTAATCTCCGCCCTTTGTTTTTATTTCTGAAAATTAATTTGCATAAAAAAAAGAAACAGTGTTGTCTCCTGCTAAGAGACAACACTGGTTTACTGACTCTCGGCTTATTACTAATTAGCCGACTTTGGAATAGCGCCAGCCAGAATAGAACCATCATCATTTATCACATATATCGTCATCTGATCTATACCTGGGCCTACTTGGGATATCCTTGTACCATCAAATGTCATTTCGACAAATGGTTGATCTCCTTCATAATTGCCTGAAATATCCATATACTTTAGCGTACCGGTATTTTCATCATAGGTGTAATGTCCCTGTACAGTATAGTAAAATTGACCGGATATAATGCCCTTGCTTTCAAGAGCAGCTGTTCCCTCCTCGTTTAGCCCTGTATATCTCATATAATGACGGCATTCACTATCAATAAAGCCAAGATATAATTCAACTTGGATCCCATCTGCGGGTATTAATGGAAAAATCTCTGTTTTTTGTTCATTTATAATCTCACGCTTGGTCACTTTCCAATATCCTTCAAAAGAAGCACTGGGACCTCCGGGACCTCCGGGACCTCCAGGACCTCCACCATCTTCAGGTTTAGCGCCCTCCACTGCAGAAGCATTTGTTCTCAATACGGATAATGTGGTTTTTCCGTTCGCATCCTCTTGGATAAATGTTGCGCTATTGCCTGTTATGGTAAAAGTCAATGTTCCTCCCTCATACCTGGCTTTATTCCCATCAATACGATAACTCTTGACTTCATCCGGTTTATAGGTTACTGATACTTGTCCCCCGGAAGATACTTTTGTAAACATATACATTTTATTATTTACAAAACCAAGGATCATTTCTATTGAAGTTCCATCTTTATCCATAGGAAAATCCTGCTGTCCATCCTGCTTCACTACTTTCTGCACATACCAATAACCGGCGAGTGGGTCGGTATCTCCGCCATTACTGCCACCGCCGCCGCCACCACCACAACCGGCGAAGGAAAACGCCATGATTAATATCAATACAACAACTGGTATCCTAAATAAATATAAATTTTCTCATCTGTCATTTCCCCCTATAATCTTCACTTTTCTTCTTAAATTATACAATAATTCGCCGATAATTACAATATTTTGTATAATTTCGGTATAGAACCAAATATATATCTTTACAAATAACAAAATAGCGCGTAAATCCGGGCTGTAAACTACACGAAGATGAATTATAACTTTGGTTACAATTCTGGGGACTGAAAATAAAAAAGAGCCGCCCTGTTCGAAGCGGGGCAACCCTTTTATCTTTATAATAATATAATCCGTTTCGCCCTTTTCAGCGTTGCGCTGAAATTGCGGTTTCAAGAAGAATATCTCCTGTTTTCTCCGGATGCCAAATGTTCATTTTATGCTCCACCCCCATGACGCTTCCGATTGCTTC
>DATCJV010000171.1:0-2448 GCA_036562625.1 Bacillota bacterium | reverse complement strand
GATGACGGCAGCCTGTTTCTGACCCCCGAATACCAGACCACCTTACCCGGGAATTTAGATTTGACTGTCAATACTACAGTCTTCTTGGGGGACGACGGTACCCTCTTGGCCCCGGGCAGAGACATACCCCAAGCGGTCTTTACCGTAATGCTGAGTTATCCGTTCTAACCCGGACAGAGGGACACAGACAAAGGGACAGGGACCTGTCTGACTCAACAAGATGGCTTTTTCCGCCAAGGTCCAGGCACCGGACAAGTCCCTGTCCCTTTGTCTGTGTCCCTCTGTCTGTTGTCCCTCTGTCTGTTCGGGGACGGTTTTTTCCCATTTGCCCTTTCACTATTGGCAGGTTTCATATATAATAAAATATATCACTATTCCGAATCTACCAAAAGCAGATATGATGATAGGGGTGGATTGAATGTCAAAGGCGATGAAGGCCATGGGGATCGGGGATATTCTGGATAATACCTTCTCCATCCTCCGGGAGTGTTTTTGGGGTTTTCAGGGGGTGAACTTCCTGTCACTCTATCCGGTAGTGATCGTACTGCTGCCGGGGGCGTTTTTCTTTACCGACGCCCTTACTAATATGGGCTCTATAGTTATGGATAGATCCTTTACCGGGTTATCCAATAGCACCGGCTGGGGTTGGATTATATATTTTATTGCATTCGTAATCATCGTTATTCGGGCCTCGATAAATTTTACTTACGGTAATATTAACCTCTTCAAAACCGGCTTACACGGAGAATTCATCAGCGCCACCAAAGCCTATAAAGATGTTAAAGGGAAGAGAATGCGTTTTGTCGGCGCTTCGGTGATCACCTTTCTAATCACGCTGGTTTGGCAATTAGCCATGGGCGCACTGATGGGGGATTCCCCTCACTTCGTCCTGACCCTCCTGTATTACGTGGGAACTTTCTTAATTTCCTTCTTCTTCTGTCTGCTCCCGGTAGTTCTCAGCATGGAAAACCGCGGGGTATTTGCCAGCTTGAAACGGGCTGTTACACTACTTTCCGGCAATCGTTTACGTATAATGTTTACCTTGTTTCTGGTCTACTTACTCGTTTATATCCTAGTATTCATCCTCATCGGATTAATTATCGCCCCGATTATTCTTGCAACCCGGGTTAGTGCGGGATTAGGGAGTGTGGTCGGCATTTTACTGGGGATAGTATTCATTTTGGCCATGAGTATCTTTTCTTCTTTTGCATATGGGCCGCTCACCGCCATCTACTATGATTTGTTGATTAGAAAAGAAGGATATGATATCAAACAACGGCTGGGGAGCGCCGCGTCTGACCTGCAAAGCGGTACGGAGAGCTTATGAGTGATCCGTCTTGCCTGAGGGAGACGCTCAAAGCCATTCTCCAACGGGATGAATTTCAAACACCAAAAGATTGGAGCTGGCTTGATCGACTTTGGGATTTTTGGCGTGAAATTTCTGCACGCCGGGCTCAACCACAGCTCCAGGCGGAACATTTCTCACTTGACTTTTTGAATTGGGTGGGCCTGGTTATCCTGGGTATCGCTACTTTCTTTCTCCTTTATTATTTCGGTAAAATCTTTCTCCCAGAAAAGATGGTGAAGCTGAGAACGGGACGGCCAAAAGAGAAACGGGAAGACTTCGCCGCCTTGAAAGCTAAAGCCGATTCGGCAGTCATAAACAGTCATTACTTGGAAGCAGTGCGCTTGTATTACTTGGCTGCTTTGGAATACTTACAGGCTTCCAGGGTCTTAACAGCCGACCCAAGCAGGTCCGACCGGGAGAGTCTTCAAGAAATCCGTAGAAATGTAGGGCCGGATGGCGCGTGTTATCAGTCCTTTTCCCGGCTGGTCCGCCTTTTTCAGGAGAAATGGTATGGGCTGAAGCGGTGCACAAAGGATGATACTGCCGGCGCCGCAGAGTATTTACGTTATATTACTATGGAAAAGGGTTAAAGGATGGCTGAGCATAAAAAGGACAAAAGAATTCTTCTATCGGTGGGGAGCGTCCTCCTGGCGCTCCTCTTTGCTTATACCATGTTTGTATCACATAAGCAATATCAATCTTTTCTCTATAATCCGGAGAGTCCCAGTCCGATGGGGTATAAGGCCTTGAGCCTGCTGTTGACAGAGGCCGGTTTCACCGGAGCGGACCCGGAGTTGCCGGAAGAGACCGGGGTTTATGTAGTGTTGACCAAGGGGGTGAATCCTACTCTGCGCCGGGATTGCTTGGAACGGGCGGCAGCAGGCGGAATAATCGTGGAGCTGCCCGTGGGCAAGCCGATGATTGAGCAGGATCAGGAGGTAAAACTCCTCTTGGGGGCGAGAGGAAAGGAGTGTATACCCCACCTTTCCGTTCCGGTAGAAATAACCTACCATCTGGGGAGTAACATGGTCTATTGCGCCGAACTACCGGAAACCGAGGTGATGAGCGCAGATGGCGATTGCTTTGTGTATAGCCGGGAC
>DATCJV010000168.1:0-6332 GCA_036562625.1 Bacillota bacterium | reverse complement strand
CATGAGGAACCTCGGCCTCCTTCTGGGGGTTTTCATTCTTAGGCGAATGTGAGGTTCCTCTTCTCTTTTCTATAGATCTCTCCTCCGTCAAATCTACAATAATTTTACACTAACATTACAGATTAATTCATAAAGGATTTTTTGTCTGATGATAGAAGATATTTCTGTAAAACACGTTTATGGCATATACTTTATTGTCATAGTAACCGAAAAACCCATTGCTTAGGCTATTTCGTAAAGGGAGAGATTTGATGAAGATTATATTTCATGGTGCTGCGCAAACAGTAACAGGTTCCTGCTTCCAAGTCACCAGCGCACATAGTAACGTCTTAGTTGATTGCGGCATGTTTCAGGGTTCCAGCGGGGAGCGGGACTTAAATCACCAGCCCTTTCCGTTTAACCCCAGTGAGCTTGATGCCGTTATTTTGACTCATGCCCATATCGACCACTCCGGCTTAATCCCCCGGCTCTGTAAGGCCGGTTTTCAGGGAAAGATATACGCCACCAACGCCACGGTGGACTTATGCCGAATCATGTTGCCGGATTCCGGCCACATCCAGGAGATGGAAGCCGAATGGCATAATCGGAAACGGGTCCGGCAGGGAGAACCGCCTTTGAGTCCATTATATACGGTGGAAGACGCGCTTGCCTCCTTGGCATACTTGCGCCCGGTGCATTATGGGGAGGAGATCACGATCAGCGACGGTTTACGGGTGCGGTTTCGGGATGCCGGGCATATTTTGGGTTCATCAATTATCGAAATGTGGTTGACCGAAGATGAGCATACAGTCAAAGTGGTCTTCTCCGGTGATTTAGGCCAGGCTAACCAGCCGATCATCAGAGACCCGGCCCGGGTGGAAGCGGCTGACTTTGTAGTGATAGAATCCACTTACGGCGCGCGTTTTCATGAGAATAAAGAAGATAAGCTGGAACTCTTGGAAAAAGTGATCCTGGATACGGAGGCCCGGGGTGGAAAACTGATCATCCCTTCTTTCGCCGTCGGTAGGACGCAGGATATTCTATATCATATCAAAAAGCTGTTGATGGAGGGGAGGATTCCGGAGCTTCCGGTGTATATCGACAGTCCGATGGCCATCTCCGCCACGGAGACCTTCCGGAATAACCCCCATTATTTTGACGATGAAACCTATCAACTGCTCCGGAAAGGCGAGAGTCCCTTTGACTTTCCCAACCTGCACTTTACCAGAAGCACGGAAGAGTCTAAAGAACTGAATGAGATGGAGCAGAAGGCCATCATCATCTCAGCGAGCGGGATGTGCGAGGCTGGACGGATTCTCCATCACTTGCGGCATAATCTATGGCGACCGGAAGCAGGCATTTTATTCGTAGGCTATCAGGCGGAGGGGACATTGGGACGCCGGATTCTCGACGGCGCCCAGGCGGTCAAGATCTTTGGGGAAGAAATATTGGTCAAAGCGAAGATCTATCGGATAGATGGCTTTTCTGCCCATGCTGACCAGACCGCCTTGTTGAACTGGCTACGCGGGTTTGTCGCCAAGCCAAAGACCGTCTTTTTGGTGCATGGCGATGAAGATGTCTTTCCTGTTTGGTCCCGGGCCATTGAGGAAGAATTGGGGCTGAAAACGATTGTGCCCAAGCGCGGGGACAGTGCGGATCTGCGCCAACTCAAACTGGATGTGCAGTACCGAACGGAGGAACCCGGGGCCGCCATAAACCTGCAGAATCTGTTAATGCAATTGGACGCCGAGTACCTGGATTTGAGAGGGCGGTTGCGGCAAAGGCCGGAAAAGGTCAGCAGAGAGCAGATTGAGCAACTACGCCAAATGGTCCGGCAGCTTCATGATTCTTTACTGACAGCGGAAAAATAAAGCGGTCCCCGGTCAACTCAGCCTTCGCACCACTTCATCTGCAAAACATAATATATGACTAAATGGAGGTTTGTGGGGAGTGAGGCGAGATGGCCAGTTTGATCCTGGCTGATTTCTATCTTTGCTGCCGGCAACTGCTGGCGGATGAGCAAAGATTGACCGGACTGATCCTGGAGATGCGGGAAGACTTCGGCGAGTCCCATCCGGCAGTCGCGCGCGCGCCCGTACTCATCGCGGACACGGGTGACGGCTTCATGGGCCTGTTCAAGGTGGACGGGGCCAGAATCGGGTTTCAAACCTTCCCTGGTTTCGAATATCTCGCGCTGGAAGTCTATGTTTTTACAGCGGCGGATCCCAATATCTACGTGGAATACCTGGTGGAGAAGGTCCAACCGCAAGTGGTGAGTGTGCGTCAATTTACCAGAGCCGAACATTTGAAAGCAGACACCAGGCCAAGGGAGGTCCAAGAACAAGAGTCAAGTGGGAAGCGCGCAGGAGTGGAGGATTGTATCTGATGGCAGAATAAGACTTTCCGGGCGTTAACAGGTCCGCTTCTGCGGTAAAATACGAAGGAAAGGATGGATCTTATGACTGAGCAAGGAAGAGGAACGCTCTATCATCAAGAAAGGGAACGCGTCAACCGGGTAGTAATTGTCGGCGCCGGTATGGTCGGTTCCACCTATGCGTACAGCCTGATGATTAGTGGATTGGTCTCGGAGATTATCATTATTGATGTCAACGAAGAACGGGCTATGGGCGAAGTGATGGACTTAAACCACGGTTTGCCTTTCGTGCGCCCGGCTGTAATTCGAACGGGGACTTATGCGGACTGCGCTACTGCGGACCTAGTGGTGGTGACGGCCGGGGCTGCGCAGAAAGAAGGAGAGACCCGTATTGACCTGGTACATAGAAATACAGAGATCTTCAAGAACATCGTTCCCCAGATCATGGCCAGCGGGACGCAGGCGGTGCTCTTAATCGCCACCAACCCGGTGGACATTATGACTTATGTCACTTACAAACTGTCGGGCCTGCCCAAACAGAAAGTGATCGGTTCGGGCACTGTGTTAGATACCGCCCGCTTCCGTTATCTCCTGAGCGAACACTGCCGGATTGACCCTTCCAATGTCCACGGTTATATCCTGGGTGAACATGGCGACAGCGAGCTTCCCGTCTGGAGCCTGGCCAACATCGCGGGACTGCGTTTCTCGGAGTATTGCCCGGTTTGCGGCAAGAATTGCGGGCCGCTCAAGAAGGAAGAGATTTTTCAAGAGGTAAAGAACGCCGCCTACCGGATCATTAAAGGCAAGGGCGCCACCTATTACGCAATTGGACTGGCCCTGGTCAATATCACCGAGAGCATTCTCAGGAATGAATTCTCCGTCTTGACAGTCTCCACTTATCTGGAAGGGGAATATGGCTTGGAGGATGTATGCTTGAGCCTGCCGACCGTGGTGGCCAGATCCGGAGCGCAAAAAATCATCACCCTTACCTTGGACGAAAAAGAAGAAGCCATGCTGAAACATTCCGCAGCCGTATTAAAGAAGGTCATTGCCGAGCTCGACCTCTAAAAACGCGCGCCGGACCGGTGAGACCGGAACCTAGGCTATTTTTAAACCGGGCCTGTCATCCCTAGAGGAAGCAGGCCTTTTTCACCAACCTGGTCTGGCCGGGCAGACGAATATCCGAGAAAGGAGGGGTTTTATGACGGAAGTGGAAATCTATACGGATGGGGCTTGCAGCGGGAATCCCGGGCCCGGCGGGTGGGGGGCGGTGCTCCTGTACAAAAACAACCGGAAAGAATTGTCCGGAGCGGAGAAAGAGACCACCAACCAGAGGATGGAGCTGTTGGCGGCGATCAACGCCTTATCGGCTTTGAAATTTCCTTGCCGGGTCAAATTATACTCCGACAGCGCCTACCTGATCAATGCCTTCCGGCAAAACTGGTTCAAAACCTGGGAGCAAAACGGGTGGCTGACCGCAAAGAAGACGCCTGTAGAGAATAAAGACCTCTGGCAGAAGCTGCTCAAACTCAGTAAAGTGCATCAGGTGGAGTGGATTAAGGTCAAAGGGCACGCGGAGAATGTAGAAAACAACCGCTGTGACGAACTAGCCAGGGCGGCGATTAAGCAATTATTATAAGGACTGCGCCTTATTCTCCCCTAGGATCAGTGCAACGTATCGCAGAGCGGCGTTGATCCGTTAAGCAGAAGAGGGGCTTACCGCTTTTCGTCGTGGATCAAGCCGCCTTTTTGGGTGAGGATCCTGTATTTATGAGCTTCTTTGAGGGCTATTCTGATCACACTATAGGACGGTACGGCGAATAAAGCCCCCAAGACACCGAAGAGGGTAAAGCTGGCCAGGACGATCAGGATGACGATCAAAGGATGAATCTGCAACCTGCTACCGTGCAGGCGCGGGGAGATCAGGTTGCCTTCCAGCTGTTCCACGACGACCAGGACGATCAGTACTTTGATAATAAGAAAGAGGTTGGTGGTGGAGGCGATCAGGATCGCCGGCAGCGCCCCGAGCACTGCTCCGATAAAGGGGATAAAAGAGGTGACGACAACAATCAAGGAGAGGATCAAAGCATTCGGCAGACCAATGATTCTATAACCGATAAAAGTCAGCACGCCAAGAACAACGGCTACGATTAACTGGCCGGTAATATACTTGGCGAGGGTTTCGTCTGCGGTCTCCAAGATCGCCACTGCCGGATCCTTGAACCTCTCCGGGAGAATGCCAATGAACCCTTCATAAATCTTCTTTTCATCCTTTAAAAAGTAGTAAATGATGAAGGGGATCAGAATGACGATTGTGCCGATATTGGTCACCTTGGAGAAGAAACCGAAGAGGTTCTCCCTGACACTGTTTAAGATATATTCCACGAAGGAAGCTAGCTTCTCTTCGATATCATACCTTTCCAACAGGCTTTGGAGAAATTCGTTCTCCACCCCGGAATCAATGGTCCTCCGGAAAAAAGTATAGTAGTTGGTCAGATTATGGGTCAGATCCCTAATCTGCTTTTGAATGATATTTCCCCCAAAGATACTAATGGAAACGATGATCATGATCACCACGAGAAAAGTGAGGAAAATAGCCGGGCCTTGCCGGCGAATCTTCGCAGTGAGAAAATGGACGGCAGGACGCAGCATATAATAGAAGAAGAAGCTTATGAGCAGAGGATAAAGCAGGAAGGTCAAGACGTTGACCAAGGGCATAAAGATATAATCAACCTGCTTGAAGAGGAATAAGATTAATAGAATCAAAATTATGGAGATCGCAATCTTAAAAAATTTATTATCCAGCATTACCAAGCATCCCTTCTGCCTAGAAAATAACCTCACCGTTGGTCAGTTCATTATTATTATTTCCTGTCTTGGGAAAAACTCCTGCCGGCCCAAGGGACTTCCCCCTTAAGATCGTGTTAAGGTCATGCCCCGGGACTGACCTTGTCATTATAAATGGGTAAAAAATTCAGGGACAGCCGGAGGCAACTGATTTATTTCTTCTTGACCATAGAATTTTATGATGCTATAATAATAAATGCGATTGTTGTGTTGGGGGATCGTCTAGTGGTAGGACGACGGGTTCTGGCCCCGTTAGCGAGGGTTCGAGTCCTTCTCCCCCAGCCAAATTTTATTATCTGGTCCCATCGTCTAGCGGCCGATTAAAAAGGGAAACCTTTTAAAACAGCCACGAAGTGGATGCTTAAAAAGGAGCGCCTTTTTAAAACATCTACGAAGTGGATGAGGACACCGCCCCCTTTACAGCGGGCAGGCAAGTAACTAGAGTAGAAAAATTATGGTCCCATCGTCTAGCGGTCGATTAAAAAGGGAAACCTTTTTAAAACAGCCACGAAGTGGATGAGGACACCGCCCCCTTTACAGCGGGCAGGCAAGTAACTAGAGTAGAAAAATTATGGTCCCATCGTCTAGCGGCCTAGGACACCGCCCTCTCACGGCGGAGACACGGGTTCGATTCCCGTTGGGACTACCATCTTAAAAAATGATGAAAGAGGCTTTTACAAAGCCTCTTTTTTTATTCTGCGCCCAGTCATGGCAAAATCCAACGGTGAAGGTCGGCCTGTTTTGAAAACGACCCCAATCTGGTGATGATCCATGCCCCGGCTTTAGCGGAGGATTTTTTTAACCTCCGGACGGGTTTGGCCGGAAGTGTCTTGCAAAAGTTTATCAATTACCGGATAAAAGTGGCGCTTGTCCTGCCGGATCAGCAAAAAGTGAAGGGTAAATTCGGGGAATTTATCACCGAGGCCAATAAAGGAAACAGTTTTAAAGTATTTAACAATAAAGATGAAGCTGAAAACTGGATTTTAAACATAGGACTATTGCACAACACAGTCGGCTTCGCAGGCGAATAGTCTTTTTATGGTACCTATGCCTGTAGCTTTGGAGAGAATATGGGATCATTATACAGCGACGGCCTGAAAGATGAAATTTATATTTGGGGTAAGAATTAGTA
>DATCJV010000164.1:0-1764 GCA_036562625.1 Bacillota bacterium | reverse complement strand
AAAGTTCTCAGCTAAATCACCGACTTCATTCCGGGCCTGGCTCTTAATACTTATGTCAAAATTGCCCTTGCTGATCTGAGTGGTGGCATCTCGCAAATCAATGATGGGTTTGGTGATTCTCCTCGCTAATCCCCTGCCGATAAAGACAGATAAAGCAACACAAGTCAGATTAATAATTAAGGTAAAGACCAGCGCCGCGAGGAGTGAACCGTACGCTTCAATAAAGGGTAGCTCAATGATGACCGCCCAGTCAGGTTCGATTAACGGGAGATAAGTTGAGACCACCTTGGTTCCGGTGATGCCTTTAACTGTATTGGTAGTAACTTCCTTGGTAAAACCGGGATCGTTTTGGAATTCCGCTACTTTACTCAGGTAACTGAGGTTTTCTCCCTTCAGAACCCGGCCGATATCCTGAAAAGCCAATAAAACTCCGGCCCGATCCACCACATATGCTGTACCGTTCTGCCCAATCTTCACCGAACTTACTAAATCCCACATAAATTTGAGGTTAACTTCAGCCAACAGAGTTCCTCTGACGTCTCCAAAGACGTTTTTGATCGGTACGGCCATTAACACCATGGGCTCAAAGGTAAAGTCGTCTATATAAACGGATCCAATGAAGTTTTTTCCCGATTTAACCTTGGCCAGCATCTCCCTTTTTATCTCCGCAGTCAACTGAGACAGTTCTAGACCCGAGGCCCGCGTAATCTTCGCGACTTCTCTCCCGTTGACGTTTATGATAGCCAATTGCCGGAAAGAGGCTTCATAACCCATTAACTTTTCCAGAACAGTTTTTTGCTGCGTATACGATTCCAGGTCCAACCCACCGATTCCGGAAGCGACAGTCAAAAACGTATATTTCTCTTGTAAAAAATCGTTTACTACATTAACTGCTTCCTTGGCAATTAGTTGTTGCTGATCAGCGATTATCTTTTGGGTATTTCTATAGTTGTTAAGCATACTGATACAACTGGTCACTACAAGAAATGTTGAACTGAGTAATATAAAGGCAAGGGTTAGTATGGCCTGTAAACTTCGAAACCCTATTTTCTGCAGGATCTTAGCAATGAAGCGTTTTTTTTCTTCCGGCACTGCACAGTCCTCCTCCTCCCTATATTTCTTCTCTACCGGTAGTGCGACGGTTGAATGTTACTTTCGCCCGATACTACCCTTATTTTGTCAGCGAATAATCTTATGGGCCTGACTCAACAAGCCTTCGCTAATATTCAACCCCAATTCTTGGATGATTTTGTAGTTTAGTTCGATAAATATCTCCGCCGAAAGGACGGGAAGAGTACCCGGATTGGCTCCTTTTAACACTTTATCCGCTAAAAAAGCCGCCTGCCCTCCTGAAGCCATGAGATCGGTGTTCACCCCAAAGACCGAACCGTAGTTTCCATGAGTCATGATGGCGCCGCCAATCGGAATTCTTCGCTTCTCTGCAAAACTGCTGATTACCGCAAAAGCATCTGGAAGAACAGTTAAAGGTTCCGCCAAGAATAAAATAGCATCGAAATTATCCTTTCCCGCTCTGACTAAAGCCTGTAAGAACTCATCCAACTCCCGGGCATCAGCAGCCGGCGCTTCAGTCAAGACCACTCCCGCTTTCTTAGCAGCCGGAGCTAAGAGTTCCATCTGCGCCGGAACCGTCGGCGCCCCTTTTTGATAGGGAATTAACATACTCTTCGCGTTAGGCACCAGCTCCATCATCAACTCAAAACGTTTAATCGCTATCCCCGGTCCCGGATAACGAACCCCGGTGAC
>DATCJV010000162.1:0-21048 GCA_036562625.1 Bacillota bacterium | reverse complement strand
AGATTAACCGGTGTGCGGAATACTACTATATAAAGTCAGCCCTGTTATTGCCGGATAACTCTTGAATGTGAGCGCCTCTTCTTTAGAGAGTCAATGTTCAGGCGAGAGTTTGAGAATTTAAGGCAGACAGGTCAAGTCTAGAACAGGAGAAGAAAAAATGGAATTGAGACACAGACCAGCGGCGTTGATTATTCTCGACGGCATGGGTTACAATCCTGACCCCAAAGACAACGCCGTTTTTGAAGCGAACACCCCTTTTCTTGATGAATTAATGAAAAACAACCCCCATTCGCTGGTCGTCGCTTCCGGTGAAGGCGTGGGTTTGCCTGCTGGACAGATGGGCACTTCCGAAGTAGGTCATCTGAATATCGGCGCCGGACGGATAGTCTATCAAAGTCTGGTCCGGATCAGCAAAGACTTGGAAAGCGGAGCGATCAAGCAGAACCCGGTCTTTAAGGAACTCCTGGATTATGTGGTGAAAGAAGATAAACCTCTACACTTTATGGGTTTAGTTTCCCCCGGCGGAGTGCATAGTCACACGGATCATCTGTATGAATTTATGCGCCTGGTGAAAGAAGCCGGAGTGAAAGAAGTTTATATCCATGCGATTCTTGACGGAAGAGACGCGCCTCCGACCAGCGCCGTCCAGTATCTCAAAGCCTTACAGGAGAAGATAGACGAGATCGGAACCGGTAAAATCGCCACGGTGATGGGGCGGTACTACGCCATGGACAGGGACAACAGATGGGAACGGACGGAAAAGGCCTATGCCGCCATGGTGTATGGGCAGGGTGTCTTTGCTACGGATCCGGTGCAAGCAGTGGAGGACTCTTATGAAAAGGGCGTGACTGACGAATTTGTTTTGCCAATCGTCCTGCAACAGGAGGGAAAACCTGTTGCTACCGTGAAAACAGGAGATGCGGTGCTCTTCTTTAACTTCCGGCCCGATCGGGCCCGGCAGATCACCCGGGCTTTTGTAGATGAGAGTTTTACCGGGTTTGAGCGAACCGGGGGGAGGCTGGGAGTGAAGTTTGTATGCTTGACCCAATACGATGAGACCATCGAGGCCCCGGTCATCTACCCGCCTGAGGAGAAGATGCGAAATATACTCGGCGCTTACTTAAGCGCGCAAGGTCTCAAACAGTTACGCATCGCGGAAACGGAGAAATACGCCCATGTTACCTTCTTCTTTAACGGAGGGGATGAGGTCCCATTTCCCGGAGAAGAGAGAATCTTAATTTCCTCACCCAAAGTGGCGACCTATGACTTAAAACCCGAAATGAGCGCCTACGAGATTACGGAGCGTGTCTTAGAGGAGATTGCCTCCGACCGTTTTGATGTAATTATTCTGAACTATGCCAACTGTGATATGGTGGGACACACCGGGGTAAAAGCGGCCGCCATCAAGGCTGTGGAGACTGTAGACACTTGCCTGTCCAAGGTTGTTCCGGCTATTTTGGAAAAAGGCGGCGTGGTCATAGTCACCGCCGACCATGGAAACGCCGAGCTGATGGTGGATCCGGAGACGGGAGCGCCAAATACCGCTCATACAACATTTGATGTTCCTGTCATATTGGTGGGATATAAAGAAGAATGCCGCCTGGGTCGGGGAAATCTGGGGGATTTAGCCCCTACCTTACTGGAAGTGATGGGACTGCCGCAGCCCCCGGAGATGACAGGCAAGTCTTTGATTATTAAAGCATAAAAGCCAGTGAGTTTAGTCCCGGAAGGCCAAAAGTTTCTTTTAATCTCACTAAGTATGATAACATCTTCGGATTTATGGAAGACTATGATGGCAGCCGGACTGATTCTTAAGCATTTCGTAGAAGTAAGAATTGGTAAAGCAATAGAAGAATCCAAAGTTTATTATGATGAGGAGGAGTTAAAATGACATCAATTGTCGACGTTTATGCCCGCGAAATTCTGGATTCCCGCGGCAATCCCACAGTAGAGGTTGAGGTCACCTTGGCCGACGGATCAGTAGGGCGGGCCGCCGTTCCCTCCGGGGCGTCCACCGGGGCCTTTGAAGCAGTGGAGCTACGAGACGGGGATAAGGAGAGATATTTAGGAAAAGGCGTGCAAAAAGCCGTAACCAATGTAAACGAGGAGATCGCCGGGGAAGTAGTGGGGATGGACGCCGTCGATCAAGTAGGAATTGACCATCTCATGTTGGAGCTGGATGGTACGGCAAATAAAAGCAAGTTAGGGGCCAATGCCATTCTCGGCGTTTCGCTGGCTGTGGCTAAAGCCGCCGCCAACTCCTTTGGGCTCCCCCTCTTCCGGTACTTGGGCGGAGTGAATGCCAAAGAACTGCCTGTGCCGATGATGAACATCTTAAACGGGGGAAAACATGCGGATAACAGTGTGGATCTGCAAGAATTCATGATCATGCCGGTAGGAGCGGAGAGTTTCTCCGAGTGCCTGCGGTGGGGCGCCGAGATCTTTCATGCGTTAAAGAAGGTACTGAAAGGGAAGGGATACGCCACTTCTGTCGGGGATGAAGGAGGTTATGCCCCTGATCTCAAGAGTAATCAGGAAGCCCTTGATGTAATCATGGAAGCCATTCAACAAGCCGGCCTTACTCCTGGTCAAGATGTTGTGTTCGCGATGGATCCGGCTTCTACGGAACTATGGGAAGCAGCTAAAGAAAAAGGGGAAGAAGGCAAATATTACTTCTGGAAATCAAATATGCTGAAGACCAGAGAGGAAATGGTGGAATTCTGGACGGATCTGGTGAATAAGTACCCCATCATCTCAATTGAAGATGGAATGGCCGAAGAGGATTGGGAAGGTTGGAAGATGCTCACCGAAAGCATCGGGAAGAAAGTGCAGCTAGTCGGGGACGACCTGTTTGTGACGAATACCGAGCGTTTAGCTAAAGGTATTAACCTGGGAGTAGCCAACGCCATTTTAATTAAGGTAAATCAGATCGGTACTTTAACCGAGACTCTGGACGCGATTGAAATGGCCAAACGCGCCGGTTATACCGCAATCATCTCCCACCGTTCCGGAGAGACCGAAGACACCACCATCTCCGATATTGCTGTCGCGACCAATGCCGGGCAGATTAAGACCGGAGCGCCCTCCAGAACTGACCGGGTGGCCAAGTATAATCAGTTGCTCCGGATTGAAGATCTCCTGGCGGAAGAAGCTGTTTTCCGCGGAATGAAGACATTCTATAATCTAAAGAAATAAAGAACTTGTGCATCCCTCTAGGTTGTGGTAAAATACACTAGAAATGATGAAACTTCGCGCGGATCCTGTACCATGGATAGACAAAGCGCTGTAGAAGACATTTTGCCCGGCTCTAAGCTGATCTGTGGTAATCATCAAAGCTGAAGAAAATCACCGGGGGTGTAAGGATTGAATTTCTTTTCCATATTACTGTTTGTGCTTTCCATTATTTTAATAGTGGTTATTACACTTCAACCCAGTAAGGGCGAGGGATTAGGCTCGATCGGAGGAGGAGGCCAGCTGTTCTTCGGAAAGAGCAAAGGTTTTGAGGCCTTTATGGATAAACTCACTGCCGGTTTAGGTATAGCCTTTTTCCTAATAGCCATTATTGCCCAACTTCTAATCTAAGACATACGCAGCAGGAACTCCCCATTTGGGGAGTTTTCCCTTGAAAGAGGGTAAAAAACAGTATTAGTCGATAGCAGGAATCACTTGCGGCATGTAGAATTAAATATCATTAGGAAACGGGATTTTTAGACAACTGGAGGGATTGGCTTGAAAATAGTAGGAATTAAGCGGCGGTTCTTACTTGTTGCGATCAGTACCGCGCTCGTGCTTTATTCTATTGTTCGGTTGTTTACGGGGATGATTAATAATGCAATCGTCCTTTACACCCTTCAAGTCTTAGCGATTTTGATCTTTATTTTTTTAATGGGTAAGTTCTTGGAGATAAATGTACTTAAACCAATTATTATCTTAAACAAAGTCACCAAGGAGATTGCGGAGAATAATTTAAGCAGCAAGATTCAGTTGGATTCAAACGACGAATTTGCCGTACTCGGAGCCAACATGAACAATATGATGAAGAACTTACGGCATATTCTCCAAGAAAACTTGGATGCCGCGGAAAAAGTGGCGAAAGCGGCTCAGGATATGTCGGCTATGGTGGAGGAGGCCAACTTATCCACCCAGGAGATCTCAAGCACTATTGACAGTATTGCCAAAGGTACGGAAGAACAATCTCATCATGTAAAGCAGACCTCATTGGCAGCGCAACAAATGGCTTCCACCGCTCAGGAAGTGGCGGCAGAGGCCCAGAAGGCGTCTTCCTTTTCAACACAAGCGGCGGATCGCGCCAAGAACGGTGGAGAAATCATCCGGAATGTGCGGTCCAAAATCATGCAGGTTAAAGAGACGGTTGACGATTCAGCTCAGGTAGTCAAGAATTTAGGCCTCAGATCCCAAGAAATCGGGAAGATCATCGATGTGATTAGGGGTATTTCACGGCAGACAAACTTGCTGGCGTTAAACGCCGCTATTGAAGCAGCCAGAGCCGGAGAGCACGGCCGCGGATTCTCCGTGGTGGCAGATGAAGTGAGAAACCTGGCTGAACAGACAACCCAGTCGACTATTCAAATTGCGGAAATGATCAGTGAGATTCAAAAGGAAACTAAAGCGGCGGTGCAAGCCATGGAAGAAGGTACACACGCTGTGGAAGAAGGCGCCAGTCTGGCAAATGTAGCCAATGAAGCCTTCTCGGAAATTCTCACTTCAGTTAATCAGACCGTGTTGACCATTCAAGAGATTGCCGCTGCTTCTCAGGAACAGGCGGCCAGTAGTGAAGAGATGACCAGTACCATGGAGGGTGTAGAGGCCATTTCCAATCAGAATGCTACCGGCGCTTCACAGGTGGCCGCCGCTGCCGAACAACAACGTATCACAATGGAGCATTTGGCTGAATCCGCTATGACCCTGGTTGATATGGCTGATCACCTTACTTCATTGGTGGGCCGCTTTAAAGTGATGCATAATTTCCAACGTTGTTGGCGGGTACATGATTGTAATCAGATTGATTGTCCGGCCTATCAAGCCAAAGAGGAAAAATGTTGGTTGATTCCGAATACTCTTAGCCGCTGCGGTATCCCCAGTGGTTCAGTAATGGAGAAGAGAGCACAATGTCACCAATGTGAAGTATTCAAGATCAATACAGCCATTGATCAAGATTGATTTGTCGGTTCATGAGTATTGGCGTGTGTGACTGTATGATTCATAATATAAAAAAGTACGCCTGCGGAGTGGTGGAGACTTACCGGGAGTAAACTGTTGTTGTAAAATGAATATGGCCTTGAGCAGACCCTAACTTTGAGTTTCAGGGTCTTTTTTCTGTATAGTCGCCCGAACACCGGCGCCGGTCTGGTGATGATGCGTTTCGCCGGAGATGATGATGTTAATAACCTGTGGCAGTCAGGAGCCGGCTGATGGATTTGGGCGCCTGTTTAAGAACTTGGTTTGTCTGGGTTTTTTATACAACAATAGGCGATCAGATACTTTCCTGGCTTCACTTGTCAAACGGACTTAATAGGTTTATAATAGATTTGGTTTGTTTTGTGTTATTCAAGATGAGCGCGTTGATCTTTAATTCAGTGCTTCACAAAAGTGACAGATATTAATAGTTGTTGATCATCTTGTTTTAATATAGATCAAAGTATACAACATACAAAATGAAGGGAGCACTAATATGAATATCTTAGTACTTAACAGCGGAAGTTCGTCATTGAAGTACAAATTTTTCGCCGATGAAGCAGTGAAGGCCAAAGGCCTGGTGGAGAGGATCGGTCAGGGTGGCGCGGCCCGGATTACCCATGAAAAGACCGGCGCCGATAAGTATCAACAGGAAGCAGAGATTGCTAACCATCAAGTAGCTCTACAAATGATCTTAAAATTAATGACAGACCCCCAATATGGAGTGATTATGGATCTTAAAGAGATCAACGGAGTCGGTCATCGGGTTCTCCATGGCGGAGAGGTCTTTAAGGAATCGGTGGTTGTAACTGATCAGGTCCTCGTTCAGCTTGAGGAGTTGCGTGAGTTGGGACCTCTGCACATGCCCGCCAATATTATGGGGATTAGGGCTTGTATGGAATTAATGCCGGATGTACCGCAGGTGGCGGTCTTTGATACCGCTTTCCACCAGACCATGCCGAGGAAAGCTTTTCTTTATGCCCTGCCCCTTGAGGTGTATCAGAAATATAAAGTTCGCCGGTATGGGTTTCATGGCACTTCTCACCGTTATTTGGCGAAAAGAGCTGCAGAATTTTTGCATAAACCCATCGATAAACTGAAGATGATCACTATTCATCTGGGGAACGGTAGCAGTATGGCGGCGATTGACGGTGGAAAAGTCATCGATACTTCGATGGGGTTGACGCCTTTGGAGGGGATGGTGATGGGGACCCGCAGCGGGGATCTGGATCCCGCGGTCGTGCCTTTGCTTTGCCAGAAACTCAATCTTACCCCTGCGGAGGTAGATAATTACCTGAACAAGAAATGCGGATTTTTGGGATTAACCGGGTATTCGGATATGCGTGATATCCAGAAAGCCCGTAGTCAAGGCAACACTCAAGCTGAGGATGCTTATCAAATCTTTATTCACCGGATCGTCAAATATATAGGGGCATACACCGCGGAATTAAAAGGTTTGGATGTGATGATCTTTTCCGCCGGGATCGGGGAGAATGATAGTCAGACCAGAGCCGACATTTGCCGCGAAGTGGAGTTTATGGGCGTAAAAATGGATTATCAGAAGAATGATGGTTTGCGTGGAGTAGAGGCCGACCTCAGCGCAGCGGATTCCAAAGTATCTGTGCTCTTATTGCCCACCAACGAGGAACTGGTGATTGCCAGGGATACCGTAGATCTGATTAGCAAATGAAAGAAGAAAAGTAGTCTTCCGCAAAGTGATGTCAGACAAAAGGAAGCAACTGCCTGTGTGGGTGGTTGCTTTCTTTACGTAGATTGCGAATAGCGCTTAACTTGACGGAGAAAGTCCGCGCTGAGCTCCGGAGGTTGCTGGTACTTGACAGACTGGGAAGGACTGTTATAATAAAAATTCAAGGGTACACTGGTATGGGTGGAATTTATGTATTCGGGCGGAGGTTTGATCGCGGATGGAACCAAAAATCATCACCAAAAATCGACGAGCCCGGCATGATTATTTTATTGAAGACACCTTGGAGTCCGGAATTGTTCTCAGTGGGACCGAGGTTAAATCCCTCCGTTTGGGCAGGGGAAACCTTAATGACAGTTATGCCGGGTTCGAGGGAGAAGAAGTTTTTCTCTATAATTGCCACATCAGTCCGTATGATTTTGGCAATCGTTTTAATCATGATCCGTTGCGCCCCAGAAAACTGTTGCTGCACAAAGCAGAGATTCGGCGCTTACATGGAAAAATTAAAGAGAAAGGGATGACTTTGGTTCCACTTTCCCTATATTTTGATCGGAATAACCGGGTAAAAGTGGAATTGGCTTTGGCCAGAGGGAAAAAATTATATGATAAGCGCCAAGATCTGGCGAAAAAAGACGCTGAAAGGGAGATGGCCAGGGCGGTTAAAGAAAGATCATAGCTGCGTTGGCCTTTGTTTGTAGAAAAAGCTTAATTCGATATTTGCAATTTCCCCTCGGTTTGCTGTATAATAAGATACCGAGTTAAAACTCACTTACCTTGATCCGGTGAAAGATGCCTACTCTTCTACAGCGCATACATTGCCGAAGCAAGCACGGCACTTTCATTCTTTTGTTAAAAACGGGGGCGTCCGGTTTCGACGGGGAGTGTAAGGGCAGGAGTAGCGGGCCGAGGTGCTGTGGCCTCGTTAAACTGCAGCAAGCACATTAAGTGCCGATAATAATTACGCTTTAGCTGCTTAATTTATAAGTAGCCGTCCAATCCAGACTTTACCTGGGAGTCCGGTGCGGGCGTCATTAAACCAGGTTGCCCGCTGGTCAATTCTCGGAGATCAGCGCTAAGCTTATCGAGATAGCTGATGCTTAGTTTGTCCGTAAACGACGCTGAAGCGAAAGACCAATTACGGACTGCGCCCGGAGAGACTACTGTCGTTACCTTTTCGGACGGGGGTTCGACTCCCCCCGCCTCCACCATTCAAAATTATGAGGATCGCCAAATCTTGTTTTCATCGATTATAACTATATTAACATAATTGTTTATAATGGTTCTACAAACAGGCAGGCCACGATGCTAAATGGCCTGCCTGTCTTGTTGCAAATTCTTGATCTTGGGGTTAGTCAGCTTGACATTTTCTCTTCTTTCCAGTTCCCTAACATCAAAGCAGACGCCTCTTCTTTTATAAAAGCGCTCTGTCGGTTGTTTTATTTAGTATTGAGGTATTTCTGGAAAAGTAGTCCCAGGATAATCCCGAATATAGTAACACTAAAAAGATGGGAGTAATAGTCACTAATAGGTCTAAGCGGAATGAAATTACGTCCCTCAATCAGCCACATAAAAAGACCTTCCAACACCAACCAGCTTTGAAGGTTGATAAAGATGCTTTTGAAAATTATATTATTCCAACCAAACCGTCCAATAATAGCGTAATATAAAATAACGGCTATACTTGCGCCTATGATCATGGATAAAAAAGCCCCCAGAATTTTGTTGGGTCTGTTTAATGTAATCATCAGGCTGCTTAATTCATAAACACTGTATTTTGCATACCCCAACAATTTAAGTACGCTTGACAGCATTTCATATGGTATTGTAGACAAGGCGCCTATGATGGCTACAGCCATCGGCTGTTCAATTCTCATAAAATCGCTCCCAATCCCATTTTATGTCTATTGTTAGCAATTAATATACTATTTTATTCCAGGGAAATTTCAGGTTCTTTTTTATTATATATTTATTATTTTTGGTTCTTAGGGGATCAGTGCTGTATTTCGATCAAAACTAAAGACCTATAAAAGCCGCTGTCTTCTGTTATGAACGGCGTCTTTCATTATATTGGCAGCGAGTATTCACCACTTGTCCATAGGTTCGGGATGCTGGGAAAATATTTTCTCTTCTGGGAGGAGATGATGATCAATCAGTAGAAAACTAAAAAGTAGAAAAGGTTCCTTCTCCAACCATAGTGATGATTAAGATCGAAAACAAGACGGAGGCAGCTAGATATGGAGCAAAGGACGAAAATACCTCAGGGGTGGGGTGGCGTTGGCATCCGGAAACCACGCTTCCGGATGAAGTTACAATCTTGGAGGATTAGGCACGAGGTCTTGTATGGGATTTTGCTGGTCAGGGGGATCGCCCTTTCTGTGTTGGCGGAGGAGATTGGCGTACATCCAAGAACAGTAAACAGGTGGATTTACGAAGGGAGCAAGCCCAATCAAGAAAATATTGATAAGCTTTGCAGGTTATTGGGGTATCCGGCAGAAATTCTCTTTTACGAAAAACTAGATTGAGTATAACTAATCCCGGCTTTCGCCCGGGGTTTTTCTTAAAAAAGCGCTATCATCAACAGGAGAATTTTCAGGGGTGGCGAATATTAAATAAGAATTTTTAAATTTGTTTTTCAAAAATTTATCTGAACATACAGGTGGCCTTGTGGATAAGGGGGAGGAATGCTTTTTGAAGTATAATATGCAAAATAGTTCCTTCAAGAATATCTCGAAGCTGATTACACATAATCCATTCTTATTTGAGGTGCATACAGCTGATGGCGGTGTTTACCGTTTGAAGATTAGAGAACAGATTAATCAGGGACGGATCATCTATACGGCAGACTGTGAAAAGCTGGACCGGAAAAATGACCGGTGGCTTCAGGTCCTGATCCCAAAGGAGGAATCTGGAAACGATCAGGAGTGTTTAATCAGAGCCTTAAATTGGATCAATAATGGGAGCTAAGGTAAGGTCCATGACATTATTTACCTACCTGCATCTCTGCGACATGGTTTAGTAAACCAAAACGAAAAGGCATACTTGTTCGAAAGACAAGGACGCAAAACCAGAGGTCTAAGGTTCTTTTCTGAAATGCTCACACATTTGGGGGAGGACTATGATAGCTCGGTTGCCGAAAATCAACAAGAAAACCTTGTGGCTTCGGCTGCGAGGTTTTTTGGTAGGAGGTACTTGATGGCTGAGGAATATGTTTGTATTCAATGCGGAATGGAAACAAATGAAGTCAGGTGTCCACGATGTAAACTGAATTCTTGTGTAGACCAAAAAAAGCTGGAGAGTTGTTTCGGCGCGAATTGGCTGAAACGGAGAAAAACGAGGGGCGTTGAAGAGGAGAAGAGGCCGCCTGTGAAAGATTGACGGCTTTTTACGGAATGGACCGGATTAATTCTATCTGTTTAGGCTTGGGTAAAGAGCGAGAAGAAAGTTAAAAGGGTGTACCAGATCATCCATGGATTTTTTGGCAGGAAAGTATATGAAAAAGGCGAGAAGTAAAGATTGGAGACATGAAAAGAAGGGTGGGACTCGATTTCGTCGATCGCACCCTTCTTTTTTGTTGCGTAAAAATTACGTGGGAAGTTACTGGAGAAAAGCTTCGATTTTATCTGCTACTTTTTTCGGGGTAAAACCAAATTCTTCGGCCAACACTTCAGCAGGAGCGCTTTCTCCGAAATCCTTCATGGAAATGACCAGGCCTAAAGCACCGACCAACAGTCGCCACCCATTGTCGATACCCGCTTCAATAGCTATCCGGGGAATTCCTTCACCCAAAATGCCTTGAATGTAATCTGGATCCTGCTTGAGGAATTTTTCCCGGCAAGGCACAGAGACCACCCGGGCGTTTTTACCCTTCGCCGCTAGAAGCTCGGCAGCGTCTATCGCCAGCGAAACCTCACTACCGCTGGCCAGAATGACCAGGTCCGGCCGACCGGCGGCTTCCTTGATGATGTAGGCTCCCCGTTTAAATCCGTCAAAGTTTGTTCCGGGCAGGGTCGGCAGTTTTTGTCTGGTCAAAATCAAGGCGGTGGGAGAATCGGTATTTTTTAGAGCTTCTAACCAAGCCCAAGCCGTTTCGTTGGGATCAGCCGGGCGCACTGTTTGCAGCCTTGGGATCACCCGTAAGGCTTCCACATGTTCAATGGGTTCATGAGTGGGGCCGTCTTCACCAACATAAAACGAGTCATGGGTAAAGACATAAATCACTGGTTGGTTCATAAGCGCCGCCAATCTAATGGGCGGACGCATGTAATCGGAGAACACCAGGAAAGTGGAGCCGAAGACCCGGAAACCGCCATGAAGGGAGAGACCATTCATTATAGCCCCCATGGCATGCTCTCTGATGCCGAAGTGAAAGTTTCTACCGGTAAAGTTATCCGCCTTCACCGCGGGGAAGTTGTTAAGATAGGTCTTAGTTGAGGGCGCCAGATCGGCTGAACCTCCTACCAGTTCCGGTAAACGTTCAGCCAACGCATTCAGGACTTGACCGCCGATATCACGGGTAGCGCCGCTGGAGCCTACCTCAAATCTGGGTAGAGCTTCCTCCAAGCCGGCAGGTAATTCTCTTTGCATGACCCGATCCCATTCTTTTCTCAATTCCGGATACTGTTCCGACCATGCTCTGAATTTATCCTCCCAAAGCTGTCTGGCTTTCTGCCAGGCCTTGCGCTTCTCGGCAAAAAAGGCATAAACCTCATTCGCCACCTGAAAATCGGCAAGCGGTAAATTTAGATTCTGTTTCATCGCGGCAATCTTTTCTTTACCTAGAGGAGCACCATGGGCTTTATGACTTCCTTCAAGCCCGGGACAGCATTTGGCCATCACCGTTTTGGCCACGATGATAGTAGGCTTCGAGGTCTCCGCTTTCGCCTCCTCCAGCGCTTTTAAGATTTGGTCATAGTCGTGCCCGTCGATCTGCAAGACTTGCCAGCCGTAGGCGGAGTACCGTTTAGCCACGTCTTCTGTGAAGGCAAGCGCGGTTGATCCCTCAATGGTAATGTCATTTGCATCGTAGAGGAGGATGAGTTTTCCAAGACCCAAGGAGCCGGCTAGAGAAGAAGCTTCTGCGCTTACTCCTTCCATTAAGCATCCGTCACCGGCGAGGGCGTATGTATAATGGTCTACAATTTCATAGCCCGGACGGTTGAATCTGGCGGCCAGCATTCTTTCGGCCAAGGCCATTCCGACTGCGTTGGCAATGCCCTGTCCTAAAGGCCCGGTTGTGGTTTCCACACCCGGAGTTTTCCCGTATTCCGGATGCCCGGGTGTGCGGGAACCCAATTGACGGAAGCGCTTCAGTTCGTCTAGGGAAAGGTCGTATCCGGTTAAGTGTAGAATGGTGTATAACAAAGCTGAACCATGTCCTGCGGAGAGCACAAAGCGGTCCCGATCCGGCCAATTTGGAGTGGAAGGGTCGTGTTTTAATACCTCGGAATAGAGAACTGCGGTCAGATCCGCCGCGCCTAGGGGCATACCCGGATGTCCGGAGTTGGCTTTTTCAACGGTATCCGCAGCCAAGCCGCGAATAGTATTGGCAATTGTTTTAATCAAGCTAAAACCTCCTTCTCTTCCCATAATGGAAAATAGTGATCATTTCATTAATATTTAGTATTCAATTCTGTACTGCAAACTCTCCATCCTCCAGAAGGATGGAAATTAACAGATTGTTCATAATAAATTAACAGTCACCCTTTGGCGCGGGTAAAATGATTTTTCGTAGGTGACTGCCGTGGCTTATTTTTTATTGAGATCACCTGTAATAATGGTGGTCAGTAAATCGGAGAAGTCCGGAGGAGGATTGGCGGTGACCGTTATTCTCCGCCCGGTACGCGGGTGAGTAAAGCTGATTCGTGTCGCATGCAAGGCCGGTCTGGGAAAGTTCTCCGTTCCGCCATAGAGGGAGTCCCCGTATAAAGGGTGCCCCAAGGATGACAGGTGTACTCTGATCTGGTGGGTACGCCCGGTGAAGATTTTGAGCGCTAAAAGTGAGCCCCTCTCCGAACTCTTGAGCCTGCGAAACCTGGTCAAGGCGGGCTTCCCGTCAGGAGAGACCTCCCTTTTGATCCCCATAGCCGAGCGCTTGATGGGAGCGGAGATTTTCCCGCTCTTTCTTACCGGGGCGCCGTGGCAGATGCCCAAATATAGCCGGTTGATCATTCCTTGTTCCAGTTGTCTGGATAATTGCTGATGAGACCAGGGGTTTTTAGCGATGAGTACCAATCCGGAAGTAGTCTTGTCCAAGCGGTGTACCGGATGAAAAGAAGCGTTTTCTTTTTGCTCGTGCCAAAGGTAAGTAAGGGCGTTGGCCAGAGTTCCCGTGGGATGGAAACGCACAGGGTGGACTAACAGGCCGGATGGCTTATTGATCACCACCAGATCGGCGTCTTCATACTGGATGGACAGGGGGATTGCTTCCGGCGTAAAGTTTTGTTGCAAAGGAGTAATGCACAGGGTCAGCACCTCTCCCTCCGTCAGCCGGTGAGTAACGAATACCGGCTGACCGTTGATGAATATCCCGTTATGCTTTTTTAACGCGGTGATTTGGCCTCTGGACAGATGAAAATGGTGGTAGAGAAGGGCCTTTATACTTTGGCCGGACCAGGCGGCCGGGATGGTAAAGCGGAGGGGAGGGGGATTCTTCATTTAGCGCTCTCCTTTATTTTGGTCACATTTTCTATCTAGTGTCGTTCGTCACTGGAATTAATGGTTCAGAGTCAGTTGTGCAAAGAACATACTCTTTGCGCCGGCTCTTATAGTATATCATATATCGGCTCCGGCTTGAGCAGTTATTCTATTGGCCTAGGACAAATACTACCACCTTTGAATATGCTAGAGTGAAAGATGATAATTGCACCAAAGCACTGTAAGCACGTGTAAAAAGGAGGGAAAATAGATGGTTGCAATGGATCATAAGGAGGTTAAGACGGCGCATCATACCCCTCCGGCGCCACCTTCATGCCCGGGCGGACAACTCTATACAGTCAGGCCTGGAGACACTCTGTTTTTGATTGCGCAAAGATTTGGAATTCCTTTGCAAAGACTGATTGGGGCCAACCCGCAGATCACCAACCCGGATCTAATCTTTCCCGGCCAAGTTATTTGCGTGCCCGTACCCGATACCTTTTGCCCTACGGGATTCTTCTATACCATCATGCACGGTGACACACTCTACGAGATCAGCAGAAGATTAGGGATTACTTTGGATGAATTGTTGAGTTATAATCCACAGATTGTGAATCCGGATGTAATCGAGGTTGGGCAGAGAATCTGTGTCCCGCTGCCGGTGCCGCCAGCTACCTGTGAAGGGGAATATTATATTGTCGGAGCAGGAGAGACTTTATCGGGTATCGCCCACCGTTTTGGGATTAGTGTTCAAGATATTTTGCGGGTGAATCCACAGATCACCGATGCTGATTTGATCTATACCGGTCAAGTCATCTGCCTCCCCAGAAGAATGATTAAACCCAGGCCGCCGGCGCCACCGCCGCAAAAGCCGATGCCTTGTCCATCCTGGCCCGGTATGCCCTATCCCTCTTTGGAAGGACCGTTTTTTGTACTTCCTACGGTCAGGTGGGAGAATTGTCCTTATGCTCCCAGGAATAGATGCAGACGGCCGTGTCGACGGCGTTGCAGATAAAAGGAGGCGTCACGCCTCCTTTTCTGCATTTGCATAAGACCCATGGTTCAGGAGATATTAATCTCCATGATGGATTAAGATTTTCATAGATTCAGGGTGATTTATGGTGTCTGTGTTTACTTTTGGCGTAAAAAAATGGCAAGAGTTGGATACTGATTTTTTCTATGCCGGTCCTGATCTGGGGATAACGTACAGTAAAACAGCGACTACCTTCAAAGTATGGGCGCCTTTGGCGGAACGGGTACGACTGGCTATTTACCAGGATGGAGATATTGCCTCTGCCGATCCGGGTATAACTTATGAGATGGAAAGAGGTCCTCAGGGAACTTGGGTCAAGACATTAACCTGGGACTTGCATGGCCTTTTTTACACTTACAAAGTCACCCATCATGGACAGGAGACCGAGACGCCGGACCCATATGCCGTGGCTGCGGGAGTCAATGGCGACCGCTCGGCGGTGGTGGATTTAGCCGCCACCAATCCGCCGGGGTGGATGGATGATGCGCGTCCTCCCTTTTCCGGACGGCCGACTGATGCGGTAATCTATGAGTTGCACATCAGGGATTTGTCCATGCATGAAACCTCGGGAATCATACATAAAGGGAAATACCTGCAGTTTAAAGAGGAAGGCTGTAGAGGGCCAGGGGGAGTAACCACCGGAGTCGACCATCTGAAAGAATTGGGCGTTACCCATCTGCACCTCTTACCCACCTATGACTATGCTTCCATTAATGAAAAAACCCTAGAAAAGCAGGAGTTTAATTGGGGTTATGATCCGAAGAACTATAATGTTCCGGAAGGTTCATACGCTACTGACCCCTACGACCCGGTGACACGAATAAGAGAATATAAGGAAATGATCTTAGCTCTCCACCGGAGCGGGATCAGAGTAATCTTTGATGCCGTCTATAATCACACCTTTCATAATTATGATTCAATCTTTCACCGGCTCGTTCCCGGCTACTATTATCGAATGGCAGCGGACGGCTCTTTTTTGGACGGTACCGGATGCGGGAACGAGACCGCTTCGGAACGGAGAATGATGCGAAAGTTCATAGTAGACTCTGTAAAATACTGGGTAACCGAATATCATCTCGACGGTTTTCGCTTTGACTTAATGGGGATTCATGATCTCGAGACCATGCGGGAAATCAAAGAGGTTTTAGCCGGGATTGATCAGGGAATCATTATCTTTGGCGAGGGATGGGATCTGGGACACCTTCCACGGGTACAGAGAGCTATTCAACCCCATGCGCATAAACTACCGGGGATTGGTTTTTTTAACGATCACTTTCGCGATAATCTGAAGGGACCATGGGATAACGATCGGGAGCACGGTTTTATTGACGGTCGGCCGCACATGGAATTAGAGGTAATGCAAGGGGTGGCCGGGAGTATCTTTTATAATCCGGTGGTGAAAGATTATAATCTCCAGCCCGGCCAATCCATTAATTATTTGGCCAATCATGATAATCAGACCCTCTGGGACAAACTGACCGCCGCCAATCCGGATCTGGACGTAGAAAAGAGAAAACTCCGACACAAATTGGGCGCCGCCATCCTCTTCACCGCTCAAGGCGTGCCCTATCTCCAGGCGGGTATGGATTTCCTACGTACGAAGAGAGGAGAACATAATACTTACCGGAGCCCGGATTATATCAATGCCCTTGATTGGGGAAGAAAGCTGGCGAATCTGGATGTCTTTCATTATGTCAAGGGCTTGATCGCCTTACGCCGGAGGCACCCCGCCTTCCGGCTTGCTTCGGCGGAGCTGATCCGAAAGAGTATCTCTTTTTTACCGGCGCCCAGAAATACTGTGGCTTATTTAATCAAAGACGCGCCGAAGGGAGAGAGGTGGCGAAATATCCTGGTGATTTATAATGCCAACCCTTATCCGGTTACTCTGAAAATTCCCAAAGCTGCTTGGTACAGAGTGCTTAGCGGAGATGAAATCCACTTGGAACCTACGGAAAAAGTAAAGCTGAAGGAGGTTACTGTGGATGGGGTACGCGCCGCAATCTTTTATACTCCAGATCAGGTCGTAGCTGATGATCTGTTTAGTAAGGCCGGGATCATCAAGACCAGGGTCAATTCGAATATTTTCCTGACCCCCTTCGGGCAAATCGCCGCAGAGACCATGGTCAAACTGGCAGGCGATACTTTTTATCTACCCTTTAGGGGTTTGGCGACAGCCATCGGTTTCAGGGTGGCGGTGGATACTGCTGATTATTTGGAAGTAGTGAACGAGCCGGTCCGAATCGGTATGCAAAAGACCCACTTTCAGGTGGAAATAAACGGGGAGGTTAAAAACGGCCAAGGAAGAATATGGATGGATGAGGGGCAGCTCATGATCGGCGACGACCTGGCTGAGGAGGTGCTGGGAGTGAGGATTTTCGCGGATTTCCGCAGGTACCAGGAGGACGGACAGCGGGCGGATTATTTCCAACCGGATCTTTATATTTTATATCCTGATAAAGCGGAGCAAGGGCAAGCTTGATTGATGGAGCCTGGTGGTCCTCTCCACTGCCAACGCCGGCAGAATGATATTTTGTCTTATATAATATATTTATATAATAATAATTAAGAAAAATAACTTCAAAAGCAGGAAGAAGCCTATTAAGCCGGTGTTTTTCCGGATGTCTTGTTCTGAAGCGATGAAAGGAGGTGATCATAGTGATGGGTAAAGTAAAACGACTGAGCTTCTTCTGTCTTTTCGTGGTCATGATGGGGCTCATTCTCTGCGTAGCCGGAAACTTGGTGGTACAGACCAAAACAGTGCTTGCCGAGTCCACCAAGGCACATATTGGCCGGGTCAGTGATTATTTGGAAATTGACCGGGAGACCGTCCGCTTTCTGCCGGCGACGCATTCCGGGGCCCAGGTCTGCATTTACCTGGGTACTGAACGGGACAAGTTGGAATTGGCCACCGCTATTGAACACTATTACCCGCAAGCCGGAATAGAGCTTGGCGGGTTCGAGCCGGGAGTTGTATACTATTATAAAGTAATCGCCACTTATAACGGGAAAAGTGCTGAGAGTGAGGTTTTTTCCTTTATTAAGACGGATCCTCGGCCAGTAGTGGCGACGCCTCCGGAATGGGCGAGGACTTCTGTATTTTATGAGATCTTTGTCCGCAGCTTTTATGATGGGGACAATGACGGGATTGGCGATTTTAAAGGACTCCGGGAAAAAATCGGTTATCTAAAAGAACTGGGGATTGATGCGGTTTGGTTGATGCCCTGTTTTGCCTCTCCAAGCTATCATGGGTATGATGTGGTGGATTATTGCCGGATCAATCCGGATTATGGAACAAACGAAGATTTTTGGGCTTTTCTGACAGCTGCCCATGAGCAGGGGATCAAAGTAATTTTGGATTTGGCATTTAACCATACGTCAACCGGTCACCCTTGGTTTATGGCGTCGGTTCGGGGGAGGCAGAGCAAATACAGGGGTTATTATTTTTGGGCTGAACCATATGAAGAACTCACCCCGGGACCATGGGGACAGAATATTTGGCACCAGTATACGAGGGCTGAAAAGTATATGGGGCTCTTCGGCCCCCAGATGCCGGATCTTAACCTCCGCAACCCGGAAGTCCGGGAAGAATTGAAGAAAATCGCCGGCTATTGGTTGGATCCGAACGGAGATGGAGATCCGTCTGACGGAGTAGACGGGTTTAGGCTGGATGCGGCAATGCATATCGACCATGTGGCAATGGAGGTTACCCATAGATGGTGGCAAGAGTTCAATGCTTATGTGAAGTTGATTAACCCTGAAGCTTTTCTGGTTGGCGAAAACATGGCCAGTATGTCCACGGTGGCCCCCTTCTATGGGGATTTGGATTCCTCCTTCAACTTTGACTTAGCCGAGAGAATGATCTATGTGGCAGGAGGAAGATACCGTGATCTCCTGGCGATCATTGCTGATATGCATAAAGCGTACGCCGCATATAACCCGGACTTTATTGACAGTACCTTTCTGAGTAACCATGATCAGAATAGGGTAGCCACTCAATTGGCAGGCAATATCAACCGGATGAAATTGGCGGCCGCTTTATTGCTTACGCTTCCAGGCACGCCGTTTATCTATTATGGAGAAGAATTGGGGCAAGGCGGAGCCAAGCCTGATGAACACATTAGAGAACCGTTTGATTGGTATGCAGCAGCAGAAGGACCGGGCATGACTGACCTGAGGTTATGGACGAACAAGGAACCCCTTTATACCCAAGCCTTTGACGGAATATCCGTAGAGGAACAAGAGGAAGAAACCACCAGCCTGTTAAATCACTACAGAAAACTGATTCGTCTCAGAAAAGAGCATCCGGCTTTCTTTAATGGGAGATATGAAAGGTTAGATACTCCGCAGGGGACATATGGATATTCGGTCGCCGGAGACACTTACCTACTCTGGGTGATCCACAATTATCAAACCAGACCGCAGACGATCCGGGTGGAAGGGGAGGCCATTGAACTCTTATCCAGTCAGCAAGTAGAAGGTGAAGTAGGGATTAATCCTTTAGGGACCATAATAATTAAATATGATCTTTGATTTAATAGAGTGGGGAGGCGGCCTCCAGTAGAGTGGAGGCCGTTGTTTTTTTGACCACTTAAAACCGGGAAAATTCTGAGTATACCGGCTTAATATGGGCAGTATGAGCATAGAATATTTAATGTAAAAATCAGGTGAAAAACAGTGTTGAAGTTGACAGAAAAATATGGTACAATTGAGAAAAATATGAGCAAACGTTTGCACAAAGTAGGGAACACTGATGAGGATAACTATTAAAGACATTGCGAAAAAGGCGGGGGTGTCACCTTCTACTGTCTCCAGGGTGATCGCGAATCATCCCCGGATTAGTTCGGCCACGAAACATAAAGTAATGAAGATCATGAAAGAACTGGATTATCATCCGAATATGATCGCCCGTTCTTTGGCGAGCAAAGCGTCGAAGATTATCGGGGTGATCATTCCCGGAACAGCGGAGCGATCATTTGAACACCCCTTCTTCCCTGAATTGTTACGAGGAATAGGATCCGTTGCCTATCAGCATGGTTATAATATTCTAATCTCCAGTGTCACTTCTTTGGCAGAAGAAAAAGATACTATCATCCAGTTTGCGCGCGGAGGGATCACTGACGGAGTTATCTTGCTGACTTCACGGGTACGGGATCCCTCGGTGGCTGAATTGATTAAGATGAGTTTTCCCTTTGTGATCATCGGCCGTTCCGAACAGGAAAGCAGAGTAAATTGGGTAGATAATGATAACTTTTCCATCGGTTATGAACTGACGGAACACTTTATTAAACAAGGCCATAGCAGAATTGCCTTTCTTGGTTTGTCGCCGGACTTTTTAGTGACGGTCGACCGGTTCAACGGTTATAAACAAGCTTTACAGGATCACGGTATACCAGTGGATGAAGAATTGGTGGTGGAAAGCCAATTTGTCACGGATGACGGCTATCATTTGATGAAGACTTTTTATCAACACCGGAGTGTTCAGCCTACTGGAATCATCGCCTGTGATGACCTGTTGGCGTTCGGAGCCATCAAATACTTGAATGAGCATGGGCTCGAAGTGCCCCGGGATGTGGCGGTGGCCGGAGTTAACAATGTGCCGCAAGCCGCCTATTTCTCGCCGTCCTTAACTTCAGTTGAGATAAATGCTTTTTCGTTGGGAGCGAAAGCAGTTGAGTTGTTATTAGCCGAAGTAAATGAGAAGTACACAGCAGGCGTGCCGCAGGCACGAAGTTACAGCCGGACTATTATCCCGGCGGAGTTAATTGTCAGGGATTCAACCAGAAGATAAAAAATTTTTGGCTGTTGCGCAAACGTGTGCGCACAGATCCAGCCGGTACCCCTGTAGTCCGGTAAGAAGAAAGAGAGGGAGGGATGCGCGGAAAAAACTCTCTAAACTGTGCAGCCGAACTAAAAAAAGGAGGGATTTTCATGAAAAGATGCTTACTATTAGCGCTCGGTCTTTTCCTGGGTTTGACGGCCTTTTCCGGGGTTTATGCGTCTGAGGAAGGCAAGTTGTTGATCTGGGCGGATGATACTCGTTCTCCTATCTTACAGGAAGTGGGAAAGAAATTCACCCAAAAATATCACATCAATATAGAGGTTCAAGAACTAAACTTCAGTGAGATCAGCAACCAGCTAAGTATCGTGGGACCATCAGGAAAGGGGCCGGATATTCTAATCGGCGCTCATGATTGGCTGGGCCGACTGGTAGTGAACGGTTTGATTGAACCGGTTGACTTGGGGGATAAGAAGAAAGACTTTGCCCCGGTGGCGATCTCCGCTTTTTCGTGGGGAAATGAACTTTATGGCGTTCCCTATGCCGTGGAATCCATTGGGTTGATCTACAACAAGAAACTTGTGCCAAAGGCCCCGAAAACCTGGGAAGAGTTGGTGGCAATCGGTCAAAAAATTACTGACCCAAAGAAAAAACAGTGGGGTTTTGTTTTGCCGCAACCGGATCCTTATCACACCTTTCCGCTTA
>DATCJV010000154.1:0-11182 GCA_036562625.1 Bacillota bacterium | reverse complement strand
TCCTCTGACCGGGGCGACCACTCTGAACCATTTGGAACAGGAATGGCGGAAGCGGCGGCAAAAAGACGGCGGAGTTTGCCAGCGGGGATTCAGCCACCGCCAGGAACGGGGGGTTTCCCATCTTTCCTTGGTGAATTATATTGCTAAGCGGAAAGGCTTGCCTTGTCTGTATTTTGTCTTCAGCAGACAACAATGTGAAATTAAAGCTGATGAACTCAGCCAATCCGCCGACTTTCTGACGCGTAGTGAAAAGAAGAAAACCGAAGAAATTTTAGAGCGGATGATTCGCCTCTATAACCTGGAAAATTGGCAAACAATCCATCGCCTAAAGTGGATCTTCTTGAAAGGGATCGCTTTTCACCACGCCGGTCTGTTACCGGCTTTGAAAGAGATCATTGAGACTTTATTCGGTGAGAATTTAATCAGAGTGATGTACGCCACGGAGACCTTTGCCGTAGGAATTAATTATCCCGTGCGTAGTGTCTGCTTTGATGCGCCAACCAAATGGGATGGTGTGTCTTTCCGGCCGATGAGCACCTTGGAATATTTTCAAATGGCTGGCCGTGCCGGACGGCGGGGGATTGATGAACGGGGCTCAGTATATATCTTGGCTGATCTGGAGCGGTATCAGCGGCATGAATTTCCCAGCGTCAACCCGGATCATATTGAAAGTTTGGTCAGCCAGTTTAATTTGAGCTACAATTCAGTAGTCAATCTCTTTAAGAATTATTCTCGGAATGAAATTTCTTTAATTCTCGATCAAAATTTCGCTACTTTCCAAGCGCGCAACCATAAGATTGTCTTAGAAACCAGGCTGAACCGGTTAAACAAAGAAATGAATACCATCAGGGAAGTAATCTGCAAGGATTGGGGGAACCTTTCTTGTCCGAAGGCCAGAGATGCCGCGTTCCGACAATTACGAAAAAAAGAGCGCCGGTTAAAGTATATCCGGGGCCGCAGGGCTAAAGAATCCATTGCCAAAGAGATTGGCGAATTAAAAGAGGCCTTGGGTAGTTTGGCGCAAAGGGACTGTTGCCAGGAAGAACAAGTCAGATGCGAGAAGAGGGTAAAGAGATTTGAGGAACTCTACAAAGAACGAATCAGCCTGGAGGAGAGGGTCGCTTCCATGAAAGTTGCCGGGAGGTTTGAAGAAGATCTCGAGGCCAAAGTGGCCATCTTGGAAGAATTGGATTATCTGAAATCTGGAGAATTGCTGCCGAGAGGGGAGTTTGCCTCGCAGATTTATGCCCAGGAATTGCTGATTACCGAGTTTTACTTCGCCGGTTTGTTTCATGAGTGGGACGAGGATCAGATTAACGCAGTGATCGTAGCTGTGGATTACGAGCCGCGGAAAGGAGAGCGTATTCCGAAAGTACTCCCCTATGACTTGAAACCGATAAAAAAGATCATTCGCGACCTTGTCTACCGCCATGGTGTAGACGAAAGACAAGTGCTCTTCTTTCCCAGCCTCTCTCCATTGGCTTATCGCTGGAGTCAAGGCTGTGACTTTTTAGAACTGTTAGAATGCTCCGAACTACAGGAGGGAGATATCGTCTCCGCCTTTAGACGCGGTATAGATCTACTACGCCAAATTAGAACCGCCTGCGCCAAAGAAGATCAATATTTGGCCGGAAAAATCAAAAATTGCCTCGATAAGATGGATCGAGATCTGGTACAGGTAAATTTATAAACTCGAACCGTCCTTGTTGGCCGACTTTTTCGAAACAGCCGTGCCCGGCGCTGGCGTTAATACTTGTGCGGTCCCGTAATGATGCGAATTGACCTATATAACCAAGGGGAATAGTATAAAATGATCGTTTTTTAACGCATTTCTCCACTGAGCCCGGGATAAACTGCTGGAGAGGAAGTATGTGAGGAGGAGGAGAGTCCCTTGGCAACCAGGTCATTACCGTTCACAGAAGGAAAACTCCGGTCTGAAAAGAATATAAAGAATATTAAAAAACCATTAGTCTTTGCCATTATCGGCACCCTTTTTTTCTTGGCGTTTCCGGCATACCTTCCTGCCCGTGTCCACGCAACAAGCCACGGGGTAAAGTGCCAATGCCGCTCTGAGGCGGAACTCTCTATAGGGATGCAGAACGAAGATGTTTTAGAGTTGCAAAAATTCCTAAAGAGTAAGGGCTTTTATTCCCCGAAACCTTCCGGCATCTATGATCAAAAGACTGCCCGGGCTGTAGAGTTATTTCAGACTGCTCACGGCCTTCCGGTGAATGGAAAGGTGGACGAGTCTACTTGGAGCGCGATTGGCCGTATGAGTCTGGGAGAGCCGGCGGTCACTTCTCCCCCACCCGGGGAGTTAGTGATCATCGTGGATACCAAGGACTTAACCCTGACTGTTCTGGTGGACAAGCAACCTTTTAAAGTTTTTCCGGTGGCGATCGGGAAAAGAGAAACCCCCAGTCCGGTCGGAGACTGGATCATTGTCAACAAGGGTTCATGGAGCGGAGGATTTGGCACTCGATGGCTGGGTTTGAATGTACCGTATGGAAGATATGGGATTCACGGCACAAACAAGCCGTGGTCCATAGGACGGATGGAGAGTCATGGGTGTATCCGCATGTTCAACCGGGATGTTGAAGAACTTTACCGGTGGGTGAAAAGGGGCGACAAGGTAAGAATTATCGGGGATCCTTTCATGGGGCGCAGACGATTGGTGAAGGGAGAAAGAGGAGCGGATATTTGGTTTTTGCAAAAACGCCTTCGCCAATTAGGTTATTATCAGCTCAACCCGGATGGAGTCTTCGGTTACAGCACAGAAGTGGCGCTTAAAAACTTTCAAAAAGATCATCATCTTCCTGTCACCGGTCAGGTGGGGTGGAGGGAGTACAATGCTCTCCGCTTGCTAAGCGAGGAGTAGCAAGGGAGAAAAGGAATTTATAGGCACGGAGAAAAACTTTCCTAAAAAATAACAGTATACACTCGGAGAGCTTGTAGTTTTTTCTTATTTCTTACTTTACCCAGAAGGTTTTGCCGGATAGATGGCGAAGTTAATGAATTAAGCAATAATTAAGTAGATTACGAACTACGCCAATGCTGAAGCTGGTTGCAGATACGGAAACTCCGGATCTTCTATCTGGTTAGGGCCTGTCCGGTTTCACTTGGTAGAGAGGAGAGTTATGCAGGTTACGTTGAGTTTTGATCAGTTTCTTACTGTCTTATTGGCCTCAGCCCTTCCGGTTTCTGAATTACGGGGAGCAATTCCTCTGGCTTTATGCTTTGGTGCTCATCCCCTCGAAGCTTATGCCATTTGTGTTTTTGGAAACTTGTTACCGGTTATCCCGATTATGATGGTTTTGCCACTTATCGCCAAGTGGGCACAGTATCTCCCATTTTTTCAAAAACTCTTTGCCTGGATCAACAGACGTACTGAAAAGCAACAAAAAGAAGTTAATAAATATGGTTTTATCGGTTTAACACTTTTTGTGGCTGTACCCCTCCCCATGACCGGGGTATGGACGGGAGCAACTGTGGCGTATTTCTTGGGGATTAGAAAAAGATACGCTTTCTTCGCATTAATGCTCGGTGTCATACTGGCGGGTGCCTTGGTTACCCTGGCGGCCGGAGGGTTTATTCACCTCTGGAGATAGATTGGGTTACATATGGGGATTGATCACACAAATTTGAAGAAACGTGGTGATATTGATGAGAGCAGAACTGATTAATCCTTTCTTAGGGGCCTCCTTTAAAGTTTTAAAATCCCTTGGTAATGAGCATGTAAAAAAAGGCGAATTGGGACTGGCCTCCTCTCCAGTGAAAGGAGATGAGGTTAATGCGACAGTTGGTGTCACCGGAGATTTATTAGGACAAGTTATCTTTTGTATGTCGCAACAGACTGCGTCCCAAGTGGCTTCCACAATGCTGTTGGGGTTACCGATCACTACCTTTGACGAACTGGCGAAGAGCGCTATCTGCGAATTCAGCAATATCGTGACGGGCAATGCAGTTACTGAGTTAGGGGATAAAGGTTTTTTTTGTAATCTGACACCTCCCACATTGTTCGTGGGGAAAGATGTCTTGTTGTCTACTAAAGATTTGGGATTTTTAGTTATTCCTCTGGAAACAGGATTTGGAAATGTTAAGATTTATATTGCTTTACGAGAAGCTGATAAATAGGGGGGTATAGGTTGAGAACTATAAGAACAACCAATTTGGTTCCAGGGATGGTTCTCGGCCAGGATGTTTTATTTCCACGAACCGGCGCCACTCTGGTCTCCGCCGGCACGAAATTAACATTTGACCTGATCCGGCGGATTGAATCCTTTGGCATTAAAGAAGTAATAGTCATGCAATCCGAAAAGACCCGGCAAGAGGAGAAGGAAGAAGAGTTGCTTCCGGTATTTACCGAATACCATGACCGGGTGATTACCACTGCCAATGAGATTTTTACCAGTTCGGAGCAGCAACCAATTGAAGCAAGAGTGGTGAAGGATCTGGTCAGTGAGTTATTGGAACAGGTTGAGCTTGATTCCGACTTAATGTTGAATTTGACGCATTTAAAATCCTATGATGATTATTTGTTCAGCCATTGTGTAAATGTCAGCATCTTATCGATTCTAATTGGAGAGGCTCTTGGGTATTCCAAAGAAGAACTGAATCTGATTGGTACAGCCGCTCTTGTGCATGATTTGGGTATGATGAAAGTACCAAATAAGATTTGGAAGAAAAACGGAGTGCTCGATGCGGAAGAGGTAAAGCTCATTAAGAACCATCCACTGTATGGAGTAGAGATGCTTAAGGATTTTCCTGAGGAGATTCTCTCCATTGTAAAAGAACATCACGAGAAGTATGATGGTTCCGGTTACCCGCAGGGACTAAAAGGGGAGGAGATCGCCTTTAAGGCCAGAATTGTCGGGCTGGCTGATGTTTATGACGCTTGCATCTCTAATCGTCCGTACCGCTCGCGCTTAACTCCGCAACAGGCTTTGCAGATTATCTTTCAGGATAAGGAAAAATACGATCCGCATATCCTGAAAGCTTTTATTTCAGTGATGGCCATCTATCCCATCGGGTCCTTGGTTAAGTTGAATACAGGTGAAATTGCCAAAGTGATTAGGGTCAATAAGAACCAGCCCTTCCGTCCGGTAATCAAAGTACTCTTTGACCGGAACGGGAACAAGCTGGATGAGCCGCTACGAATCAATCTGGATGATGATCGAAATAATGTCATTCATATCAAGGATAACCTTTCAGCGGAAGAGAGTAATGCCATCATTGAGCAGTTGGGTGAGGAGCCGGGAGTGGCGGAACAGTTGTAATCCGGACGGCGCCGTAAATAAACGGTTTTTCTTGGGAACAGGATTTCCCGGGAGGAAGACCTTCCTTTAGGTTTTAAAGGAAGGTTTTTTATTTTCCACCAAGTACCAGGCGCTGAAGGTCGCTTTCTTGCGATCTGATGTGTTATAATGACTTATGTTAACTATGAATTTCTTTGGATCTCCCTCTCCCGTTGGACATTACCCGTTTTCGGCGGTCTGTTAGTGTCAGACATTCGTCGACCAGCAGCCGTAGGCCGATAGAAGAAAACAGCGGGGAGCAGACATTATAATTCTGATTCCATCGGAAACCGCACGTTGCATCAGACAGCGGTTTCTTCCTTTCGCATTGCCCACTTTCGGGCTCAGGTGAGAGATCACAGGCGTGAAAAATGAATAGGAAGGGGAAGAAGTATGTTTCAAAAAAATAAGCGGATAAAACAGATTATATTCGGTGTTTTTATTTTTTTGGTCACCACCGGTGTACTATTTGCTGGAGAACATCTGGCTGAAGGATTTTTTCACCGGAATCCTCTGCAGAAAGAGGCAAAGATGATTCCGGGGATTATTGACTATCAACTTACTGAGGATCAGAGTACTGGAGAGCTCTGTCTCGTTTTGTCTCTATCCGGCGTTGACAACCTGCAGGAGACGGTAGAGCCGTTTATCAAAAAGGTGGAAAGGATCAAAGGACGCAGGGTAAAGCAGGTTGAGGTGAAATCGCCTTCAACTCCGGAACTGCGGGATGTCTACTACGAACTCAGTTTTCTGCTGGAAGAAGCGAGAATTTCCGGACGATATCAAACTCTTTTCACTGGTTTGCAGGAGATGGAGAGGAAAACAGGGGATAGGTTCCGGGTTTATATCGGGCAGCAGTTCCTCTTTGTCCAATTGGAAAGGGGCGCCGGACATTACTATGCGGTGCTTCCCAAGGGAGCACACTTCAATAAGACAAGCGTTTTGGAAGGAGGGGGAGTCTGATGCGGAAGGGAGCCTTAATCGGTGGCGCAGCCGCTATACTGTTATTTCTGTTTAGGCATGGCTTGGATCCGATACCCTTTCTTTTGATTGGCGGAGCTTTTTCAGCCTTGCGCTTTTATATGCAAGGTCGCGGTTTGGAACGTAACTTTGAAACTATCCAAGCGGTACATGAGAAGGAGGTTGTTCCGCGGGTTACCTTCTCCGATATAGGAGGACAAGACAGGGCAAAACGGGAGCTCTTGGAGGCGTTGGATTTTTTAAAGGAAGAAGCGACAACGAAAGCGCTAGGGATTAGGCCGCTTAAAGGTATTCTCCTCACCGGCCCTCCCGGAACAGGTAAAACGTTGATGGCAAAGGCTGCTGCCTTTTATACGGATGCGGTCTTTTTGGCCTCCTCCGGGGCAGAGTTTATTGAGATGTACGCCGGGGTCGGCGCCCAAAGGGTGCGACAGTTATTCTCCCGTGCCCGTAAAATGGCGGAAAAAGCGGGAAAGAAGACAGCCATTATTTTTCTAGATGAATTGGAAGTGATGGGGGGAAAACGCGGAAAACACACCTCCCACTTGGAGTACGATCAAACTTTAAATCAGCTCTTGGTGGAGATGGATGGTTTAAAGACGGATCAAACGATCAGAATTTTGGTGATTGCTGCGACCAACCGGGCGGACCTGCTGGATGAGGCCTTACTGCGTCCGGGCAGGTTTGACCGTCAGGTCCGGGTGGATTTACCGGAGAAGGAGGGCAGGTTAAAGATTCTGGAGATTCACAGTAAAAACAAACCACTCTCTCCTGAGGTGGACTTATCCCAGATTGCTCAGGAGACTATAGGCTTCTCCGGAGCCCACTTAGAAGCATTGATGAATGAAGCGGCGATTCTGGCCTTCCGGAAAGGTTGCCAGCAAATCGGAACTACCGAGATTGAAGAGGCTATAGACAAAGTCATCCTGGGTGAACGCCTGGAGCGCAGACCGCTGCGAGAAGAGATGGATCGGGTGGCTGTGCATGAGACGGGGCACGCCTTCATCAGTGAGGTTCTTCGTCCATCGTCTGTGGCGGCTTTAACAGTTACGTCTAGAGGAAAAGCCTTGGGGTTCATGCGTCCGGTCGACAAAGAAGAACGGCATCTGTATCCCAAGAAATATTTGGAAGACCAGATCGCCATTTGCCTCGGCGGCGCCGTGGCCGAAGAAGTGTTTTTTGGAGAGAAGAGCACAGGAGCGAGTAATGATTTTGAACAGGCTGCCCAGATCACCAAAGAAATCATTAAAAGCGGCTTGTCGGAGTTAGGTTTGGTTGACCCGGAGTTTACACCCAAAGAAATGATGCACGAGGTTTTCTCCACTATAATTAACAGGCAAGAAGCAATGGTGCGCCAGATCATCCAAGAAAACAAGGACTTGATCCGGAAGATCGCTTCGACCTTATTCTCCCAAGAAAGGCTCTCTGGAGAGGAGTTTCGTAGGATGATGGACGGAGGCGTGCCTGCCACCGAAGGCACGGACGAAAAAGAGCAGGCGGCTAGTTGACTTGGGCCTGCTGACGCAGGTATGGTGGAAGAATTCAGCAGGAGGATTTTATCTGCCGGGTTACGAATATCATTTGTAAAGCGTTTTATGTAGATGGGGGAAAGTTTGTTGAAGGCAGAAATCATTTGTATTGGATCGGAATTGCTTCTGGGTCAAATTGTAGATACAAACGCGGCTTTTCTTGCAAAAAAACTGGCTGAATTGGGAATAGACTTGTATTACAAATCAACGGTGGGAGACAACCTTACCCGGTTGCTCGCCGTGCTGAAACAAGCCTGGGAACGCGCTGATCTGCTTATTCTCTCCGGCGGCTTGGGGCCGACCATGGATGACCTAACTAGAGAAGGAATAGCCAAGCTCTTAGAGGAAGAGTTGGTCACGGATGCCGTTTCGCAAAAGCGGATTGAAGAATATTTTCGGCAACGGGGCGTTCCTATGACCAAAAACAACCTTCGCCAAGCGTTTAGACCGGCGTCCGCTATCCCGCTGCCAAATCCGCTGGGGACCGCCCCCGGACTTTGGGTGGAAAAGGCCGGTAAGATTCTGGTGGCTTTACCTGGGGTGCCTGTGGAAATGAAATACCTGATGGAGAAGGAGGTTCTCCCTAGGTTGCAGCGGGCAATTCCGGCGAGAGAATCCGCCTGTCTTCTATCTAAAGTGCTGAAAGTGGTCGGCCTGGGCGAGTCCGCAGTCGAGGAAAAGATTATGGATCTATTGATCGCGCAACAGAATCCGACCATTGCCCCGTTGGCCAAAAGAGGAGAAGTACAGCTGCGGATTACAGCCAAGGCCGACCGGAGGGAAAAAGCCGAGTCCATGATCGGTAAAGTCGAAGAAGAGATTAGGCAGAGGTTATCCGGGTATGTGTTCGGTAGTGATCAAGAATTGGAGGAAGTAATCGGACGGATTCTGACAGAGAAAGGCTTAACTTTAGGGATAGCTGAATCCTGCACCGGCGGTTTAATCAGTCACCGGATTACTGAGGTTCCGGGTTCCTCCGTTTATTATGCCGGTGGGATTATGGCCTATAGTAACACCTGGAAGATAAAGTTGCTGGGTGTTAAGGAAGAATTGATTCAGAAGTATGGCGCGGTCAGTCCGCAGGTGGCGGCGGCCATGGCTGAAGGCCTGCGAAAGCAATACGGAGTAGATCTGGGGCTTTCCAGTACAGGCATTGCTGGCCCCGGCGGTGGAACCCCGCAGAAACCGGTAGGCCTAGTCTATCTGGGATTGGCTTCTCCCAGCGGGACTATTACTAAAGAGATGAAGTTCTTGTGGAACCGGTCGGAGAATAAGGTAGCCGCGGCCCAAGCCGCGCTCACCTTACTCTGGCAGCATCTACGGGAGTTGTAGACGAAAGCAAAAGGACAGGATGGTAATAAGGGATGACGGACCGGACAGCACGATCAACAAGTATCGGTATGCAGGCAGACACGAACATCAGCAAGTTGGGTTGTTGGGGCGGTCTCCTTTGTAATAAACAGCTGTGGCGGAGAAGCGGACAGCTTTTACTGTGCGCCTTTATCTTTCTGTCGCTGTTGACGGTCTTTGGCAAGTTGGATACGGTTTTAGGTCCGTTTCAAATCAAAATGGAATTTACCTGGGGATGGCCGGGTGAAAGCAGGCTGGTGATTCCGCCTTTGGGAGAGGTGACGGCCAAAACCCATCACCTACCGGTAGCGCTCTCCGCGACGGTGGAACGGATTGATCTGGCCTTGCTGCAGCATGAGTTAATGGGGATTGTAGATCCCGATCAATATTTCCTGTCCATCATCCCAAAAGCGAGGACGGCCTTCTATTATTTCCTCGCCAAATTGTGTTTTATCGGCGGAATAGCCGGGTTGTGCGGGAGGCTGTGCATCGGCTGGCGAAGTTTTCAGCGGTTATGGCGGTCTTTTGTCGTCGGCTTCTTGATGGTAGTCTTGCTCTTGGGCTGTTTAGGCCTGGATTTTGACTGGAGAGCCCTGGAAAACCCCCGTTATGAAGGGGCGTTGGAGGCCGCCCCCTGGGCCTTGAGTTTGATTGACCAAGGTTTGACACAACTACCGGCTTTCAGTGCAAAATTATCTTTGGTGGCGGGGAATCTGAGCCGCCTGTTTTCCCAGGTCGACAAGTTGGACTCTTTGGCCAGGATCGGAGGAGATCTAAAAGTCTTGCATGTTTCGGATATCCACAATAACCCGGCGGGGTTGGAATTTATCGGGCGGGTGATCGAAGGCTTCGGGGTGGATCTGGTGATCGACACAGGAGATCTGACGGACTATGGGACGGCCTTGGAGACTGAGTTGACCAGGAAGATTAGGACCTTGGATGTGAAGTATGTATTCATTCCAGGTAATCATGATTCTCCTGAGGTGATCAAGAGTATAGGCAGGTTTTCCAATGTTACCGTGCTGGAGGGCGGGCTCTTTGAGTATAAAGGTCTGACCATCATGGGTTGGACTGATCCGGCGGTGAGGATCAGCGAAAAACTCATGGCCGGCCTTGATGAACTTGAGGCCGAAGCAGAGCTGGTGGCGGATTATTGGCGAAAGCTCACGGTCCGTCCGGATGTCTTGGCTGTGCATAATAGCAGTCTGGCGCAGAAGATATCCGATCCACCGCCGGTAGTAATCTTTGGTCATACACATAAAGCGGAGATTCAAGAGAAGATCAGCGGGGGTCAACAGACCGTATGGATCAACGCGGGGACTAGCGGTGCCGCGGGTATACGGGGATTAACCGATGATAATCTCCCTTATAGCGTGGCTCTACTACATTTTGAGGAGAGCGGGACAGATGAAAAAAAGAAATACCGCTTATCCGCAGTGGACTTCATCAAAGTCTTTAGCCTACGCGGAAAGTTTATTCTTGAACGGAAGGTGCTCACCGGTGGAGAAGGTGTTCACGCAGTATCCAGCCAAACAGAAGGAGAGAAAGAAAGTTGAGGCTTTTTATTGCAATCTGGGTGAAGGAAGAGCTGAGGCAAGCTGTAGCTGGGTTTTTGGAGGCAATGTCCCGGCAAGCCGCGGGGATTAAGTGGACTCCTCCGGAGCAGCTGCACTTTACTTTGAAATTTTTAGGTGAGCAAAGACCGGAACTGGTTGAGGAATTATGTCCGGTTTTAGCGGAAGCCGGGCGTCAAGAGCCGGGCTTTTCGCTGTCTCTCGGAAAGGGTGGCGTATTTCCCGGGTGGCAGAATCCGCGTATTCTGTGGCTCGGTCCGGAGCGGGGGGACAAAGAGTTGCGCTCCCTGGCGCAGAGGATTAGCCGAGGAATAGCTGATAAAAGGCTGCTCTCGGCTGAACAAGCCAAAGAGAAGCGGAGCTTTTCGCCTCACCTGACCATCGGCAGGGTAAAAGGCTCTGCGCCGGCCTTCAACCGGTTACTTTTAACCGGCGGGGTTAGGGGCTCGATGACGGT
>DATCJV010000146.1:0-37507 GCA_036562625.1 Bacillota bacterium | reverse complement strand
GGTCATCAAACCCACCCAAGTCCAAACTCCTCACGGTGGAGGCGGTGGAGGCGGTGAAGGCGAAGAAGCGGTTTGGGTGGTCAAGAGTAAAGCAGAAACTGTATTTAAGGGAGTACGGGGGTTTCTTTTTGAAAGCAGCCGCCGCCTGTACTTTCCCCATAACCAAATCATAGTCGTGGGGAAGGATGCGGCCCGGGAAGGCGTCGGCCCACTGCTTGATTTTTTTACACGGGACGCGGAACCCAGACTTTCAGAGTGGTTTTTGGTGGCCGAAGGGGAAGCGGCAGAGGTTTTACAGGCTAAAGCGGGATTGGAGAAGATTCCGGCCCTGGCCATTAGCAGGTTGCTTAATAATTATACCGGCACTTCCGAGATTGGCCGGAGTAATCTTTTGGGGTTTCTCACTCGACTGCTCAGCAAGACCACTGCCCCTTATGCGCCTTTAATCAAGGTAGAGGGGGAAGGAGCAGAACTGAAATACAGGATCTCCGGCACGGCGGTGTTTAGAAAAGATAAATACATCGGAGAATTAAACAAGCGGGAGACCAGAGGACTTCTATGGCTCCTGGGAGAGGTCCAGGACGGGATCGTTACCATGGACTATGGCGGAGGCAAGGTGGATGTAGAGCTCATTAAGTCCGCTTGCCGAATCCGGCCGGAGATGAAGGACGGTTCCATCCGGATGCAGGTGGAGATCAGGGCCGAAGGAAACCTCGGCGCCAATCTGGCGCCAGTTGATTTTTCCGTTACCGAACGCACCAGGGATTTAAATTCCAAACTGGCGACGGCGATTAAAGGGGAGGTGGAGGCGAGCTTAGAGAAAGCCCGGACTTTACAGGCGGATCTCTTCGCTTTTGGCGAAGCGGTACAGAGGAAGTACCCAAAAGAATGGCGGGAATTGGAGAAAAAGTGGACGGAGATCTTTCCCCTACTTGAGGTGGAGATTGATGTGCGGACTAATTTACGCTTGTTGGGCCTCACTACCCGCCCGACAATCATAAAAGAAGAATAAACTCTCGTATGTACCGCATGCAGCAGGAAGGAGGATATTTGGGTTGGGCTTAGAGCAGGGACGGATCTCGGCAACACAACTTACCATGTTGATTATTAGTTTTCTCTTAGGCACTACTCTGCTGTTTTCGCCGGGGGGGGTAGCCGGGCGCGACTCCTGGATTGCGCTACTCGTAGGCATGGTCGAGGGTTTACTCTTTGCTTTCATCTATGCGACCTTGGCCGTCCGTTTTCCCGGACGTCCGCTTATTCAGGTTTTTCATTCGGTCTACGGAAGCGTCGGAGGGAAAGTGATCGCTCTTTTCTTCTTGGGGTACCTGTTTCATTTGGGTTCCTTAGTCTTGACAAATTTCAGCTTTTTTTTCAATACTTTAATCCTGATCGAAACCCCCTCAGCAGTGATTGTTTTCTCCATCGTGGCAATCAGCGTCTACGCCGCCCGCCACGGCTTGGAGGTGGTGGCCAGGTGCGGCCAGGTTTTACTCCCCTTCGCCTTGTTCTTCTTTATTCTAACTTTTATTCTACTAATCAAGGATTTCCGACTCGAACACTTCCAGCCTGTACTGGCGATCTCTGCGAAAAGATTTTTTTTCGCCGCTCATTCGGCGGCAGTATTTCCTTTTGGCGAGAGTGTTGGTTTCCTTCTAGCCCTACCGGCGCTGAGTGACCCAGAAAAGCCATGGAAGTGTCTGCTGCTGGGGATCATCATCTCCACTGGTGTTTTAGTGCTCAGTGCCCTGCGGAACACCGGCACCCTCGGAATTTTGCAGGATATCTTCTTCTTCCCTTCCTTTCAAGCGACGCGCCAGATTAATGTGGGGCAAATCTTAACCAGAGTGGAGATACTGGTGGCCGTAAATTTTCTGGCCATGGGTTTTCTCAAGTATACGTTTTTATTATACGGTGTCATTCTTGGCACGGCGGAAGTGTTTGGGTTACGGGAATACAGGATTCTGGGCTATCCGGTGGGGATCCTGATGGGAATCTTGTCTTTACTTAATTTTGCGGGTATCCATGAGAATTTTGAATTTCTGGAGAAGGTTTATCCCTTTTATGCCTTACCTTTTCAAGTCGGGATTCCTTTGTTTACTTTGATAATAGCCATGATCAGAAAACTGCCCCGGGAAGGAGGAGAAACATGATTCTTCTGCTGCTCTTCGGATTTTCCCTGATTTTTCTGCGGGAAGTTCCCCGGTTAATTCAGCGTAGATACTGGCGGGAGTTGCTCGTCTTTTGTCTGTTCATGGCCGTGGCCTTACTTTTTAGTGTGTTGTTAACAATTGGCGTGAAACTTCCTCAAGTGACAACGGCAATCGGAGATTTTTTTTTGAAATGAGTCCTTTATATAAATGAGGAATAGTATTAAATTTATGTAAATTGGGTCCGCTGTGGAAAATTTTTTGGTATTTTAGGTTTAAGAAATATGGATGGTTTTAATAAAAAAATGGAGTGATGATGATGACCGCCAAACTTACTCTGGATTACTCCGGGGCCCAAAAATTTTTTCGCAGTGAAGAATTAACCTATCTCGAACCAAAAGTAGAGATGGCCCATAAAATGCTGCACGAGCGGACCGGTCCGGGCCATGATTTCTTGGGCTGGCTGGAGTGGCCTTTCCGTTACGACCAAGCGGAATTTGAGGGGATCAAGAAAGCAGCGGCGCGCATTCACGACCAGGCGGAAGTCTTGGTGGTGGTGGGGATCGGTGGCTCTTATTTAGGGGCCAGAGCAGCGATTGAACTGCTTAGCCCGGCATTTACCAATTCTGGGCGGGGAAAAGCTCCGCAGATTCTGTATGCCGGAAACCACCTGAGCGCCGGTTATTTATCTAGTTTGCTGGATTATCTCAGGGAGAAAGATTTTGCCGTGAATGTAATCTCCAAATCCGGAACTACCACAGAACCGGCAGTGGCTTTCCGGTTTCTCAAAAAACTGCTGGAGGAGAAGTACGGAAAGACCGAGGCGGCGAAGAGGATCTACGCTACTACCGATCGGAAAAGGGGCGCCCTTCGAGAATTGGCGACGGCCGAAGGTTATGCCACCTTTGTGATCCCTGATGATATCGGAGGCAGGTATTCGGTATTGACCCCTGTTGGATTGTTGCCAATTGCAGCGGCAGGTATTGATATAGATGAGATCATGAGCGGCGCGGCTGAGGCCGCCCGGGAATATTCCGAAAAAGACTTAGCTAAAAACCAGGCATATCAGTATGCCGCCCTCCGCCAGATCTTCTATAACAAGGGAAAAACCGTTGAATTATTGGTCAGCTATGAGCCGGCCTTGCATTATTTTGTCGAATGGTGGAAACAGCTCTTCGGCGAGAGTGAAGGGAAAGATCAGAAAGGACTCTTCCCGGCGGCTTGTGATTTCACTACCGACCTGCATTCGCTGGGACAATTCATTCAGGACGGGAGGAGACTTTTTATTGAAACTGTTTTGCGGGTGGAACGGCCGCAGCACGTTCTGACCATGCCTGTGGAAGAAGAGGATTTGGACGGTTTGAATTATCTGGCTGGGAAAACCGTGGACTTCATTAATGAGCAGGCTTTACGCGGAACAATTATGGCCCATGTGGATGGGGGAGTTCCCAATCTGCTCCTGAATATTCCGGAGCTTAAGCCCTATTACTTCGGACAGATGGTTTTCTTCTTTAAAAAAGCCTGTGCAGTCAGTGGGTATCTCTTGGGGGTCAATCCTTTTGACCAACCGGGTGTAGAGTTTTATAAGAAGAATATGTTTGCTTTATTGGGGAAGAAGTAGGCGCGTGCGCGTTTACGTGGGCAAACACGTACCACCGATCGAACGGTAAAGCGCGCAGGGGTTTTAAAGTTGATCATCGTCAACGAAAAAGGAGAGATTGAGATGAAGGATAATCTAGAACAGACTTTGGTGATTTTTAAGCCTGACGCTCTGCGGAGAAAGCTGGTGGGTGAGATTATGAACAGGTTTGAACGGGTGGGGCTGGAATTGACGGCGCTCAAGACGATTCGCTTTACCGAGGAACTTTGCAGAGAGCATTACCAGCACCTGGTGGAGAAGAGTTTCTTCCCGGAGATTGTGCGCTATATGACGTCCGGCCCAAGCATTGTCGGGATCCTCTCCGGATACAGAGCGGTGGCGGTTGTCCGGCATCTGGTGGGGGCCACCGATCCATTGGAGGCGGCGCCCGGTACGATCAGGGCGGATTATGCCCTGTCCAATCGGGAAAATGTGGTGCACGCCTCAGCCACCATACCCGAGGCCCAAGCGGAGATCACCAGGTTTTTTGGGGCGGAGTTTTCTACTGATCTGTAGTGGACAGCCAGATTTGGGGATTTACGTGAATAGAAAGATTTGCTTTTCCAAATATAAAATGTGAAAAGAAGTGTTAGATTTGTGGGCGGACAGGGCGGCGCTGCCCCGCAGTTGTGATAAGAGCAATACCTTTCCGGGGTTGCTCTTATTTTATTATGATATTGAATAATCAGGCCGGCGAAGAGCGATTGGTTGGATGATACATCAAGGCAGGAATCTGCCAGTCCGGTAACGAAATAATGCGCACAGGGGGGGTTGAGATGAAGACACTTTACACTCTGAGTGAGCGGATCCGCCTTTTTTTTCGTAAACATTGCGGCGCAAAGATTGTGACAGTCAGTCTTTTCGCGGCTGTGAGTTGTCTATTATTATACTTGGCGCTGAAGTCGCCGCTGGTCTGGGGAACGGTCTGCTTGTTCGGAGCAGCAGCCTTTTTTCTGCTCCTGCATATTAAAGTAAAGACTAGATACCCAATATGCTTATGGATTGCTCTCTTCCTGTTCGGTCTGGCCTTCTTTTCTTTAATGTTTGTATCGAGGAGTATCTTCTGTACCTATTTGTTTCCGCTTTATCTGTTAGGACTGGGGATCGGTCTTTTAATGGGAGATCCGTCCAAGTTTACTCTAGCTCTGCGCTCCCGGATCGGGAAAGGGCAATGAGCTTTGGCAGGGATAAGGATGCTAAAGGAGATTTATGCTAGATGAATTATACTGGTGGGATAAGTATTGAGGACATTCTGCGGGAGATCACAGCCAGCGAAGGATATCGGGGACAGATCTCCTCACACCGGGTTTTTCCGGCCACGCCTCCGCTCTACGGTGAATTGAGTCAGCCCCTGGCAGAGGAGTTAAGGGTGAATCTGGCTGCCAAAGGGATCAGTAGATTATATGTGCATCAGGTTTTAGCTCTAGAAAAGGTGAGGGCCGGTCGGAGTATAGTAGTGGTCACTGGCACAGCCAGTGGGAAAACCCTCTGTTACAACCTACCGGTTTTAGAGAGATGGCTCACCCAGAAAGAAAGCAGGGCGCTTTACTTATATCCTACGAAAGCACTGGCCCAGGATCAGCTAAAAGCATTACTCCGGCTGACGGAGGGTTTGGCTGTCCGTCCGGTGGTCGGAACCTATGACGGAGACACTTCTCCGGCGTCCCGAAAAAAATTGCGGGATGAAGGGCAGATTATCATGACCAACCCTGACATGTTACACCAGGGCATTCTCCCGAAGCATCCGGCTTGGGGAAGTTTCTTTGCCAGCCTCCGTTTTGTGGTTATTGACGAGATCCATGTCTACCGTGGGGTTTTCGGTTCAAATGTGGCCAATGTCTTAAAGAGGTTGCAGCGGATCTGTCGTCATTACGGATCAGACCCGGTCTTTATCTGTACTTCGGCGACGATTGCTAATCCGCAGGAACACGCTGAAACATTGCTGGGCCGGAGTGTGGATTTGGTGGATCAGGACGGAGCGCCCCGCAGTGAGAAGCATTTTATCCTGTGGAACCCGCCTTATCTAGATGAAAACCGTACCGAACGACGTAGCGCCAACCTGGAGGCTGCTGACCTCATGGCTATGCTCATCGCCAGGAGGATTCCCACTATTACTTTTGCCCGGGCCCGGGTGGTGACGGAGCTGATTTATAGGTATACCCAAGAACGTCTGCAGCGGCTCCGGCCGTCTTTGGTGAATTCCATCCGGCCATACAGGGGAGGCTATCTACCGGAGGAACGGAGGAAGATTGAAGAAGAACTCTTCTCCGGAAAACTGCTCGGGGTCACCTCTACCAACGCCTTGGAGCTAGGTATTGACATTGGAAGTCTGGGGGCTTGTTTAATCGTTGGCTACCCCGGCACGATCGCTTCCTTCTGGCAGCAGGCTGGACGGGTCGGCCGTGGGGGACTGCCGTCTCTCGTCTTTTTTTTAGGGTTGAACGCGCCGATCGATCAATACTTACTGCGCTACGAGAATTATCTGTTTGATAAAAATCCGGAGGCTGCGGTCCTCGATCCGTATAATCCCTATGTTATTTTAGGACACTTACGGGCCGCCGCTTATGAAGCGCCGCTTTCATATAGAGACGAGGCAGAGTTTGGAAAGTTTGCTCCGGCGGTCAAGGGTTTGCTGGAAGAAGCTGGCGAGGTCTTCTCTGTACACGCCAAGTCGTACTGGCGGGGAAAGGGTTTCCCAGCTGCGCAGGTGAACCTGAGAAACATTTCCGAGCACACCTTCACCATTTTTGAGGAAGAGAGTAAGAAGGTCATTGGTACGATGGATGAGGACAGCGCGTACCAACAATTATATACGGAAGCTGTTTATCTCCATGACGGAGAGGTATATTTTGTGCACCGTCTCGATCTAGAGGAGAGAGTGGCTTATGTGCATAAAGCGGATTTGGACTACTATACCCAGTCCATTACCGAGGTGCAGATTAGAGTTACTGAAGAGGAGATGAAGAAAGAGTGGCGTAAGTCCCTGGTTCACTTTGGTATGGTGGAGGTAATGACCAAACCATATCTTTTCCGCAAAATCAGGTTTACAACCAGAGAGAGCCTGGGCTTCGGTCCAATTGATCTGCCGACCAAAACCATGGATACCTGTGCTTTATGGTTGAACCCAGCGCTGGCCGTGTTAAACCGAGTGAAGGCACTGGGTAGAGATCCGGTGGAGGGCCTGTTGGGATTGGCTAATGTTCTTACTGAGGTCTTGCCTTTCCTGGTGATGTCCGATCCCATGGATATCGGATCCACTGTTGATCTGGCCAATACCGGGGCGCCGGCCATCTTTCTCTATGATAAATATCCGGGAGGGGTGGGATTTGCCCAACGCGCTTATGATGTGGTAGAGGAGGTCTTTAAAAACGCTCTGGCCTTAATTACTGCTTGTGAATGCGCCGAAGGGTGTCCGTCTTGCGTCGGGTCTCCCCTGCCGCCCCAAAGTCAGTTGGATCCTGATACAGCGGCCAAGGGAAGAATCCCCGACAAAGAAGGGGCCTTGATTATTTTACACGAATTATTGGAGTTGGAACCTTATATCCCCAAGCCCAAACCGGCCGCAGGTTCTCCGTTGGCGACCGGGGATTCTCAGGAGGAGATGGGAGAGCCGCCGCCTTTTACCCCTCTACCGGAGACTATGGAGCTTCGCATCCGGAGACAACTGCAAAATCTCCAAGGGAGAAAAGGTATTTCCCGGAATGGAAAAGACAAATAGAGTAAAATTTGGTGATGACTACTTGTCCACAGAGGAAAGGAGAGTTTTTTATGTTGGCGATCATTGGAGGTTCCGGAGTTTACAACCCCTCAATGCTGGAAAAAGTTAGGGAAGTTAAGGTGGAGACGCCTTACGGCATGATTACTCCGTTGGTTGGGGAGTATCAAGGCAGGGAGGTGGCTTTCCTGCCCAGACACGGGGCTAAACATACCGTACCGCCGCACCGCATTAATTATCAGGCCAATCTTTGGGGGCTGCGCTCAATGGGGGTGGAGAGGATTATCGCCACCACTGCGGTGGGCAGTCTAAATCCGCAGATGAAACCGGGGGATTTTGTAATCATCGATCAGTTTCTGGATTTTACCAAGAATCGCCGAAACACCTTTTTTGAAGGCGGTGAGCTCGGTGTGGTGCATGTGGATTATACCGAACCTTACTGTCCCGAACTGAGAAGAGTTCTGTTGGAAGCCGGCCGGGGGATGGAGGTTACCTTGCATGATCGGGGGGTTTATGTCTGCACTGAAGGTCCCAGATTTGAGACTCCGGCGGAGATTACCATGTTTTCCCGGATTGGCGGCGATTTGGTAGGGATGACTAATGTGCCGGAGGTGGTATTAGCTAGAGAGGTCGGAATTTGTTACGCCACGGTCTCCATGGTAACGAACTTCGCGGCCGGAATTTCCGCCGGGCCACTCTCTCATGAAGAAGTTTTGGAGATCATGAGGGAGAATACCGATCATCTACGTACATTGCTAATGAAGTCTTTAGAAAACATCCCGGTAGAACGCGCCTGTGCATGTAAAAACGCTGTTCAGGGAGTAGAGAGGCTTTTTAATAAGTAATCTTATTTTCCGGCAGACGCGGTAAAAGAGGAGCAGACGGCTGATGTTTGTTTGCTGGTAGAGGAGGAGACAAAGGGATGTCCAAATACTTAGTGCGTGATTTATCGTTAGCCCCGGCCGGACGGAGAAAAATTGAGTGGGTGGAGCGGCACATGCCTGTGCTAAACGTGGTCCGCCAACGCCATCAACAGGCCCGGCCATTGGCAGGAAAGAAGATCGCCGTCTCTGTGCATTTGGAGGCAAAAACCGCTTATCTGGCTTTGACCCTGAGCTTATTGGGAGCGGAGGTCAGCGTGACCGGGAGCAATCCCCTGTCCACTCAGGATGATGTGGCCGCCGCTTTAGTTGAATATGGCCTTTCCGTCTATGCCTGGCACGGAGCGACAGAAGAGGAATATTTTTCTCATCTCAGTAATACTTTGAGCATAGGACCGGAGTATATTATTGACGACGGAGGAGATCTAGTCAACCTGCTGCATACGAAGGAGCAGGATCTGCTCCGGACGGTGGTGGGCGGTTGTGAAGAGACCACTACCGGAGTTCACCGGTTACGGGGCCTGGCGGAGCAGGGCAGACTCAAGTTCCCGATGATCGCGGTGAATGACGCTTATTGCAAGCATTTATTTGATAACCGTTACGGGACCGGTCAGTCCAGTTGGGATGGGATCATGCGTACCACCAACCTGTTGATTGCCGGGAAAACCGTGGTCGTGATGGGCTACGGGTGGTGCGGCAAGGGCGTGGCCATGCGGGCCAAGGGTTTGGGAGCGCAGGTGATTATCTGTGAGGTTGATCCGGTACGGGCCTTAGAAGCCCTCATGGATGGCTTTTCCGTGCTTCCGGCGCTGGAGGCCGCCTGTCACGGTGATATTTTTGTTACTGTAACTGGCTGCACGGGTGTACTGAGGGAAGAGCATTTTCAAGTAATGAAAGACGGGGTGCTCTTGGCGAATGCCGGCCATTTTGATGTGGAGATTGACAAGAAAGCCTTAACAGCTATGGCGGTGGAAAGTAGAGAGGTCCGTCAGAATATTACCGAATACCGGCTGCCGGACGGCAGGCGCCTTTATCTGCTGGGGGAGGGACGTTTGGTCAACCTAGCCGCCGGAGACGGACACCCGGCGGAAATTATGGATCTTTCCTTTGCTCTGCAAGCGCTTTCTGTCTTGTACCTTAATGAGCAGGGGAGACAGTTGTCGCCCGGGGTGTATCCTGTTCCCCAGGAACTTGATCGGCAAGTGGCCGAACTGGCCTTGGCCGCCAATGGCGTTAAGATTGATACTCTGACCACAGAACAGATTAACTATATAAAGGGTAGAGGTTAGGAGGGGTTAGGGATGAAAACCAAGGTGATTAGGGGCGGTTGGGTCTTGACCATGGCTGAGGGAAAAGCGCCGATTAAAGATGGGATGGTTAAGATTGTAGGCGATAAGATTGCAGCGGTAGCCCCCTGGAAGGATCAGCAGCCGGAACCCGACTGGGAGCTGGTGGACGCCAGTGACTCCATTATTATGCCGGGTTTAATCAATACACACACCCATGCGGCGATGGTACTCTTTCGAAACTTTGCGGATGATCTTCCTCTGATGGCGTGGTTGCAGGAGAAGATCTGGCCTTTGGAAGAAAACTTAACAGCCGAAGACGTATATTGGGGAACCAGACTGGCGATTAATGAGATGTTGCTCTCCGGAACAACTACATTTGCAGATATGTATTTCTTCCAGGATGAGGTGGCACGGGCCACAGAAGAAAGCGGCATCCGGGCTGTTCTGTCCAGGGGGTTGATCGGTGTTAATCCGCAGGCCGAGAAGAACCTGGAGGAAGCGGTGGAACAGGCTAAAAAGTGGCGGGGGAAAGCAGAGGGAAGAATTCAGATGATGCTTGCCCCTCATGCGCCATATACTTGTCCGCCGGATTTTCTGAAAGAGGTTGTTACTGCAGCCCGCCATTATCAACTTGGTATTCATATCCATCTTTCTGAAACCAAGGATGAACTGGAGCAGATCGGAAGGTCCTATGGTAAGCGTCCGGTGGCTTACCTGGCGGAGCAGGGGGTCTTTTCCCGTCCGGTCTTGGCGGCTCATGGGGTCTGGTTGGATGACGCTGAAATCTCATATCTGTCCCGGCAGAAGGTGGGGGTGGCCCATAATCCTTCTAGTAATATGAAGTTGGCCAGCGGCATTGCGCCGGTAGTTAAAATGCTGGCCGCCAAAATTCCGGTGGGTTTGGGCACGGATGGCGCCGCTAGTAATAACCGGCTGGATATGTTTACCGAGATGCGTACAGCAGCGCTCCTGCATAAGTTGGCCACGGAAGAACCCACGGCGCTGACGGCGGAGACCGCGCTCCGGATGGCTACTATCGAGGGAGCGCGGGCTTTAGGGTTGGAAGACCAGATCGGCAGTTTGGAACAGGGGAAGAAGGCTGATTTGATCCGGATTAGTTTACATAAAAGCCATCTGACTCCCTGTCATAACCCAGTGGCTCTTCTGGTCTATACCGCGCGGGGCGGGGATGTCACCGGAGTGATGGTCAACGGGGAATGGTTGGTGGAGGATGGGAAGATTCTCAAAGGTGATGAAGAAGAAGTTTGCCGGGAGACCCGGAAACGGGCGGATGCTTTAAGGGAAGCGTTTACTGAACCCCGATAAAAGACTAGATTATTCGACAATTTTCGATATGTGTCCGTTTTTCATGGAAAAGTGAGTAATTATCTAAAATCAGGCGAAAACAGGTTTATAATGGAAATAATTATTGATCCTGCTAGAGATCACATGTTGAATAATAGGACTTTATATGGTAATATTTAGACACAATCCTTGATTCCCTGGTTACCATCGAGGATTGTAGAGCGTCACAGTGACGCTAGGCGCCGGCGGCATTGGGGTGCTCGCCCCGTCTCTGACCACGCCGGCAGTCGAGACGGGTTCGGATCGTTGGAACTATAGGTTTCGATTACAGGTTTCGAATGTTTTTAAATTAACCGCCGTCAGGCGGATTTTTTTTATGTCCATTACTCATGCATACTCATGCAATGCTCATTGCCCATGCTATAGTCATCATCCCTGCCGGGCTGCAGTAGTAGCGGGAAGGCCTATACGAAAAGCCGGAACCAGAAAGTATCCGGCGCCAAGAGATACAGATGGACCGGCGCGTTTTCAGGTATCACTCCGGTGGCAAGCGGATTTTTTAAGTTGTTTTTTTCTGGCTTAGCACCGCTTTAAGCAGGGGTTTTTCCAGGTTTAGATAGGATTTTTTGGTGAAAAGGAATCCGGGTGTTAATTTAGAGGTTTTTACTAGAAAACCCCGGATTAAACCAAATTCCGGGGAAAGAGGGGGGTGGACAACCCCATATATAGATTTTATAATAAGATAGCCTACTAAATATGGTGTGTATTCCTGAAAGGTCTGGCAGGAAGTTCTGCTTTTTGCGGGAACCGAAGGTAATACTATATGCACCAGTGAAATTTGCCGCAAATCACAACCTAACAAAGGCGTAAAAGTTTGCGGCATATCTGTTTGTAGAAGGCTTGATTCGGAGTTATATCCGCACAGGTTGAGCCAGGTGGCGGAGGAGGGATGAAGGTTGCGCTGCCCACATTGTGGCAATCGGGAAAACCGGGTGCTTGATTCCCGCTCATCAGAAGAAGGGATGGCGATTCGCCGGAGACGAGAGTGTTTTACTTGCGGGAAAAGGTTCACCACTTATGAACGGCTGGAAGAAGAACCCTTGGTTGTACGGAAAAAAGACGGCCGGCGTGAGCCTTTTGACAGAAAGAAGATTTTAAAAGGATTACGTAAGGCCTGTGAGAAGCGGCCTCTCTCCTTTGAGACTTTGGAGAAGATCGTCGACAAGGTGGAGTGGACTGTTCGCAACCGAGCCGAGAATGAAGTATCCAGCGCCGTGATTGGCGAATACATTATGCAGGAATTGAAAGAAGTTGACGAAGTGGCTTATGTTCGCTTTGCCTCCGTCTACCGGCAGTTTAAAGACTTGGATATTTTTATGGCGGAATTACAGAACCTTCTTGGGTCAAGAAATAATAAATGATGTGGGAGGAGCAGTCACATGGCGAAAGTTCAGGAAGAAATCTTTAGTGAAATGGAGAAAGGAAAGGTTTTTTCTTTTTCCAACAAAGGAATCTCTTCCTCCGGAGAGAGGGGCTTTCGTTCCATCATGAAGCGGGACGGGAGAATAGTCGAGTTTAACCACGAGAAGATTGCGGAAGCGATCTTTAAAGCAGCCAGAGCGGTTGGTGGTGAAGATCGACAGCTGGCCGGGGAAATTGCGCAAGTGGTAATGAACTATTTGAAAAAAACAAAGAAGAACGGTATTCCTACAGTGGAAGAAGTACAGGATGCTGTAGAAAAGGTCTTGATCGAAACTGGACACGCCAAAACCGCCAAAGCCTATATCCTTTATCGCGACCGTCGTACGCGGCTGCGCGAAGCAAAGTCCGATTTGATGGATGCGGTGGAGGAAATTTTGGTCGAAACCAATAGGGAGAACGCCAATGTGAGTAATTCTCCTTCCGCCAAGATGTTGCAGATTGCCTCGGCAGCCAGTAAGAAGTATTATCTTTACCGTTTGATCCCGGAGGAGTTTTCCCAGGCTCATATCAACGGAGATATACATATCCATGATCTGGATTTCTATGGTAAGACTTTAACCTGTGTGCAAATCCCGCTGGGCCGCTTGTTGACCGAGGGGTTTAATAACGGGCATGGCTACATCCGGCCGCCAAAGAGAATTGCTTCAGCCGCGGCTTTGGCCGCGATCATCCTGCAGAGCTCCCAAAATGACATGCACGGGGGGCAGTCTTTTGCCTTCTTTGACCGGGATATGGCGCCTTTTGCCGTTAACGCTTCCGAAGATGAAGTCTATCAAGCGATGGAGGCTTTAATTTATAATTTAAATTCCATGCATAGTAGAGCCGGAGCGCAAGTTCCGTTCAGCAGCCTTAATCTGGGAACCGATACCTCTCCGGAGGGGAGGATGGTCACCAGGTGTCTGCTGCTCGCACACGAAAGAGGGCTAGGCCGGGGCGAGACACCTATCTTCCCCAATATTCTCTTCCGACTGAAAAGAGGGGTGAATTTTGAACCCGGTGACCCCAATTACGACTTGTTCCAATTGGCGATGCGGGTCGCTGCAAAGAGACTCAATCCCACCTTTTCCTTTATGGATTCTTCTTTTAATGGGCCTTACGGAACTGAAGTTAGCTACATGGGCTGCCGCACCAGGGTAATCGCCAACCGGCACGGAGAGGAGATCTCAACCGGTCGAGGAAATCTCTCGTTTACCTCAATCAACCTACCCAGACTAGCCATTAAAGCCAAGGGTAGTTTGGAACTATTCTACAATATGCTGGATCAGACTATCGATTTGGTGGCCAGACAGCTTTATCATAGATACAGGGTGCAGTCTAAGTTAAAGGTGAAGGATATGCCTTTCCTAATGGGGCAAAAATTATACATGGACTCCGAGAAACTCAAACCGGAGGATACGATTGCGCCTGTGATTAAACATGGCACGCTTTCCATTGGTTTTATTGGGTTGGCGGAGACCCTCTATGCTTTAACCGGGATGCATCACGGCGAGGATGCCTCCGTCCAACAGTTGGGCTTGGAGATTATCAGCCATATGCGAGAGAGAGTCGACGAACTGTGTGAGGAGTATGATCTTAACTATACCTTACTGGCCACACCGGCGGAGGGCTTGTCCGGAAGGTTCTTGAATCTCGACCGGAAGAAATTCGGGATCATTAAAGGCGTCACAGATAAGGAATACTATACCAACAGTTTTCATATTCCGGTTTCGGAAGAGATCAGTTGCTTTGACAAGATCAGTCTGGAAGGACCGTATCATAAACTGACCAATGCCGGGCACATCAGTTATATTGAATTGTCTGCTCCCCCCATCGATAATTTGGAGGCGTTGGAGGCGATTATCCGGCATATGGCCGCCAGCGATATGGGTTATGCCGGGATTAACTTCCCGATCGACGAGTGCTTGGTCTGCGGTTATCAGGGTATCTTCTCAACAGATTGTCCTTCCTGCGGTTCCGATCTGATCCGCCGGGTACGCCGGATTACCGGATATCTTTCTACTGTTGACCGGTTTAATGATGCGAAAAAAGCGGAATTGGCTGATCGAAAAGCGCACTTATAATACGGCTAATATTAATATGGCTAAAGCTAGAGTATACAAAGATGGTGTGTTCATAGAGTTTAGACTGTCGGCACGAGAGTTATTCTTTCTCGTGCTGGCAAACTTTTTGATTTATCCGGTTTTTTCCGAGGCATAACCCTCTTGAACCGGGAGGAATGATATGCTATAATAACAAAGCGTTTAGAATTGCCGGTGTAGCTCAATTGGTAGAGCAGCTGACTTGTAATCAGCAGGTTGCGGGTTCGAGTCCCATCGCCGGCTCCAGTGAAATCAAGGTTTTCCGGAGACGGAGACCTTTTTTTATGCCCTCTCCCATGGCGGAGAGGGCTTTTTTAATTAAAATCTTTACTTAAACAGGCTGATCTAATATTTTCATGAGAAAATGTAATAAAGGATTTAATAGGTCATATCTTTGTAGAGAAGGAGGGGAGGGGTAGGGAGTTGAAAGCAAAGGACTTTATTGAACTCTTGTCAAGGCTCGGTGAGGAGAAGACTTTAGTCATCGAAGATAATCAAGGTAACTATTACGATATATTTCCACATGATATAGAAGATGGAGAAGAAGTAATCCGGGTCGTAGTTGACCTGGAGCCGGCCGAGTAAGTTTAGGTTGCCTCCCCGGAGGGAGGTTTTTTTATGTACAGAAGTAGTTGTTTCAGGGAATCAACGTAGCAACGTAGGAAATTAATGGTCTTGAACTGTCACCCATTCCTTTATGTTTCATAATATATTGTAGCATTGCAGTAAAGGGGGAACCTTGACGAAGATGAGATTTAATGATTGTTTCGGTAAGGGCTTTATGCCGTTTTTAATCTTCCTAATCCTGATCTTACTAATCTTAGGGGGATTTAATTATTGAGCGATACTGAATAATTAAGAATTAAGCGCTTAAATCCGGAATAAACCTATCGGGGCTCGACTGATTAGGTCGGGCCTTCTTCGACAACCACCTGTCATCGATCTGCTTCCACCATGGTGAAGAAGGTAAATAATGAGACTGTTGCCATGAAGTAAGCGGATCATTTTAGGGTGGTTTGTTTATTTTGTTGGATGGACTTCTCCAGGTGGTGGACTTCTTAAAAAGCCTTGTGGACCAGACATTCGGTTGTGGACGGGATTTACAGTTTCCATTTTAACAGGAGTTTGAAGAGTAGGGGCGAATTATTTATACAAAAGGCTTTGAAGGCTGTATGATGAAAAAATAAAACCAACAGGGGGACTGGATCTTGAAGAAATATATGAACAAAATTTTATCCCTGGGCTTAGTGGGAGTAATGTTTTTATCCCTTTCTTTCAGTGCTTTTGGAATTGAATCTCAGGATTATCTGGCTGGACTGGAGCAGGGAAGAAGAGAGGCGGAGGCCAATTACCAATGGGAGGCCTGGGGCTGGGGAGTGGCAGGAGCCGCCGGTGGATATATGAAAGGGCTCGTCGGCGGGGGTGTTTTTGCTTTTACCAGCACTTTATTTGAACCATGGGTCGGGAAGCAGAGGATGGCGTCGATCGAAGATGAATCGCCGGAGTTTCAGGAGGGGTATGTCAAGGGTTTTAAAGAAACCGCGCAAAAGAAAAATGCGAAATTCGCCGCCATCGGCGCCGGTCTCGGGATCATCATTCAGTTTTTTTTCAAAAATTGAGGGGATAAAAGAGGATGCATAGATGATTTACCCTAAGTACAGGTTATATCCGTTGAAGTTTTATCCGCTTTTTATGGAACGGATCTGGGGCGGAACCGGCCTCCGGGAGGAATTCGGGAAAGAGATTCCCAGTGCAAAAATTGGGGAGAGCTGGGAAGTCTCTTGCCGGCCAGACGCCATGAGTATTGTAGCGGAGGGCCCTTTAAAAGGAAGGACTTTAGGGGAGTTGATTACCGAATATGGCCCTGAACTGTTGGGTACGGAGATACCGGTGGATCAGGACTTCCCTTTGCTCCTGAAGATCCTGGACGCGCAAGATGTCCTCTCCGTTCAGGTTCATCCGGGAGATGAGTTCGCCGCCCAATATGAACATTCCCTAGGCAAGAGTGAAGTGTGGTATGTGCTTAAGGCCAAGCCCGGAGCGAAAATCATCTATGGACTAAAGCCGGGAATCACCAGGCAGCGCTTTACAGAAGCCCTTGACTCAGGGAAACTGGAAGAATGCTTAAATGAAGTAGAGGTACAACCGGGAGATGTTTATCCTGTCGATGCCGGGGTGGTGCATGCCTTGGGAGCCGGTATCATCGTAGCTGAATTCCAGCAGAATTCGGACTTAACATATAGAGTATATGATTGGCAACGCCTTGATGACTGCGGAAAACCCCGGCCTCTCCATCTTGACCGGGCCCTGCAGGTAATTGATTTTAGCGTGCCGCCTATTCAGGGAGGAAGTGGGGTAGCCCGGATCAGACGGAAAAGGCAATTACTCCACGAGGGTCGGCACTTTACTTTGGAGGCCCTCCGGATTTCCGGGGAAGAAGCAATCCTTCCTACAGGGCAACATTTTGTTTTAGGCCTGGTCAGTAAAGGAAAGGGCGGGATTTTATATGAAGGAGAAAGGTATGCCCTAAATTATGGAGATTCATTTATGATCCCGGCTGGAATCGGGGAATACTCTTTCTATGGCGATTGCACGCTGTTGCTTTGTGCGCCTAAAGGCGTCGCTTAAGTTTTGTTTTTATGTTGATTAAGATCCCGGTGGATCTACATACTTACAGCCCGCGAAACACATAATGGATCTACAGTTGCAGCCAAAGATACGGTACAGGAGGTTTTACATAAATGAATGAAGTGAAGGCTCTGCCGTCTAGAGATGAAATTCCGGAGCAGTATAGATGGCGCTTGGAAGATTTATATCAGTCGCCCGCCGCCTGGGAAGCGGATCTGCAAAAAGTCACCGGTTTATTGGAGAAGATCCCGGCCTACCAGGGACGAATTAGTGAAAACCCTGCTGTTCTGGTAGAAGTGCTCAAACTGGAAGAGCAGATCTCCCGGCTGACGGAGAAGCTTTTTGTTTATGCCAGAATGAAACGGGATGAAGATAATGCGGACGGTGAAAGTCAAGCCAGGGCAGACCGGGCTCAAGCCTTGGCCGCCAGAGTGGGAGCGATGACCTCATTTATCATCCCGGAGTTAATGTCCCTTCCGGAAGAGACTTTACTCTCCTATCCGGAGCAAGCCCCGGAATTGGCGGTTTATCGTCATTTTTTTGCGGATTTGCTTCGGAAGAAAAAACATATTCTCTCCCCGGAAGAAGAGCGGATCCTGGCGCTCGGCAGTGAAGTTACGCAAGCCGGTGAAGATATATTTTCTATGTTAAACCATGCTGATCTGAAATTTCCCCGGCTTAAAAATGAAGCAGGTGAAGAGGTTGAGTTGACGCATGGCCGATATTTGAGGCTCATTGAGAGCCGGGACCGGAGGGTAAGGAGAGAGGCTTTTACCGCCTTGCATCAGACCTACCGAAAGTACCGCAATACCTTGACCGCCACTTTGAATGCTGGAATTAAGCGGAACGTTTTTTATACCAGGGCCAGACATTATAATTCGGCCCTGGAGGCGGCGCTGGACGGGGAGAACATCCCTGTGGCTGTGTATGATAGTTTACTTACCACGGTCCGGGAAAGTCTGCCTATTCTCTACCGGTACTTGGAGATCAAGAGGCGTCTTTTAGATTTGGCTGAGTTGCACTTGTATGATCTTTATACTCCGGTGCTCTGTGATTACGAGGTGAAGATCGGATTTGAGGAAGCCAAGTCTTTGATCATGAAGGGGCTGGCGCCCTTGGGAGCGGACTACCAAAAACTTTTAGAACAGGCTTTTACCGAAGGGTGGATTGATGTATACGAAAGTCAAGCCAAAACCAGTGGAGCCTATTCTTGGGGGGCGTACGACGGTCATCCTTATCTGCTGCTGAACTACCAAGATACAGTCAATGACTTATTTACATTAGCGCACGAGCTGGGCCATGCCATGCACAGTGCTTATTCCAATCAAGCGCAGCCTTATGTTTATGCTCAATATCCCATCTTCTTGGCGGAGATCGCCTCTACCGTCAATGAGGTCTTGATGGCTTATTATATGATGGAGACTGCTGCGGATGCACGGAGTAAACTCTATTACTTCAACTATTTTTTAGAGCATTTCCGGGTAACAGTCTTCCGCCAAACCATGTTTGCGGAATTTGAGAGGCTCCTCCATGAGCAGGTGGAGAAGGGTGAGGCCTTAACTGCCGACTGGTTGGAAGAGGAGTATGTGAAATTGGTCCGTGCTTATCACGGGCCAAATGTGGTAGTGGATGAGGAGATCGCCGCTGAGTGGTCCCGGGTGCCTCATTTTTACTATAATTTTTATGTTTATAAGTATGCCACCGGGTTCTGTGCTGCTGTGGCTTTTGTCCAGAGTTTCCGGGAGGAAGGAAAGACTGCGCTTCAGCGCTATATCCGGTTTTTACAAAACGGCGGTTCGGACTACCCCTTAACCCTCTTGCAGCAGGCGGGGGTTGATCTGACAACAGCTCAGCCTATAAAAGAGGCGATGCGTGCTTTCGACCGGCTGGTTGGGGAGTTTGCCGGACTCAGTACAGCCGTGCCCCGGTAGGATGTCTCAGCCATGCTTTAAGGCGGTGTAGTGAAAACGCCGTCTGTCCGGATTAATTCTTATGCTGGAAATGACAGTAAGGATGAACTTCCTGGCGCATACTTCGCCTATGAAGTTTATTTCCGTACCACAGGCTGTGTTAGAGCGGCGATATTACCTTCAGCGGCAGGACTTCTGTTGCTTGGTGGGAGATGAAGACAGTTGTCACCAAAATTACTGGTACTTTCTGCGGCGATCGGCGCCGGACACCTGAAAGCGGCCGAAGCTTTGTGTCAAACTTTTGAAGAACTGGTGCCTAATGGGAATGCCGTGCATCTGGATTTTCTAAAGTATTGCGGGCCGAGGTTTAGCCGGTTGATTGAGGAGTCTTATTATTTTATTACAAAATATATGGCCGGTATCTATCGGCTCCTCTATGAGCTTGCTGATAAGCCGGAAGCCATGGCCAAACGGAATCAGATCCTCTTGGCCTTGCGGAAATATAGGGATTTTATCCATGAATACCGTCCTGATTTGATCTTAAGCACTCATTTTTTCCCAGCCTCTGTAGTTTCCCATTATTACCCTAAGTATCCGGTGAAGAACGGAGTGATCTTAACGGATTACGAGGCTCATCCCATGTGGGTTTACCCTAATGTCCACCGTTTTTTTGTGGCTCATCCCGGGATGGTGGATGAACTTGTCCATCTGGGAGTACCGGCCGGGAAGGTTCGAGTCAGCGGGATTCCCATTCGGCCTGAGTTCAGCCAAGATTTTGCATCTCAGGAACTCAGAGTAGAGAAGGGCGTGCCTGAGGGGGTACCGGTTCTACTCGTGATGAGCGGCGGAAACGCGATCGGGCCTCTGGATGAGGTTTTAACTCTGCTGAACCAGATCACCGGGGAGTTTTATACCATAGTGATTACCGGAAAGAATGAAAAGGTCCGCCGGGAACTGGAGGAGAGAAAAGACCAATTCCGGTTCCCCCTGAAAATCTTAGGTTATGTAGATGATATGTATAAATGGATGCGCCTCTCCGATTTATTAATCTCAAAGGCCGGGGGGTTGACGGTTTCCGAAGTTTTAGCAGTGGGGTTGCCCTTGTTGGTGGTAAAGCCAACCCCGGGGCAAGAAGAAGCCAACGCCCGTTATTTAGTGGAACATCAAGCCGGTATTTATGTGAAAAACTCTGAAGAATTAGGCTCCGTCTTAGTGGAATTGCTGGCGAACCGTGTCAGACTGCAGGAACTGAAGAAGAATGCTTTAAAGTTGGGCAGACCTGAAGCGGCAACGGTTGTTATTCGAGAAATGATGAAAGAGTCAGATTAGCCAACCATCTTTTGATAATTGCCTTCCAATTGGAAAAGATAATAGGCAGGTAAAGATGGGCTGTTCATTAAGACCGCGTGGTATCAGGAGAAGGCATACGGTCCTTAGAGGATCCAGCCGTGAAAAATAGCGGGGTGACCATGGCGGAAGCAGGATTGTGAGGCTCTTGTTCATGGCGAGCGGATTTGCTATAATATATTGTTGAAGTAGGCTTAGCCTAATACAGTGCTTTGTTGTTTCACAAAACCGTCGGGCGTGGACGGTTTTTTGGATAGATAAAAAACGTGCTATCGTGCGTTATATATTGGAGGTGTTTTTTTTATTGCTTAAAAAGGATAAGGTTTCCCTAATACCTTTAGGGGGACTGGGTGAGATCGGTAAGAACATGACGGTCGTAGAATACAAAGATGAAATCTTGCTGATCGACGCCGGACTGATGTTTCCCGAAGACGAGATGCTCGGGATTGATATGGTAATTCCGGATATTACTTATTTGGTTGAGAATAAAGAAAAGGTGAAGGGGCTGGTTCTCACCCACGGACACGAGGACCATATTGGAGCTTTGCCTTATGTCTTGCGTCAACTAAATATGCCGATTTTCGGAACCCGGCTGACCCTCGGTTTGGCGGAAGGAAAATTGAAAGAGCACGGTCTGGAGAAGAAGGCGCAGTTGATTCCGGTGCACCCGGGAGAGTCACGCAAGATCGGTTCTTTCCTTGTGGATTTTATCAATGTCAACCACAGTATCGCCGGAGTGGTAGCCTTAGCCATTCATACCCCGGTAGGGATTATCGTACATACCGGGGACTTTAAGATTGATTATACGCCGGTGGACGGTGAACCGTTGGATTTCCGCAAATTTGCTGAACTGGGAGCCAAAGGAGTGCTGGTTCTCCTTTCTGACAGCACGAACGTGGAGAGAGAAGGATATACCCCTTCAGAGAGAGAACTGGCGGAGAGGTTTGAGGAGCTTTTTCATAAAGCGGAGGGACGGATTATTATCGCTACCTTCTCCTCTAACATCCACCGGGTGCAACAAGTGGTCAATGCGGCGATGCTGCACAACCGGAAGGTTGCTTTGGCCGGCAGAAGCATGGTTAATGTCGTCTCGATCGCCAGGGATCTGGGGTACCTGCAGATTCCGGAGGAAATCTTGATTGATCTGGATGACATTGACAAACTTCCTGCTAACCGGGTGGCGGTGATCACCACCGGTAGTCAGGGCGAGCCCTTATCGGCTTTAGCCCGGATGGCCATGGCTGAACACCGTAAGATCAATATCATGCCCGGAGATACCGTCATCATTTCTGCCTCGGCCATCCCCGGCAACGAAAAACTGGTGGCCAATACGATTAATCATCTATTTAAACAAGGCGCTAATGTGATTTATGATGCCATCACCGGAGTTCATGTTTCCGGCCACGCCCGCCAAGAGGAACTCAAACTCATGCTGAGCTTAGTGCGTCCACGGTTCTTCGTGCCTGTACACGGGGAATACAGACATCTTGTACAGCATGCCCGTCTGGCTCAGGAATTGGGAGTACCAAGCCAGAATGTGTTTATTGCCGAAATCGGTGATGTGTTGGAATTCACGAAAAAAACCGGAAGGGTGGCAGGTAAGGTTCAGTCCGGCCGGGTTTTTGTGGATGGCCTGGGTGTTGGGGATGTCGGCAATATCGTATTGCGCGATCGCAAGCAACTCTCTCAAGATGGAATCTTAATTGTGGTAGTCACGATCGACAAAACCAATGGACAGGTTTTATCAGGACCGGATATCGTCTCCCGAGGTTTTGTTTATGTGCGGGAGGCCGAGGCCTTGCTCGATGTGGCCAGACAGCGGGTTAAGGAGACTCTGGACAAGTGTTTGCAAGAAAAGAGCTCCGACTGGGGGTTTATCAAGGGGCAACTGCGGGAAGTGCTAAGTAAGTACCTTTACGAGCGGACTAAACGGCGGCCTATGATCCTCCCTATTATTATGGAAGCTTGAACTAAGGAGAAGTAGAAAAACCTCCCGGAAGAGATCTGTACCTCCAAATGTTAGGTTTTGCGTCTAACATGTGGGGTGCGGATCAAAGAAGGGAGGTTTTTTTCTGTGGGCCTCGAAATAACTCCTTATGGAAAGGGAGTGAGGGTTTTGGTGCGTGTTTATGGGATCTTCGGAGACCCCATCGAACATTCTTTATCTCCTTTACTACATAACGTAGCTTTTAAGGTTTTGGAGATGAACGCTGTTTATCTGCCGTTTCGGGTGACAGCCGAGAACCTTTCTGGAGCGGTGCAGGCCATTCGCAGTTTGGGATTGGGAGGCGTGAATATAACAATCCCGCATAAGCAGAAGGTAACAGCATATCTAGATCATCTCCAAGGAGATGCTCTCCTGACGGGGTCGGTGAATACCATCGTCAATAAAGATGGTGTTTTATACGGATATAGTACAGACGGAGACGGACTACTGCTTGCTCTGGAGAGAGAGGCGGGGTTTTCACCGCAAGGAAAAAAAGTTTTACTGCTGGGAGCCGGAGGAGCGGCCAGAGCGGTGGCTTTTGCCCTGGTTCGGGCAGAAGCAGCAGAGCTGTGCTTGGTCAATAGAACTTTACAGCGAGCCGAAGCCCTGGCGGAACTGATCAAGGAGAAAACCGGATTCGCCGTGCAGAGCCTTTCATATGAGGACTCGGCTTTAGCCGGCTATTTAGGCGAGACGGATTTGGTGATCAACGCAACTTCAGTTGGGATGTATCCACAGAGCGGGACTGCGCCGCCTTTACCCCTGGACAAGGTTAATCCTGCTTGCTTGGTTTATGATCTAGTCTACCGCCCGCCGGAGACGGAATTGCTTAAAAAAGCCAAAAAACACGGATTGAAAACTTTAAACGGTTTAGGCATGCTTCTTTACCAGGGGATCTTGGCTTTTCAGCATTGGACGGGGGTTGAGCCTCCGGAGAAACCCATGCGGATGGTGGTGGAAAAGTTTTTAGAAACGGAATTAAAATACTAATCTATCATCTTCCTCCGGTTGGCAGGAAAAAGGTTGGCCACAGCGAAATACTTATATTTTAAGAGGTGGAGTAGTATGTCTTTCCAGAATCGGAAAGGGGGGCCGTTGATGCGCAGGGGACGGGTTAGACCGATGACCTGTCTATTTAGGATATTAATTTTCTTATGCCTTTTTTTCCTGCTTGCCTCTCTTCCGGTACGAGGGGAAGACGGATCTTGGGTTTACGGTTCCGATCTACGTTCGACCCTGCGTAACTTGGCAGAACGCAGCGGAATCAGGTTGTTGATGGATTCTACAGTGCAAGGCCCGGTCTCCACAGAGTTCCGGGAGGATCTCCCCGCTCGGGTAGTTGTAGGGTTGCTGGCCGATACTTACGGTTACTCTTGTCAATGGAGCACGGATGGAAAAACCATGATGATTGGCCAAGCCGAGAATTTGCTCAACCCAGGAGCAGAGGAGACCGTTGAGTACCAATTATATCATATCAACCCCGGTGAGCTTATATCCGAACTCAGAACAATTCTTCCACCGGAAAAAATCCGTATGGAGCAAGACACAAAAAAGTTGGTGATTACCGGCAACCCTCTTGAACAAGCTAATGCCCTTGGGTTAATCAACCGTTATGACCGGGACAAAAATGTTTTATTGGTGGAAATCCGGTTGGAAGAGATCAGCACGGAAGTTCTGAAAAAACTGGGGTGGTTTGATTATGACAGGCTGGTTCCCGGCTCTCCTTTAAAATTCAACATCGTGGAAAGGCAGAGGGTTGATGATCTGGAGGCGCAAAACCGGGCCAGCCTGATTGTGGAATCCAGACTGACTGCCACCGAGGGAGAGAAAGCCCACACCTTTGTCGGGGACCGGTATCCGGTGATCTTTACCAGAATCACGGAAAAAGGTGTGGAAGAAGTGATTGATTATAAAGAAGTCGGGATCAACCTGACTTTGCTCCCCAGGGAAGAGAAAGAGACGATCATTGTGGATTTGGCGGTTGAGGTCAACAGCATCTCTGATTGGCAAAAAACGGTGAGGGGCGGAGACATCCCAGTAATCACTCAGACAAAGGCCAGCGCGACCAGGAAGCTACAAGCGGGTGAGGCCTTTGTCTTAACTGGTTTTGATTTGATCCAGAGAGGGGACGAAAAGCGGATTCCGCCGGCTCTTTCGGAACTCCCGGTCATTGGGGGGATTATTCGTGCCCGGGATTTGGTCACAGTAAAAAATAACTTTGGTGAAGAAAGATTACCCTGCCTGATTATAACACCGAAGAGAGCGCAGATTGATTCCCCTGGAAGCAAAGAACGGCCGGCAGACTCGCCTGGGAATTCTCCGGCCGTGGTCACTACGGAGGTTTATAATATAACCAGTGAAAAAGCAGGAACAGGAGAAAGTGTTCCGCAAATTGTGACCCAAGTGGAGTTGGTCGGGGAGGAAGAACATCCAACCGGCAAAAAGGAGGCAATCCCCGCTATAGAGGTGGTGGTGACAGAGAAAACTGATACTCCCGATGAAAAAAAGGCCAGTCCGGTGGAGGGAGGAGTCGGTCTACGTATATCATACTCTGTACAGAAAGGGGATACGGTTTATGGTATAGCCCGGAAATTTGGGTTGGATCCAAACAGGATTTTGCAGGTTAATAATTTAACCTCATCATCCATGCTTTCTGTGGAGGACGTATTGATTCTACCGGTTCCTGAGGATCATCTTTATCAAGTAAAACCAGGAGAAACAGTTTGGCGTATAGCGAAAAGATATGGTTTGGATCCGGAATTACTGATGGAGATTAACAGTCTATCGGATGTTACAGCCATAAAAACCGGCCAAGTGTTGATTCTACCCGTACCGGTCGACCGGGTTTCTAATCCTGAATATTAGAGTTTGTGTGGAAGGATATAGGGGGGTGTGAGCTGTGGGATTGAAGAATTATACTGAAGAAGTCGCCGTGGAAGTTTTAAATGAGATAAAGGGGATGCATCCAAACTGTTGTTTCTGTGAAAAGTGTACACAGGATATTATTGCTATTGCCCTCACCCGCTTGAAGGGTAAATACGCAGTTACCCGCGAAGGGGAGATCTTCGCCCGGGTGGAGCAGTCGGATCGTCAGGTACGGGCCGATGCTTTGCTGGCGGTGATGGAGGGGATTGACAAGGTTTCAAAAAGACCGAAACATGATCCAGATAAAATAAAGCTGGATTAAGGCCGGAAACGGCCTTTTTTTGTAAGTCGGGCCTCTTTCGTGGTCGATCCCGATGAGTTACTGGCAGTCTGGCCTGTTTATTAATGCAATTTTTACAAGGAAATATGAGGGAAGAGAAGAATACAACGGAAAATCCTGTTGATTATCTTATTCTGCTGTCCATAGTATGCTGCGAAGTAACATCTATTTTCTAAGTTACCAGGTTGATCGGGATGATAGGGAAGGAGGTAGGTGAGTGCGGTTTATAACAGCCGGGGAGTCACATGGGCCGGGATTGACTGCAGTGATCGAAGGTTATCCGGCTCTGGTAGAAGTTGAACCAGAGCAGATTAATAGAGAACTTCAACGCAGGCAAAAGGGGTACGGCCGGGGCGGACGGATGAAGGTGGAAAAAGACGAAGTCATTATTGTTTCGGGGGTTCGGAAAGGGCGGACTCTGGGTTCACCTATTACGATCCAAATCAAGAATCGTGACTGGGCGAACTGGGCGGCTGTGATGTCTCCCGTGGCGGATGCTAACGGAACAGGCGAGATGGGTGGGGAGACGCGGGTCAGGATTGAGGCTGATCAGAGATTGGCTACTGTGCAATCGGAAGTAACTGCGCCCCGGCCCGGACATGCCGATCTGTCCGGTGCTTTGAAATATGGTTTCTCCGATCTGCGTAATGTTTTAGAGAGAGCCAGTGCCCGTGAGACCGCGGTCAGAGTAGGGGTGGGGGCTTTTGCCAAGATCCTCTTGGCCAGGTTCGGTGTATTTATCGGCAGCCATGTTCTCCAAATTGGGAAGGTACGCGGGGGAGAACCTAGAGTCCTCACTGCCCGGGAACAGCGAGCAGTAGATGAAACACTTTTTCGCTGCAGTGATCCAGCAGCGGATCAGGAGATGAAGAAAGAGGTTGATCTTGCTGCGAAGCAAGGCGAAAGTTTGGGCGGGATCTTTGTCGTCTATGCCACCGGGGTAGTGCCGGGCTTAGGTTCTCATGTTCATTGGGACCGGCGCTTGGATGGTTTGCTGGCACAAGGGATCATGAGTATTCCCGGGATTAAAGGGTTGGAATTTGGTTTGGGCTTTGCCGGCGCCGGGATGCCGGGATCAGTGGCCCATGACCCGATCTACTACACGCCGGAACGGGGTTACTACAGAAAGACGAATCACGCCGGTGGGCTTGAAGGCGGAATGACCAACGGGGAGCCGCTGCTGATCAGGGTAGCGATGAAGCCCATACCCACCCTCTACAACGGCCTACCAACTGTGGATCTTCGTACTGGACAGCAAGTGAAGGCGGCGGTAGAGCGGTCGGACCTGACAGCGGTGCCGGCTGCGGGTGTGGTGGCCGAGGCCATGGTGGCCTGGGTTTTGGCTGACGCTTACCTGCAAAAGTTCGGCGGTGATTCGCTTCCGGAGATCCATGCGGCTTGGCAAAGGTATACGGAGATGATTAAATGGCGTCCGGAAAATGTGTGATTTTGGTCGGTCCAATGGGATCGGGAAAAACAACGGTGGGTTCGTTGCTAGCTAAAGAGCTGGGCTGGGTCTTTCTTGATACGGACCGGTTAATTGTGGAGGAAAGCGGGATGCTAATCCCGGAGATCTTTACCAGATACGGGGAAGAGTATTTTCGCCGTCTGGAAACAGCGGTGATCGCCAAAACGGTTAGCCGGAAGAAAGCGGTAATCGCCACCGGAGGAGGCGCGGTCACCGTCCCGGCCAATCTACAGTGTATGAAAGATCACGGGGTGGTCATTTATTTAAAAACAAGTCTTCATGAATTAGCGAAGAGAGTGGGAAGGGGAGAAGGACGGCCTCTTCTCGCGGGACGGGACCCGCTCCAAGCTTTACGTGCTTTACTGGAAGAAAGAGAGAGCCAATACGCCCAGGCCGATTTAGTGATCTGCACTGATGGATTGAAACCCGAAGAGGTAGTGCAGAGAATTCTTGCCGGGTGTCAGAATTTGTGCAGGGAATAGCTGAGCCTTGAAAAGTTTGGAAAGTAGGACGGAAGGAAGGCGGTAGCGGAGTGAATTGCGTAAAAAGAATAAAGGTGGATCTCGGACGGAGAAGTTACGAGATCTTGATTGGTCCCGGCTTATTGGCCGACAGTGGAGAGATCCTGCGCGGGCTCGGATTAAAAGGTAAAATATTGGTGGTTACCAATCCTAAAGTAGGAGGATTATACCTTTCCTCTCTATGGGAGTCCTTAGTGGCAGCCGGGTTTGAGGTGGAGTCCGTTACTATCCCCGACGGGGAGGAATATAAAAGCTTACCCCAGATGGAAAGGGTGTATGAGGCCGCAGTGCGAATGCGCTTGGAGCGTTCGTCGACTATTCTGGCGCTGGGCGGGGGAGTAATCGGGGACTTGGCCGGGTTTGCCGCAGCCACTTATCTCCGGGGGATCAATTTCGTACAGGCGCCCACCACCCTCCTGGCTCAAGTTGACAGTTCAGTCGGGGGGAAGGTCGCTGTTAATCATCGCGACGGGAAGAATTTGATTGGCGCTTTTTACCAACCACGGGTAGTTATTGCGGATTTGGAGACTTTGCATACTTTGGAGGAACGTGATTTTATCTCGGGGATGGCCGAGATCATCAAGGCGGGTTTAATCAAAGATCCCCACCTCTGTAGAGTATTGGCTGAGAAAGACGGGGCCATCAAAGCTCAGGACCAGGCCACCTTGGGCCAGGTAATTGCCGCCGCTTGTTCCATTAAAGCGGAGGTGGTGGAAGCCGATGAGTTGGAAGGAGGAATCCGGGAAATCCTGAATTACGGACACACGATCGGTCATGCCTTGGAGGCCGAGACCGGATATCAAGTATACCGGCATGGAGAGGCGGTCGCCATTGGGATGCATGGGGCGGCCCGTCTGGCTGTACTGATGGGGATCTGTCGGCCGGAGCTCTTGGAGTTTACTCTGGATTTATTGGAAAAATACCGGCTACCAACGAGGATTTCCGGGCTATCCAAGGAAAGGTTGATTGAGAGGATGTTTTGGGACAAGAAAATAAGCGGGGGGGAACTTCGGCTGGTTTTACCTGTAGCTCCCGGACGAGTGGAGACGGTAGTTGCTCCCCCCCTTGAGTTGCTGAAGAGGGCTCTGGTTTTGCTTGGGGCAAACGGAGGTGAAGCGTAATACGCGTAAAAAAATGAAGATCCTGATTTTACATGGGCCCAACTTGAACTTGTTGGGAATAAGGGAACCGGAGATCTATGGCCGGGTGACTTTGGCGGAGATTAATCGCAGACTGGAGGAGACCGCTGCTGAACTGGGGGTAGAATTAAAGATCGTTCAGTCCAATCATGAAGGCGTGTTGGTGGAGGAGGTCCAGCGGGCAGCTGAGGAATGTGCGGGAATTGTGTTGAACCCGGCGGCCTATACCCATACCAGTGTTGCCTTACGTGATGCTTTGGCGGCCGCGGGGATTCCTGGGATTGAAGTACATCTCAGCAATATCCATGCCCGGGAAGACTTCCGTCAGCGCTCGCTGACTGCCCCGGTGCTGATGGGGCAGATCTCTGGGTTGGGCGCTGATGGCTATCTCTGGGCCTTGCGGGCTTTAGTAAAGAAGCTGACCACCGGTTAATCAAAGTTATGGCGTACCCTTGGTTCGGCATGACAGACTGGCTGAGGACGCGTTCTCCGTCTGAGTAAGAAGAAGCATGATCTAATGTGAACCGGTGATCAGCGAAGTAATTTTCAAAGCATGGGGTAAAACCAAAGTAGTGTGGTGAATCATCATGAAGATTACCATCGCTCAATTGAATCCGGTGGTTGGTGATATTAACGGGAACCTTAGGCGGATCAGGGAGGTTCTTTCCACTATCCATACAGATCTGCTGGTCTTCTCCGAATTATATTTGGCAGGTTATCCGCCTCTGGACCTCCTGGAGAGGCGAGCTTTTCAGGAGGAGATCAACCAGGCCGTTCAGGCCTTATGCGAGTTATCTGCCGAAACTCCGGAGGTAGGAATCATTTGCGGTTTGCCGACTGTCTCCGGAGCAGAGCAGGGGAGTACCAGACATAATTCGGCGCTCTTTTTTTACGGGGGAAAGGTCCTGCTTCAGCAGGACAAATTCATACTGGCCACAGGTGATGTTTTTGATGAAGCCAGGTACTTCGAGCCTGGCTCTCAGGTGCAAGTGGCGGATTTTAAAGGAGAGAAGATTGGAATAGCCTTTTATGATGAGACCTGGTGTACTTCGTGGGCGATGACGCCAAGCGACCCGGATTCTGATCCCATCGCGGCTTTGGCTGCCCAGGGAGCGACGGTTTGTATTATCATTTCCGCTTCACCTTATCACGTGGGAAAAGAGAGCGTCCGGTACCGGTATACAAAGGAAAGGGCGGAGAAGTACGGGATTCCTTTTGTCTACCTAAATCAGGTCGGTGCTAATGATGAATTGATCTTTGATGGCCGGAGCATGGTCTTTGACCGGCAGGGCAAGCCGATCCTGATCGCGCCGGCTTTTCAGGAATATATTGGGACCATTGATCCGTTTGTTGCTAATCCAGAGGTCCCATATAGTCCATTGGCTAAAGTGGAATCCGTCTATCAAGCCTTGGCCTTGGGAATTAGAGATTACATGCGTAAAACCGGTTTTTCCCGTGCCCTACTCGGGCTCTCGGGTGGAATTGATTCGGCTTTAGTGGCTTGCCTGGCTGTAGAGGCGGTCGGTAAAGAGCACGTGCTCGGTATCTCGCTGCCTTCCCCCTATTCTTCAAAAGGCAGTGTAGAGGATTCAAAGATTCTCGCGGAAAATCTCGGCATGAATTTTCTGGTGCTTCCCATCACGGAGATCTTCCATACATATCTTAGTATTCTAGGGAAGGAGTTTGCGCGGATGGGACCCACGTGCGGGGAGAAAGACTTGACAGAAGAGAATCTACAGGCGCGGATCAGAGGAGACATTTTAATGGCCTTTTCCAATAAATTTGGCGGTCTTTTGCTTTCTACAGGAAATAAGAGCGAGCTGGCGGTAGGGTATTGTACGTTATACGGAGATATGTGCGGGGGCTTGAGTGTATTGGCTGATGTGCCTAAGACTCTGGTTTATGAATTGGCTCATTATATTAACAGAGAGAAACAGATTATTCCAACAGCGATTATTGAGAAGGCGCCCTCCGCCGAACTTCGTCCGAACCAGCGGGACGAGGACACACTTCCGCCCTACCCGGTCCTGGACCGGATCCTCCAGGGCTATATTGAAGAGAATTTATCTGAGAAAGACCTTATTGCGCAAGGCTTTGCTCCGGAGATTGTCCGTTGGGTGATCGGTACGGTGGGGCGTAGTGAATATAAACGAAGGCAAGCCGCGCCGATTCTAAGGATCACTCCTAAAGCCTTTGGGATGGGGCGAAGGATGCCGGTCGCCGCTAAGCATATTTTTTAACCCCCCTTGTCTCGGGGGGCTTTACATTTAAACCTTCTCGAATAAAATACCCCTACGGAGCCACGGTCGCATAGGCTCCCACATGACTGTAGTTAGAAAGGAAGGTATATTCCCCACTGGACGGGGTTTCTTGCAGTCCCAAACCCTTGGCCACCTTTATGGAGCCGATGTTTTTCGCTTGCGTTCGCCAACAAGGCAGACGTCCGCTCAGTTCATATTGCTCCTTACCCAGAAGACGGCAACAGTCTAAGGCTAAACCGTGCCCTCGGTATTCCGGCCGAGTTACCACACCCATCTCCATGTAACGTTTTGAATAGGCCAGGGTCACTGCCACACTGACCGGCTCCTGACCAATAAAAGCCGCAGCAACCTGTCCCTTTTCCAGCAGATGTTCCGGGGTCAGCATAAATTCCCATAACCAACTGTCGTGAGCAAAGTATTTAGAGAGCAGCGGAGCATCCTTTAGAGTAAGCATTCTAAAGTGTGGCTCCGGGGTGTTTTCTGCATCACCGTTGGGATTCCTGTCTTGGATCGGCGCAGGCCGCCAGCCTTCCTGGGCGGCAAAGAAGACAATAGGTACAGAGAAACGAATTGGCCAAAATTTACCAATCCTGCTTTGCATGTCGTTAGGAACAACCAGATCCGTATTAGTGTGTAATCTCTTTAAGAATCTTTTGATGATAATGTATTGGTCAGGTTCACCGTAGAGAAAGTACATGGGCGGGGGCGCTGTCCGGCAAGTGATGGCCAGCAGTTTAGGGGTATTAATATTGTCCGTTAAGACAGTGCCTGTCTCCAAAGTAGAGAGGAATAAAGCAGAACAGTTCTCCGGGAGGTCGGGCAGGATCTCCCTGACCCTGCTAGGAGGTAGCCTCCTCATAATGTCATCTCCTTGATTTTTTTCCCAACATCCGTACCAAGTGAAAGAGGCTACTTAAGTTAGATTAAGCTGCGTACTAAAATGAAAAGTCCCTCCTTTATTACGACTTTTTACTCAAGATTGATTAGGATCTTTCAGCACCAGAATAAGCCTGGGTAGAGTGAAAAGCAACTCTCCTTTTTTCTGGTATTTCATAGCTTTATAGAGGCTGCTTGTTTGGTTGAGTAACATCTCTTCTTTTCTTGGATATATGCGATATTTCAATTTTTTACAGGTCATGCCGCCACCCCTTCTCTGACCGGCCAAAAATAATCTGTCGGGGGAAAAGAAGTTGGAAATAGCAGGATAAATTGGTGGAGAACGCGAAATATTTACTTTAATATTCAGTCAAATTTTTTGCCCCAATTTTGCGGTTTCTTTTTAGCGCAAAAGTAATTGCAGACTTCGTCACAGTTCTGATGCGGTGAAGTCTTTACTGAAGCCATCAGGCTTCACTGGGTACTCAAAGGAGGAGTTTTAATTGTTTCCGATTAATCGACCATTGAAAACCTGGACAGAAGAGGACCTTCAGATGTTATGCGCTGAAAAGCAACAGGAAACCACCAGGCTGAAATATATAAAAGAGATTGATCCTGATCCGTTGGGCGGGAGATATGAATTATTAACAAATATTACTGCGATTGCCAATTCCTTGGGAGGAGTCATCATCTTTGGGATTGAGGGATTCTGGGATGACTTGCTGGGCAGATGCGCGGGGAAACTGACGCCTTTAAAAACCGCTACCGGAGAAGAGGAGATCGTGAGGATCATTGAATCTCAGATTTCGCCGAAACTTCTTTGCTATTTTCACCAGATCAAAGCGGCCAAGGGCGGTTTTTATTTGGTAATGCACATTCCTCAAAGCTTGGAGCGACCACATGCTTTTACTTGGGAAAAGCATTTGTGCTGGTACATAAGGAAGGAACAAGAAAACAGGCTATTAACTGAAGAGGAAGTGAGAGATTTATATTTTAAAGCAGCCGCTCCCCGAAGTGCGCTGATTGAGAGATACAACAGTCTCTATCTGCGCAATAATGTGGAGGCGGAAGTGAAGATAGTGGCCATGCCGGTGGCCGGGGACTTGGAATTGATTAATACCTTGTTTATGACCGGGGAAGAATTAATGCTAGGTTCAAAACTCTTCTCCCAACTGTCGGGAATCTCCAGTGTGCTGCAGCCGAAGATCGATCATTTTGAGGCGATCTTTAAGAATCATAATATTGTCTTCATTATAAAGTTATTGAAGAACGGAGAATTCTTATTTAGTATGGGCTATGATTTTCTGGAAAGAATCGACTATGTGCCTATGCCCAGGCTGTATGTATTATGGCATCATGCTCTGAAATATTTTGGTCGTCTCTATGCTTATCTAGGCTATTATGGCCCCCTGCGTATCTTTCTGGAGACTAAAAACCTTAACCACCAAAAGATTAAGATTGCTTTAAAGTTCGGTTATTTCCAAAAATTCCTCAAAGACCGGGTCTTGGTATATAAAGATACTACGGTGGAAGATTTGGCTGACACGGATCAACTCTTTGGGATCTGTACCTCATTCCTGAAGTATATTGCCCAAGGGTGTGACATGGGAATAGAGGAAGAGTATTTACGCGAGTTGGAACGGCAAGTGAGGGAGAGAGTATCTGAGGATAATCTTGATCATGAAGAGGATGAGGATCAGGTAAATGAGGAAACTCGGCTCTCCGATGAGCAGTCGGGAGTGGAAGAAACTGCAGCCGGTGAAGATACGGCAGCTTCTTTGACCTCGGAAGCGAAAGCGGAAGGCGCCGCTGTTGAGGGTGGGGAGAATCCGGATAAAAAGAACCAAAAGAGCAAAAGTCTGAAAAAGAAAGAGGAACCGGTGGTTGACCCATCCGTTTCTGGCGTAGCAGTAGAGGAAGAACCGGTGCCAGATGCGGGCAAAACCAAGAGTGCAGGGAAGGAGAAAACCACTGCAAGCGCTAAGACTGAAAAATCCAGTAAAACGTCTTCGGCCCGGAAGAAGACGACCACAAAAAAGGCTGCGACGGAAAAGACGACAACCAAAAGGAGCACGGCAAGGAAGAGGACAACGGATCAATAGGAAGAACACAGCTCCGCTTGGGCGGGTAGAGGAGGAGTTTTGGCTGGAACGATTAAAGCGTTTTAGAGAACTTCTGGTTCGGGAAGGGCTGGATGGTTTTCTAGTAACCTCCGGGGAGAATCGAAGATACTTAAGTGGGTTCACCGGGTCGTCCGGAGTTTTATTAGTCAGTTTAGAGGATGCCCTCTTGTTAACGGATTTTCGGTATTTGGAACAAGCAGAGCAAGAATTGGTAGGTTCTGGCTTTGCGCTAAAAGAACATGAACCGGAGATGTGGAAGACTGTTAGCGCCTTGCTTGAAGCAGGGAGCGGCTTTCTTCCGCACCGGCAGTATAAACAAAAGCTGCGATGGGGATTTGAAGGAGATCATCTTGTTGAAAAGCATTATCGGTTTCTGTCGGAAAAAGCCGGGGGTATTCAATTAATACCCAGGGAAGGCTTGCTGGCTGAGCTACGGAGTGTAAAGTCGCCTGAAGAATTGATGCTTATTAAGAAAGCAGTCTCTGTGACGGATCAGGCCTGGGCCAGGGTGTGGCCGCAGATTAAACCCGGCCTTACCGAGACAGAGGTGGCGGCTTTATTTGAGTATGAACAGAGGCGGTTGGGGGCTTCCGGGGTTTCCTTCCAGACTATAGTAGCCTCGGGTCCGCGTAGCGCCTTACCCCATGGGATTGCCGGTCAACGTCTGCTTCAAGCAGGAGATTTACTGGTTTTGGACGGCGGCGCTGTAGTAGATGGATACTGTAGTGACTTTACCCGCACCATTGTGGTAGGGGGAGAATTACGCGAACAGAAACAGCAGGAGCTTTACGATCTGGTTTTGGCCGCGCAAGAAGCTGCCCTTAGCGGTCTCAGACCGGGGATCACCGGAAGAGAAGGAGACGCCCTGGGCAGAAGGGTTATTGAGGAAGCCGGTTTTGGCCGTTATTTCGGGCACGGGTTGGGACATAGTCTGGGATTGGCCATTCACGAGGAGCCCCGACTTGCTCCCAGAGCCGAGACTGTACTTACTCCGGGAATGGTGTTTACGGTGGAACCAGGGATCTATCTTCCCGGCTGGGGCGGGATCAGAATTGAAGATGTGGTGGTGATCACGGAGTCCGGTTGTGAAGATTTGACCGGAAGTGAGAAGCGGTTAACCTGAGTGGCGGTAATTAAAGCTCGACAGCGCAGACAGGCTTATGATAAAATAAGAAAGCATAATGTGAAGTGGAGTAAGGGGGATATTTTATGGTATCTGTAAATGATTTTCGTACCGGACTGACCATCGAGATAGATGGAGAACTTTTTACAGTTGTCGAATTTATGCACGTTAAGCCGGGAAAAGGCGCGGCCTTTGTCCGTTCCAAATTAAAGAATATCCGGACCGGGTTTACAGTTGAGCGTACGTTTAATGCCGGGGAAAAGGTTTCTCTGGCCCGGATTGAAACCAGAGAGATGCAGTACTTATATAATAGTGATCAGGATTATGTCTTCATGGATATGCAAACATATGAACAGCTGACTCTCCCCCAGGAAAAACTGGGGGATGCTGTGAAGTACCTTAAGGAAAACGAGATAGTGATGATTCAGATGTATGGGAATGAGGCCCTGGGAGTAAACCTCCCCAATACCGTTGAATTGGAAGTGGTGGAGACCGAGCCCGGGTTTAAAGGCGACACGGCTACGGGTGGAAGTAAACCGGCAAAACTGGAAACCGGCGTAGTCGTCAATGTCCCGCTCTTTATTAACGTCGGTGATATTCTACAGGTGGATACCAGAACCGGTCAATATTTAAAACGCAGTAGCAGTAAGTAAAGCGAACCGTCCCCCGCAGGGGACGGTTTTTTTTACGAGTCATAAAAACAGACTGATAACCAATACTAAAAACAACCTAGCCTATCCAGTCAGAAGCGGGTGGAGATTTGAATACCATGGTAAGATACTGATTGGCGGTCATCCCCCCGCTGTGCTGGGTGAGTATTGGCAGCAAGGGATGGAGGTGAGTCTATGGACTTAAGTGAACAAGTCGCCTATTTTCGCGGATTAATTGAGGGACAAGAGTTTGGTGGGGAGAAGGATATAATCCTTTGGGAACAAGTGTTAAATTTGTTTGATTTGGTTAGTGCGGAGATCAAGAAGCTCAAGGATCAAGACGATGATCTCGAAGAGTATGTGACAGCTATAGATGAAGACTTGGGTTATTTGGAAGAACAGTATTGTTCAGCGGAAGCGGAGGAAGATCCGGAGAGCGCAGAGGAAGATTCGGGTCTAAATTCATAAAACGGATCAATAATCGGTTTAGCATATTTTTTAGCCCGTCCCCATATGTATTATTACCGTGGGGACGGGCTTCTTTTTCCGGACTCAGACCGACAGTTTGGAGGAGGGAGACGAGATCCAAGAGAGATATAGAGAACGGCCAAGAGAGATCCTGTCTTTTTTAGCTCCCCGCCTGCGTAAAATAGTTGAGAAGTTAACGGAAGACTGGTGGGCGAATTTAGAAGAAATTCGGTTACGAACGGGAAAACCGTTACAGATCAGCGGGAGCAGACTTGCGTTTCTCGCCAGCGACGGGGTAGTATCCACCGATCCTCAAGCCGGCTACGTAGTGACGGAAGATGATATATACCGTACAATACAATTGATGGGTGGAAATTCCCTCTATACACTCGAAGCTGAACTGAGGGAAGGTTTCATCACCATCCCCGGAGGGCATAGAATCGGATTATCCGGGGAGTGTCTCTCTGCGGATGGTCGCTTGCTGAGGGTGCGGAAGATTACTTCTTTAAATATCAGGCTGGCTAAGGAGTTGATTGGAATCGCCCGTACCCTCATGCCTTATCTTTACACAAAGGACCGCCCCCTACGGACACTGATTCTATCTCCACCACAGGCCGGGAAGACTACTTTGCTGCGGGACATCATCCGCTCTCTGAGCAATGGCGAAGGGATCGGACGCCCAATAAAAGTGGGGGTGGTTGATGAGAGAAACGAGATTTCCGGGGCATACCAGGGAATACCTCAACTGGATATAGGAGTCAGCACGGATCTGCTTTGCGGATGTCCTAAAAAAGACGGTGTCTTTCTATTATTGCGTTCCATGGGTCCGCAAGTTATTGCCATGGATGAGATCGGGCGGCCCGGGGATATAGAGTTTGTAGAAGAGATTCTCAATTCCGGGGTGGGTTTTATCTCAACAGCTCATGCCTGGAGCACACAGGATTTGGCGGTCCGGCCGGGATTGCGCCGGATTTGGCGACAGGCCCTGGTGGAGAGGGTAGTGATCTTAAGCAGACGGCTGGGTACCGGCACTTTAGAAGGGATCTGGGATGGCCAGAGTAAAAAACCCCTGTGTACAGAGGCATTTCGTCTGGAGGTGAAAGCGGTATGAAGGTCTTCGGGGCCTTACTTATCCTTTTTTCCGGGGCGGCGATTGGTTGGATCTATGGACTAAATTTGCGGAAAAGAGAAAAACAATTGGGGGAGTTTATTCAGTTTTTCCAGTGGCTGGGCACAGAGGTACATTATAACACCCTTCCGTT
>DATCJV010000140.1:0-8840 GCA_036562625.1 Bacillota bacterium | reverse complement strand
TAATAATATTCCACTTTTCGGCAACGGTAGTAACCTAACGAGAATGGCTTTGAAAGGTTTAAATAAACAAAACGCTGTCTAACTGAATGTTCTCTATGTGAGGTTCAAAAAATCTACAGTGTCTTGACACGATCAATGACCAAAAAACAATTGCATCCTCCAATATAATATGCTATACTAATTAAGTACCACTTTTAAGGTGCGCCTGTAGCTCAGCTGGATAGAGCAACGGACTTCTAATCCGTAGGCCAGGGGTTCGAATCCCTTCAGGCGCGCCAGTTAAATCGATAATAAGTAGTTTTGATTCCCGGAAATAACCTAAGAATATGCTAAACGTATGCTAGGGGAGCAAAATTACTTCAGATTAACCTTCCGAATCCCGGAAGGTTTTTTATTTTCACAGAGCCATCAATCTTCACGGTTGCCCGTTCCTTTATCTCCGGCGCGGCAAGAGAATGAGTGTCCAAAACCGTGCTGATTTCGCGGTCCCTGATAGTTTCCGACTACCGTAAAGAAGGGTTTGTTCTTTAAATTTTACTTTACATAAAAAAATCCAAAAAATTGGGAGGAATATAGAGAAAAGTGTTGAATATATTTTTAACCATTAATTCCAATATATTACTATAATTAATATAAATTCCAAAGGAGATTGGAGATGCTCTTTTTTACGAAAGGAAAGGAGAAAATATATCATAAACATAAAAGCCGGCAATTTAAGGAGCTCGCCGAGGCTTTAGGAAGAAACCCAGTCGCAGCAGGCAGTTGGGTTTTATTTTTTATTGATTCGACAAAAATATATACTATGTGACATTAATTGTTAAATTACTTTATATTCCATGGGAAAGTGAGTGGTGACCTGTGAGAAAGATGAAACGCTGGATGTTTTCATTATTTATATTCATCATCTTGGCAATAAGTTGGCTCCCAAATGTCGAGGCGGTTTATATTGGTGTTTTTGGGACAGAGAATACAACAGAAGAGACGTTATATGATAAATATGATTATGAAGTTTTGATTAGGATTATAGTAGCAACAGGGAGAAAAAGTTCTGACTGGTATGTTGAAGATCATCCGTATGTAATAATAAATGCAGTAAACAGCAGTGGGACTACAAGCTCATTATTTGACGAGTCATTTGGCGCCGACGCTTACAAAACATATTATCGGTGGTTGCCTAAGGATCAGCATCTTTATGTAAAGGTTGCAAGCGGACGAACAAAACATGACATGATCGTTTGGCAAACAAACCCGTTGAGTTGCGAAGTTTGGATCGATTATTTTTTCGATGAGACGCCGCCGGAAACTCCCGGATTACCTATAATTACTAATTTAGGGATCGGCAGTAAATATAATGGGGTCTATTATATGAACCCAGGCAATAATGAATTGGAGCTTAAATGGGATGCAGTAAAAGATATTGGTACCACTTATGCCGGGGGAACTGTAACTAGCGGCTTAAAAGGATATTCTATAGAAGCAATCAATGCAGAGAGTGTAGTAGATGGGATCAAGGTGATAGAAAATAACGCCACTACTGGCATTGTTACTGGAAGTATCACACTTCCCAGGCAAGAAGTGTATCAGGTTAGAATTAAAGCAACTGATATCGCTGGATGGAGTTCGGTAGGGGAGAGCATAGCCGTAATGATGGATGCGACTCCTCCGGCTATGCCGGAATATATTGAAGCAACTCCTTGCCAGGACGGATTCTCTAATTCTACCGCTGTTACCTGGTTCTGGGGTGAATCCATAGATGAGATCGGTGTATTAAAAGAGTACAGAGTACGGATTGAAACCGCCGACGGGGAAGTAGTGAAAGACTGGACAACAGTTGCTCCGGATACAACCAGCTTTACTTGGGACAACCTGATAGACGGCGAGACTTATGTTTGTCAAGTGAAAGCCGTGGACTATGCGGGTAATGAAAGTATAGTCAGAACAGGGGGAACCATTACTATTGACTGTTCCGTGCCGGAAGTGCGGTTGCCGGATTATCCGGTCAGTCTCGAGGGAACTGAGGCTGTTTTCACCTGGATGCCGGTTAACGATGGCCTGAAGGGGAGCGGTATAAAAGAATACGAATACGCAGTTACCGAAGGACCGGGTTCTCCCGAAGCTTGGGAGAGCACAACCGGGACAAGCGTGAAATTTGGAGAAATATCTGCAGACCGGGACCATTACTTCTGGGTGCGGGCTGTTGATCGTCTGGATAACAAGAGCGCAAACTGGACAAGCTACGGACCGTTTCCCTCCTTCCGGGTAAGTGGACCGGAGGACGGTTTCCATAGCAATACTCTAACCCATACTTTTAGTGTGGAAAAAGTTCACGGGATCAAAGGGGACGCTCTTTGCTTTAAGGTGGGCTATAAAAGAGCGGATACTGACAATTTATACAGTGATTTGGTGCAAGAACGGGTTACCCTGGAGTTACCGACAGACGGAATCTGGGAATGGTGGTTGGAGGTCTATGAATCTAAAGACGGGGTGGGAATCATCAGCGAATCAAAACAGACCACCAAGAAATACAGGTTAAATATAGACAAAACCGCTCCGGAGGGCGCCTTTGGCGTCACCTCAGTCGAAGGCGTGGATCTTAACGAATACACCAACAACCCAGACGTGATTTTAAGCAACATAAGTCTTCACGATCAATTAGGGACAGTGAGGTCGGGCGTAAAAACCATCTATCTATGGAACGGAACGAAACGTCCTACTGAATTTATCCGACTTTATGATTCTGATCTGCCGACCAATATAACGGAAAATGTCCTTCAGGAAGTGGGCAGCGAATTAAAAGGAGTACAAATTGACTTTGCCAGTGCGGCAGAAGAAAAGTTCGTTCCGAAGTTGCCCTGGCGGTTGGCCGTAGGCGAAGACGGCGAACGCCAAATAAACTTGGAAGTTCAAGATTTAGCAGGGAATATGATAGAAGAAGCAGTCTCCAAAGTCTTGAAACTGGATACCAAAGCCCCGGCAACGCCAGTCTTCACCAGTTGCGGTTATACGGATCTCTTGTTGAGTTTCAATTGGTACCTGATTGATGAAGAAAATGTTTACGGCGAAAGGGATCTGGAACGGTTTTGCCTTCGGTTCTCCGACGGTACAGAGAGGATCATCTTGCCGCAGAAAGATGAAGAGGTTGTCCATAAATATAATGGCAGTTATACATTGGATACCGCTCCCATTGGTTATAACCAACCAGTAGTTGTCCAGGTCTGCGCAGAGGATAAGGCCGGCAATAAATCCCGCTTCGTTCAGCATACCGGATACACCAAGGCGAAAGTGGGAGAAGTGGTCGCCGACAGCTTCCGGGAAGGATATAGCGAGGAATTGCAACACTTCTTTACCTTTGAGACCTCAGGAGGAATAGCCGCCGCTGAAGTATTGGAAGTCTGTACGGACAGTTCATTTGAGGAAATTACAGTATTTACAGGGGAAGCCGGGAGATTCACGGCAACGGGTCTGACGCCGTATCCGGACGGAGAGTATTGGTATAGAGTCGTCGCTCTGAATGCAGACCAAATCAGAACAGAGGGCAAGGTGGAATATTATAAAGTACCGAACTATGCTCCGGTCAAACCGGATCAGACCAAAATGACTCCCGTCGGCTTTGCCGCCTGTGATGTGAAGTTTGTTTATGAACAAAAGAACGTGGACTGTGACGGTCATCCCTTAACCTATGAGGTATATTGGGCGGAAGGAAACAATCCGTCGCTTGCTGATTTTTCTTTGGCTCCCGGTAATCAGGCGGACGGATTCACCTTGTCTCTGGAAGAGAAGGATCATGGGAAATGGTATTCTTGGTTGGTGAAGGTCTGCGATAAATATGGGGCTTGCAACCAAAGCGATCCGGTCAGATTTATGCTGGATGCCGTACCCCCTGCCTTGACACTGCAAATTCCCAACGGATTATATACAAATCAACAGGAATTGTCATTTACAGCCAGTGATGAGCTGAGCGGCGTCCAAAAGATTGAATATCAGATGACGGACGCCACGACCAATATAAAAGGCGAAGTCAGAGTATTGCCAAAGGAGGCCACCGGTGTACCCCTGGTGGAAGGGTACTATCATTTGACGGTTACAGTGACGGATTATGCCGGGAATATTACCACCGAGACGGTTAATAATTTACGGGTGGATCATAATCTTCCCGAATTATCCGGGATCACCGTTGATCTGGCGACGGATGGCGTTGCTTACTATACCGCTATTCCCCAAGCGCCAGTCACTTGGCAGGCAACTGATGACTACGCCGGGATTAAAGGCTTATGGTATTGGGTAAGAAGAGACCGGAACGAGCCGTTAGGCGCAGGAAAATATCTTCCGTTGTGCCCGAAGATGGAATCTACGGCTTCGTATGCCTTGTCGCTAAATTTGGGGAATGAAAGCGGCCGTTACTATTTGGCAATGGCCGTTCAAGACGAGGCCGGTAACAGGTCGGAGATTACCCAGATTGATCAGGCGATAATCTTTGACCGGACACCGCCGGAGATTACCTTTGCGGTATCCGGATTCACCAACTACGGTTCCAATTATTATCTTTCCTCCCTGGAACAGCTGGTCCAGGAGGAGTGCTCCGCAGAAGACGAAGAGAGCGGTATTGCGCAGGAAGAGTATATCTTGGTTGATGTCGGCGCGAACCTGGAGTTAAAAACAGCTACTGAGTGGACGGAAGTATTGGGAACAACACTTGAACCGGGCAGGAAATATCAGATTAACTATAGAGCCGGGAATCGGGCGGGGGTCATTGGAGAGGCTAAGGGACCGGAGTTTATCTATGACTACACTCCACCCTACGGTTTAAGTGTAGAGGTGCCTGACTACCAAGTGGTAAGCGGTGAAAAAGTTCGCTTCTACTGCCACGCGCTGGATGACGAATCGCCAATCACTGAATATAAAATTTCTTTAAGTTCCGGTCAGGAAGAAGTGACAGCAGTAGGCGGTTCTCCGGAGATTTGGCTGGAAGTGCCGGTTGTGCCGGATGGCGTATATGAGGTGACCCTGGAAGCGAAGAACGCCGCCGGACTCTGCCAAAAAGATTCGGTGGGGAGAGTCATCATCAATAACCACCAGGAACAGGTGGTAGTCAAAGATCAGGGTCCTTATACCATGTTCCAGGACAAGTTCTCCGGCTCCTGGCGGTATACAGGGGTTGGCCAGGTCAAACAGGCCTGGTACAGGTTGATTGAAGTAAATGGGCTGGTCGAAACCGGAGTCGACTGGACTGAAACTCAAGATGAGTTAATTATGTTGACCGGGCTTCAGCTTACACAAGGCAAGACCTATCAATTGGAAGTAAAAGTTCAGTTGACGGCTGGTCAAATACTGGTGGGCAGAAGTCCCGGAGTAACGGTGGATATAACCAAACCGGAGATCACAAAAGTGGAGACGCCTTCTTTCACCACTTCCTGGAACATCTGGTTTAGGTGGGACGGAGCAGATCCGGAATCCGGGATTTATCAAGTAGAGGCCGCTTTGGGCACGGATTTTTACCGGACGGATGTTACGAACGGTTGGGTACGGATTAACGAGTTCGAATCCAAGTTAATCTGCGACGCTGATGGAAATAGGCTGGTTCTGGATTTAGAGGAGACTAACCGCTATTACTTGACGCTTAGAGTCACGAACGGAGCGGGATTAACTACGGAAATGGCGGCTTCTAGTATTGTGATTGATGATACCGCCCCGTTACTGCCGGTGGTGATGGATCAGGGTTCTTATATTAACGCCGAACCCGAACAGCCTTTTGAGGCCAATTGGATCTGGTCTCCTCGTGATCCGGAAAGTGGAAACGCCAAGTATGAATGGGCGATATTACCCATGGAGAGAAGATAAACCAGGAAACAGTCTGGCGGGCAGGGGACGATACCAAACGGGTCAGCTTGACCATGGATGAATTTGCAAGGCAACACGAGACTACCTATTATGTGGCAGTCAAGGTAACAAACGGCGCCGGCCTTTCCAGTATAGGGTATAGCGACGGAATCATGGTAGATAAGGATGCGCCTTTCCTGACCAAAGTCGTCTTGCTGGATGCGGCCAATTACAATGATCCGGAGGCGGAAGAAGTTAATTATATCAGTAGTAATGCCGGTCCCAGCGGACAGGGCTTAAGGTTGTGGATTGACTCGTGGGAACCCACCTCCGAGATTGACAATTACCTTTACAACTGGGCTGAATTGGGCCTTTTGGACCTGGAGGAGCGCTATAGTTCCGAGGAAGAAATTATTAAGATCGAAAAAATTGAAATTGAAGAAGGCGTGATCACTGTCTTCCTGGGCGAGACACGCAATCAAGCGGAACTGGTCTCGGATACCGGGTATTCATCAGGAGTGGTGCTGGACACCAAAGCGCCGAAGATCACCAATTTACGCGGGTGTTTTACAGGTAATCGCTTACTCTTTGACTGGGAGGTGGAAGAGAGTGTTTCGCCACTGGTCAGATACGAGTATGCTTTACTTGCTGAGAATGAATACACTCAATTAATTGTAGACGAAGACTATGAAGTTTTATGGAGCGAAGCCCCTGATCTAAGCAGGAGATTGTCTCTTGACGCTGCAGTAATTCCGGACGGACGTTATTACTTAGTGGTCAGAGGATTCAATGCCGCTGGTTCTTATTCCAGACGGCAGGGAGAGATAAATGAGTGGGGGATTAGTCCTTTGGTGCTGGTTGACCGGACCGCGCCGGTCATCAAGGCAGAGGGATTCATTGTGCCGCGGTTTGTTGATGATACTTTGAAAGCAAGTGTAGAGGCGGAAGATGAACTCTCCGGAATTCACAGTTACCAATATGCCGTCGGAGAGCCGGTCAACCCCTTCGCTTACAGTAAGGGGTGGGTTGATCTGATTAATGACAACGGAACAATTGAAATTCAGATTGATACAGAAAAAATTCCCCATCATAGCGGCATCTGTCTCATGGTGAGAGTAAAAGACAGAGTAGGTTTATGGTCGGAGGCGTTGATTAGCCCAAGAATAGTGGTGGATCATACTGAACCGACGCCGCCGGAGGTGAAATGTAAGGTTTATGCCACCTCGCTTACAGAGATTTCGGATCTGCAGATCAGTTCTACTGATCCGGAGAGTGGGATAACTCACTATCGGATCGGGATTGTCAAAGCAGAGTCTCAGGGAGAGTGGTTATTTACCAAAGAAGGAGAAATAGCCGGTTTTACCGGGAAATATGATGGGCTGTTCCTGGAAGAAGGCGCCGCTTATTATCTGAAAGCGCAAACCAGAAACGGCGCCGGTACCTGGTCGGCGGTTACTACCAGTCCTTTAATTAAAGTTGATTCGATAGCTCCGGAGATCGAGTTCGCGTTGGAGGGGACGATGATTGTTCTGAATCATCCTCCGATTCAAGTGGAATATACTTTGTCAGAGGAGGCAACGGTCTGGTTTAATCTAGTGGGCGCCGACGGCAGCGCCACAACATTTACAAGAGATTTGCCCGCCGGAAGCCATTGCTTTGAGTTTACTGAGGAAAAACCCCAGGTTTACACCTTGTCAATCAAAGCGACGGATCAAGCCGGGAATACGGGAGAAGAAAAACAACAAAGAATCAGAGTTAACACGCCACCTCAGGTTAGTTTGGCAGAGATTAAGACCACTCCGGGGAAGCCGCTGCATTTGGCAGAAATGGCGGTGGTTTACGATCCGGATGGCCAGGCCGTCCACTATAGCTGGGATCCCGGAGACGGCGGGGCGGTCATCACCGGGGAGAACCCGGAGTATCGCTACACTAAACTGGGAGAGTACAAGTTGACCTTGACTGTTACGGATAACGATGGCGGAGTAAGTGTGCAAGAGACTTCAGTTACGGTGCAGAACACGACTTCCGGTCCGCTATATATGGATGAAGTCTGGTCGGGAGAACACCGGTTGTTTGGTGATGTGATCGTGCCCGCCGGAATAAAACTAACCATTCTTCCAGGCACAAACATCATTGTTGACGGCGATCCGGTGAACGGATACTACCATGGTTTGTTCATCGACGGAAGCTTATTGGCGGAAGAGACGGTCTTCAGTTCGGTAACGAACAATATCGGAGGCTGGAAGGGGATTTACATCACAGGAGAAGCCATCCTTGACAAGATCCATATCTTGCAGGCCTTTAGAGGCGTAACTGTGATGAATCAGGCCACTGTCTCGATACTAAACAGTACAATTCAGGAGAATAGAGTCGGCCTCCATGTCTATAATGCCATGCCTTTAGTTCAGAAGAGTATTTTCCTAAACAATCTCATCTATGGCATCAAAGAAGATGAAGGCGGCAGACCAAAGGTTATCAAGTGTGTATTCACAGGTAACGGTCTTCATTATTATCACGAGACGCTAACCGCAATCACTATAGAACAACTGAATATGATCAATGGCAATCAAGGTAACCGTGATTAGACTATAGATATTTTCTAAATTAAGCCGATGTGCGAATACAACTCATAACAATATGGCGAGCGAGGGTAAAGGAGATAACCTCGGACAGGGGGAGTGAATAATGGTTGGTAAGAAAAATAACAGAACATTGAGTGTTTGCACGTTAATAATAAGCCTCTTTACTATATTTTTGGCGGCGGCCGCGCCGGTATTGGGCGGTGAAGAACCCTACCTGGAGATTATGGAGATCATCACCGGCGATCAGACCGACCCGTTAAAACCCGGCCGCTATCTGGTGGATGCGGACGCCGGGACCCGGTGGGGATTCCGGGCCGGCGCCACCCAAGGCTGGGCTGAAGTGACCTTGGCCGAACCGGTGCTGATTGACGGAATCAAGCTGGACGGGGAATTGGCGGCCGATACCACCCTCTATCTGGAATATAACAGAGAGGGGAGATG
>DATCJV010000116.1:0-5414 GCA_036562625.1 Bacillota bacterium | reverse complement strand
CAATACTTACTCACTATAAAGCAGAGTAATGCCTCATTTCTCTGAAAAAAAAACCGTCCTGTTATGGACGGCTAACTGCCAGGAAGGATCTGGGTTGGCGCCTGGTGATCTTTTCGCCCGTGCGTGTTCTTGATGACAGCGCCACCTGGTCCGCTGTGCTTACCAGAGCTCTTTTATCTATGTGTCAGGCAACTCCCGCATTCCTTGTCTGGTGTATAGCAGTACTCGTTATTCGTAATATTTTTTATACTTTTCTCTGCGCTCATTGATAATGGCCTGCCCGCCGGAGCGGAGATAATCCGCAAAACCGCGGTCCCAGACTGCGTCGAAATCTTCAGGTTTGGCGACAATGGCTTGAATCAGCAGATTATCGCGTTTCTCTTTGAGAACCGTGCTCATCCCGGCTTCACTCTTTACCTCACCAACATTGATATTCTGCTCATAGCGAGCATCTTTGTTGGTAATCCTATATGCCCGCTCGATGAATCGCTTCTCAACCCCGCCATAGCCGTAAGCAATGGATTTAACGTTCAAGTCCGGGTCGCCGAGATCCAAACCGTTGATGGTAATCGTGTAGTCGATGTTATTCGGGGAGTTCATAATCTTGGCGCCGGTGGCGGCGATGGTCTTAATTGTGCCGTCCGCCAGGACCTCATGGGTGACCCCCTCTTCGCCAATCTGGAGGAATCTGCGGTTTTCCAGCTTGGATATCCAGTTGAGATAGAGTAAGGAGGCCAGCGGCTTGTCGTTGGTGGCAGGGAAAAAGATTTTGCGGTCGATGGGCGCGGGGAGGTACTTTCGATACAACCCTGCGTCATTCTTGAAACAATCCACGGCAATAAAGGCGGCATCTGCGCCGACGAGCTTCTTCAGGTTAGCGTGGATGCCCTCTCCACCGTCCCGATAAGGATAGTCCCAATTGTGCATGAAGGCGCCGACATATCCGGCTTTAATCAAGTTGTCCTCCGTCCGGTCCCCGGGGCCATACAACGGGAAATCCTTCCAGATCAGGCCGGCGTTGTACCATTCGTTAAGCTTTCTGACTCCTTCCTTGTACCCTGGGAACAAAAGATATCTGTCATCAAAGGCATAAATATACATATCTTTATCTGACAAGTCGTTGGGAACAAAGGAAGTCAACAGATAATTGCAGCGCCAGCCCACATCATAACTGGTGGAGTAGGGGATCATTTTATCCGCGTCCTTCCCCAACAGTTTGGCGGCGTTGGCTTTAAAGGCTTTCAGCATGTTTTCAAATTCCTCGAGGGTGGTGGGCTCGGGGATACCCAGTTTCTTTAACCAGTCCTCACGAACAAAAGTGTTGATCCGGGTGTTGTGGAAGAGCCGGGCCTCGATCGCCCAGATGGTGCCCTTTTCCGGGTCCCTGTTCCAGTAAAGGTTTTCTTCGCCCAGTAAACCCCAGAGGTCGGGAAGCAACTCCTTGTACTTTTCCAGGTAGGGGCTCATGTCAAGCACCCCGCCCATGTTGGCATAGGCCAGGACCGTCGGGTAACTGTAGGTGACACAGATGTCAGGGGCGTCACCAGCCGCCAGCAGGTTGTTGAGTACCTCCACCTCTGTCCAGCGCGGCACGGGAACGAAATTTACCTTGACATTGTGGTCGCGAAGCATTCCTTCTTTGATGAAGTTGGTGTAGAAGTTGTCTTCCGGCTTGGAACCTCCGGGGTTGCTCCGATCAAAGACCTCCACAGTGATGGTTCTGGTCTTGACGAACCTGCCGTTCACAATCTCAGGTTTGGCCGCGGATGAAATTGTTCCCGGGAAGCAGACCGCAGCCAACATGACCAGGATGAGACAACCGGTCAGAAATAAGGAATTCTTCCTCATACTATTCCCTCCCTATATTTATTTTGTTTGTTCTCTTATCGACACGGATGGTGTCTGGAAAGACAGTATACTTACCCCTTGACCGCACCCAGGGTGGCGCCGGTGATGAAGTATTTTTGCAGCCATGGATAGACCAGAAGAATGGGCACGGTGGCAAACATGACAGTCGCCGCCTGAATAGTATCGGTCAACCCCGGAGTGGTAAAACCTTCCAGGGTGGCTATTTCAATGCTGGTGACACTTTTCAGGATGTTGTACAACAGCAGTTGAATGGGGTGGAATCTTCGGTCGTTCATGAACATCAACGCATCGGAAAACCCGTTCCAGCGTCCGACGGCGTAAAAAAGGGAGAGCGTGGCCAGGACCGGCTTGGAAAGAGGCAGATAGATATTGATTAGGATCCGGATGGGCCCCGCACCGTCAATCTCCGCCGATTCGCGCAGGCTTTCGGGGATACTGTAGAAGAAACTGCGCATAATGATCATATAAAACACGCTCAGGCAGTTGGGAATGATCAGCACGATCGGTTTGTTGAGCATATGCAAGTCCTTGAGCAGGAGATAGGTGGGGATCGTTCCCGCGTTGAAGTACATGGTTAAGAGGATTAAGGTGTTGAAGAAACGGCGTCCTTTGAGCTTATCATAGATGAGCGGATAGGCGCAGAGGATGGTCATCACCATGGACACAATGGTGCAAATCACCGTTAAGATGGCGGTCCAGATCAGGGACCAGGTGTACTTGGCATCAGTGAGCACAAAGCGGTAAGCTTCCAGATTAAAGCCTTTTGGCCACAGCGTAACCTGGTTGCGGATAATCGCCTCCGAAGAACTAAGCGAACGCGCCAAAATGTTCACCATCGGCAGCAGACAAAGGATGATCAGTATGCAACAGCAGAAAACAACAACCAAATCACCGAATTTAGCTGTTTTTGCTTTAATCATGCCCTACACCCCCTACCAGAGGCCACGCTCGCCGAATTTTTTGGCCAGCGCATTAGCGGTAACCAGAAAAATAACACACACGACCGACTGGAACAGCCCTACTGCCGTAGTCAGCGAGAATTGGAGGCCGCGAATACCGTAGGTATAGACAAAAGTAGCGATCACATTGGACACACTGCTGACCAAAGCGTTGCCCAAAGCGTACGGCCGATCAAACTCACTGCTTAAGAAACGTCCAAGGCTGAGAATAAGCAGAACGATGATGGTGGGACGTAAGCCCGGCAGTGTAATATGCCAGATGCTTCGGAAACGACCGGCCCCGTCGATGGCGGCGGCCTCATAAAGCTCAGGGTTGATATTGGTCAGCGCCGCCAAATAGATGATGGTGTTCCATCCAACACTCTGCCAGACCCCTAAAAGGACATAAGTCCATACCCAATATTTGGGATCATTAAGAAACGGAATGGAGGCAAAACCCATCCGGTTCAGAACGATATTCACCAGGCCCGTAGTGGGCGCAAAGAGCTGCAGGGCCAAGCCGGAGATGATAATCCACGAGAGAAAATGCGGCAGGTAAGCGACGGTTTGCGTGAAACGCTTGAAGCGTTTGAAGGGTAGTTCATTAAGGAGCAGAGCCAGGATAATCGGAGCGGGGAAACCGACCACCAAGTCCAACAGGTTAAGCATGACGGTATTACGCAACGCATAGAGAAAATCCCGGTTGGAGAAGGCCTTGATGAAATACTCAAAACCATAATGATCAGCCCACGGCATCTGCCAAACGTTCTGGACGATACTATACTTCTTGAAGGCAATCTGAATATAGGTCATGGGAATATAGCGAAAAATCACAAAAAAGGCGATCGGCAAAGCCAGCATCAGATAGAGCGTCCAGTATTGTTTGATATACTGACGATTCTTTTCGGAGAAAGGCCTCAATAAAATGGTCTTCACGGTCATAGTCTTCATTGCGCTTCCCCCTTTACGCATGATTTATTTCCTTGACACAAAACAATTACCCGACAGAACAAGAATTATTCCCCATTCAATCCGCTAAAAACCCCTCTTCCAAGCGGAGTTTCTCCTCAAGAAAAACTGACAGTTTATTACAAAAAAGTCTATGTCCTATTATATTTTTATAAAACGCCCACCTGTATTCAATGAAGAAAATATAGTTTTATTCCGTAAAAATTTAATATAAAAACGAAAAAGGCCTGACTCTGACAGAAGATGAATCAGACCTTGGCAGGATGATTTACTTTCTCTCTTCATTAACGGGCTAAACCGCTTGATCCGATAATACCGGCCCAAACCGGTAGAAAAAGTCTCCTTTCCCAGCTTTGATTAAGGAGATTTATACCCCAATAGTTCCATCATTTTTCCGGGATCCGTCACCGGGAGACGGCACTGAAAATTCTGACAGACATAGGCAGTGGCCTGCCCGTTAATGCTCACCAATTCTTTGGTAAAGGGAGCAATCTCTTCAATCATCGCCTGTTCCGGGGTAGTGGGATGAAAGAGCAAAACCTTACGGGGGATGAATTCCCGGCGAACCAAATCAAGCAGGCGCCTTGTTTCCTCCGCCTCCGGAGGGCCGGCGATCACTACTTCAAAGGAGGGTCCCAAGCCGAAATCAAGTGCGATTAAGGCTTGCGTATGGGAAACCGGTGAACGTCTGATCTCCCGGGCAAAAGCCCGTCCGGTAGCCATGGCCTTGGCTTCATACTCCGGATTTCCGGTCATTCTCCCCAAGCGTAACAGGTTTAGCATCGCCACGGAGTTGCCAGACGGAACCGCTCCGTCGTAGATCTCTTTCCGACGGACCAGGACCTCGTCATTAAGGTCGGAGGTTTGGAAGAATCCGCCCCGGTCCGGATCGTAAAAGTGTTTCACCAATATGTCCGTGAAGCAGATCGCCTCTTGTAAATACTTCGGCGCGCACGAAGCCTCATACAATTCAAGCAAACCCCAGGTGAAAAAGGCGTAGTCGTCCAGAAAACCTTGAATGGCCGCTTCTCCGTTACGATAACGATGGAAAAGCCGTCCGTCCTGATCCCGCATCCGGCGCAGAAAGAAGTCCGCCCCCTCCTCCGCGGCCTGCAAATATGAGGCGTCCGCAAAGGCCTGCGCCCCTTTGGCCAAGGCCGCCAAGACCAACCCGTTCCAGTCGGTCAAGATTTTATCGTCTTTATACGGGGGCACTCTTTCCGTCCGAGCCCGGTACAACTTACTCCTGGCTTCCCGTAGAATAGATGCGGACTCTTCGCTGTTCAGGCCGAGCTCCGCTCCGAGCTGGTCCAGACTTTTCCCAATATAAAGGATATTCCGGCCCGCCCGCGCCTGGCCTGGATCCGTACTCCAGTCCGGCCGGTAATTCCCTTCCGCGCTCACCTGAAAGTAGGCGCAGATCAAAGCAGCTTCTTTAGGCGATAGAACCTGCTTAATCTCTTCTTCCGACCAAAGGTAAAATTTGCCTTCCACTCCTTCACTGTCGGCATCCTCCGCCGAATAAAACCCTCCTTCGGCGCTTCTCATCTCCCGCAACAGATAGGTAAAGATCTCCACTGCCGTGTTTCGGTAAAACTCTTTTGCCTTCCGCTCTGTGCTGATTTGATAGGCCTCGGT
>DATCJV010000112.1:0-2975 GCA_036562625.1 Bacillota bacterium | reverse complement strand
GCCTGACGGGAAATTAGTAGGTGATGTGGATTTTGCCTCTGTCTCCCAGGTGGCCGGGGCGATTACTCCGGTTCCCGGGGGAGTAGGTCCCATGACCATCGCTATGTTGATGAAGAATACAGTAGAAGCAGCCCGGGTTTGTAATGGGGTAATATGATCTTCATTATCTATGGAAGAAATAAAGTAGAATAAAACACTTCTGCGCAGAAACGGCTTGGTCTGTTTTGGGAGCCCGGATCAGCAGTTACGATCGACGCATCGGATGCTGTTGGCGCCAAGGGCTATTCGCCTGGTGGAAGTATCGTAACAGAATAAAATAATAAAAGAAGCATGATCGCGACACTTTTTCTGGCACGTATCGTCTAAATAATATTATACACGATAACAGAAAGTAGGTTGATAGGATGAAGGTAGGAATTGTCACCGACAGCGGATCCGATCTTTCAAGAAACCTCGCTGCCGAACTGGGTATAGAAATTATCCCTTTTCACGTTAATTTGAATAACAACGATTACCGTGACGGAATCGACATTACCCGGCAAGAGTTCTATACAAAACTGGTTGAACAGAAACTCACGCCAAAGACTTCCCAGCCTGCTCTGGGAGTTTTTGTTGACACCTACCGCCGGTTGTTGCAGAAGTTTGACGCACTGCTCTCTATTCATATCTCGGGGAAGCTCTCCGGCACCTTCCAGACTGCGCAAATGGCCAGGGAGATGATTCCCGGCGCCGATATTCGGGTGGTTGATTCCCTCTCCGCCTCAATGGGCCAGGGTGGGCTGGTGCTCGAGGCGTACCGGGCCCTTCAGAAGGGGTTTAGTCTTGATCAAGTCGTTAAGCTCCTTGAATCCCTGCGTAAACGGGTCCGTTTATTTGTCACCCTTGATACGTTGGAATTCTTAAAACGAGGCGGACGGGTTGGGAGAGTTACTGCTTTTCTAGGCTCTGTTCTACGGGTGAAACCCTTGATCCGGCTGGTCAATGGGGAGGTAGAGCCCATTGCCAAAGCCCGCAGCAGACGGGAGGCGATCTCACTACTGCTTGCTGAGTTCAAAAAAGAGATCACCGCGGAGACGAAAGCGATCATTGCCGTTTTGCATACGGCTGCTGAAGAAGAAGCCCTTCGCCTAAAGACCCGGATTCAAGAGGATTTTAAGCAGGCTGAAATCTTGCTTCGAGAAGCCGGCCCGGCTTTAGGGACCCATGTGGGTCCGGGGGCATTGGCCTTAAGTGTGGTGCCGAAGATTTCATTAGCTCCGGGTAACTGAGTGGCACTGATTTCCTACGCGCTTTATTGGAAAAATTTCAAAGGCGATCGTTACGGACTGTTCCGAAAGATTTATCGCAGTTTTCTATTTGTCTCATTCATACCAGTCCGTCCGGGCGCATATATATATGTATTGTATTTGGAAGGCAGTGCCCGATTGTGCGGGTTGATCCCCTGGCGCTTTTTGCCGACTAAGCCTGTTTTGTTGTGCGGGCGGCCGCGTTCAGGCTCGTCATGGTCTAGCCTGCTGACGGTGTTGAGCATTTGGCGACGCAGGTCTTTCAAAAGGTTACGGGGAGGGGTGGAGGAGAGTAGAAGCAAAATGAAATTTATGGAGATAGCTTTTGTTCTATTCTGTTAAAGTTATGAAAAAACCACATAATTCAGGATAATTTCAGTAATAAGAGAAGGAAATTTGGGAAAACTAACGAAAAAAATATTGGATATTCGGGAGCGGGTTGGCAGAGAAAATTTCCCGCTTTTCTCATGAATATCATTTTATATATATAACATAGAAGGAGGTTATTTTATGCCCAAGTATGTCTATTTTTTCGGAGCCGGTAAAGCGGATGGAAAATCCGACATGAAGAATTTACTCGGCGGAAAAGGGGCAAATCTGGCGGAGATGACTAACCTTGGCATCCCTGTTCCAGCCGGATTTACTATTACCACGGAAGTCTGTACTATCTACTATCAAAACCAGCAGCAATGGCCTGCCGGACTGGAGAATGAGGTAAAGGAGAACCTGAAAAAGGTAGAAGAGGTGATGGGCGCCAAATTCGGTGATGACGCCAACCCTCTATTACTTTCTGTACGTTCCGGCGCCAGAGTTTCCATGCCGGGAATGATGGACACCATTTTAAATCTGGGCTTGAATGATACCACCGTGCAGGGGCTGATCAAAAAATCCGGTAATGAACGCTTTGCTTATGACAGTTACCGCCGGTTTATTCAGATGTATTCCAATGTTGTATTGGGCTTTAACCATGAGGACTTTGAAGAACTGATTGACGAAAAGAAGAAGGAAAAAGGAGTAAAACTCGACACGGAGTTGACTGCAGAGGACTGGAAGGATCTGGTAGTCAAATATAAAGCTTTGGTCAAGTCCAAACTGGGAACGGACTTCCCCGCCGATCCCTGGGAACAGTTAAGGGGCGCAATTAATGCCGTCTTTAGCTCTTGGATGAACCCCCGGGCCATTACTTACAGAAAGCTCAATAAAATTCCTGAAGACTGGGGGACCGCCGTTAATGTGCAGGCCATGGTCTTTGGAAATATGGGTGACACCTCCGCTACTGGAGTGGCCTTCACCAGGAACCCGTCGACCGGAGAGAACAAATTCTACGGGGAATTCCTCATCAATGCCCAGGGTGAAGACGTGGTGGCTGGAATCCGTACTCCGCAACAGATCGGGTTGGAAGATTCCAGAGAATGGGCGGCCAATAATGGGATCTCCGAGGAGGAGCGAAAAGCTAAATACCCCTCCCTTGAAGAGGTAATGCCTGAAGTATATCAACAGCTTATGGGGATCCGCAAACGCTTGGAAGAACATTATCGTGATATGCAGGATATTGAGTTTACTATCCAAGACAAGAAACTATATATGCTGCAGACCCGTAGTGGAAAACGGACCGGTACGGCTGCGGTACGAATCGCCGTGGAGATGGTGAAGGAAGGTCTCATTGACGAGCGGACCGCCATTTTACGG
>DATCJV010000052.1:0-5003 GCA_036562625.1 Bacillota bacterium | reverse complement strand
TGATACCATATTTGGTTTGTTAAAGAATATTTATTTCCCTGTTTTTCGGCAGCGGTTATTGAATTTTAAAGAAACAATAATGGAGGAAGGAAATTGAGTACCCCCCTAGTTAGCATTGTTACCATCTGTTGGAACAGAAAGACGGATATCTGTGAAAGTCTCAGGCGCATCCGGGAGATCGACTATCCCAACCTGGAAGTGATTGTGGTTGACAACGCGTCGGAAGATGGAACTCCGGAGACGATTGCCGCGGAGTATCCAGAAGTCCGGCTGATTAAGTTATTCAAAAACATAGGAATTGAAGCCTATAATATCGGTTTTAAGAACGCCAGGGGAGAGTACATCGTTATTCTTGATGATGATTCCTTCCCGCATAAAGATGCTGTTCGGCGGATGGTGGATAAATTTATCCGCGATCCCAAGCTCGGGATGGTCGCTTTTGATGTGCGCAATTTCTACAATTATGACGAAGTGAAGAATGAAGCCGACGATGAGCCAGGACAAGCTGCTCAAGAAACAGCGGCGGTGGCGGAAGAATATTTACTGGCTTTCAATGGCGCCGGGGCCGGGGTGCGGCGTGAACTTTTAGAGCAGGTTGGCTTTTACCCGGAAGAATTCTTTTTGTACTGGAATGAACAGGATACCGCTTTTCGTATTTTAAATGCCGGTTATAAGATTAAATTCTTTTTCGATGTGGTCTCCTACCACAAATACTCCCCGCAAAACCGCGCTTCCTGGCGTGCGCCTTATTACTATACAAGAAATGCTTTCTGGCTGATCTGGAAGAACTATCCTTTAGATATGGCGCTAAAATTAACTTTAAAGCTCATATTTTCCTGTTTTTATTACGCCATGGAACAGCGGACTTTTATCTATCTGAAGGCAATGGGGGCAGCCTTTTTCCAGATCAACCGGCTAAAAGGGAAGAGAAGGCCGGTTTCCCGCTATATTGCCAAGCATCTACGGATTCCGTTTGCCGTTTCCTTTACTTTTTATCGTTAAACACAATTGACTCTTAAGGGGTTATTTTTAATGAAAGAACTTTTGATCATCCGGTCGGTCAGCTTTCAACAACTGGACAAAAACTTAGTTGCGATCCGCGAACGCTTTCCGGAACATAGGATTAGTCTGCTCACCCATGAGCATGGCCTCCTTCTGGCCCGGAAATATAAGGACATTGCCCAAATCTATGTGTATCCTTATAAGGAGAGTTTTTCTTACCGTGGAAAAGTAAAGGAACTACAGGATAAAGAGTTTGCCACAGTAATTATTCCGGTCACCAACTTATCCGGGGCAGGCTTCGTCAATGTCTACCTCTTTTCTCTGTCGCTAAAGGCGAAGAAACGGTTTGTTTGTAATGTTGTTTCCGAGTTCCGGGAGGTTTCCAGCACCAGCATATTATTAATGGGTGTGAGGAATCAGCTGTTTTCCTTATTCTCTATCTTATTTACTCTTGTTGCCGGGTTTTTCACCCTGCTCATACTGCCGTTGAAACTTCTGCAAATCCAAAATAAGGAGAGGAAGTGAGGGTGTTGTTTGATTTTCTAATTGTTGGCTGCGGCCTCTCCGGGGTGACCTGTGCCAGGTTATTGGCAGAAAATGGTCGGCGCGTCTTGGTTGTGGAAAAGCGCAATCATATTGGCGGTAATGTTTATGATTATTATAATGAAGACGGGATCTTAGTGCATAAGTATGGACCGCATATCTTTCATACAAAGGAAAAACAAGTTTGGGATTTTTTGTCAAAATTCACCAAATGGCGGTTATATCAGCACCGGGTCCTGGCTTATGTGGACGGAATGTATCTGCCGATGCCGATTAATTTGGACACAATCAACATGATGTATGGTACCGCTTATGATCATAAAACAATCAAGGGTTTTTTTGACCGGGTTAGAGAGGAAAGAGAGGAAGTTTGCAACGCTGAAGATATGGTCGTCAGTAAAGTCGGTAGGGAACTGTATGAAAAATTCTTCTTGGGTTATACCCAAAAACAATGGGGATTAGCCCCGCAAGAACTGGAAAAAGAAGTAACCGCCAGAATTCCGATTCGCCATAACCGGGACAGCCGGTACTTTACCGACCCTTATCAAGGAATTCCGCAACATGGATATACAAAGCTGGTAGAAACCATGCTGTCTCATCCGCAGATCAGTATCTTATTAAATACCGATTACAAAGAGATCTTGCCGGAGATTGCTTTTGACTCGCTCATCTTTACCGGGCCGATTGATTATTATTTTGATTATAAGTTTGGCAAATTACCCTATCGTTCTTTAGAGTTTGAATTTGAAACGTATGACCAGGAATTCTTTCAGCCGGTGGCAACAGTGAATTACCCCAATGATTATGCATTTACCAGGATCACGGAGTTTAAACATATGACCGGCCAACGGACGGAAAAGACGACTATTGTAAAGGAATATCCGAGGGCGGAAGGAGAGCCGTACTATCCGACGCCCTGCCGAAAAAACCGGGAATTGTATGAGCTATATGCCAAAGAAGCCAGTAAATTGGATAAAGTATATTTTACCGGCAGGCTTGGTGCTTATAAATACGCCAATATGGATGTGGTTGTCAAAGATGCGATGGATTTAGTGAATAAGATTAGTTTTAAAAGTTAGATTGGTTGATCATTAAAGTATCACTTGTATGTTCTGACTGAACTGTGTTGGTGCTGACCGGTTCAATTACTTTTGATTCTCAGATTGCTTTTCTCCGGTGAGGTGTTGTATACTATTATTAACCTAAATTTTACTATTTAAGCCAAGCATTGCGATGAGCCCAAATTTTTGGGTAAATATCAGTAAAGGGGCTGATTTTGGTGGAGATCGCAGCGTTGTCAGCCATCAATAGCCGGACAACTCTGCTGCAACAGGTTGGGATAAGAGTTTTGAGGATGGCGATGGATAATGCCAGTGCTCAAGCGGGGAAACTACTGCAAACACTGGAACAAACTACCAAAGCCATGGAACTCTCGGTCCATCCGCATCTGGGCAGGAATATTGATCTTAGAGTTAAAAGCGGCAGTAAACTTTCTGTACTTTTCCAGACAGATAAATAAAGACTTTGGCTTGTGGAAATATCTCCACATCTCGTTATTATGCCCAATCATACTGGGCTTTTCTTTTCATTTATATCCGGATTTTTAAATGGTTGGCTTGAAGCCATAATCTGGGTGCAGTGAGCTTAAGGATTAGTGTATAATTATAATCAAGTTCGCTATAGCGCCTCGGGAATTATGAACTATACTGGGCACTTATGATTTACAAGCCACATGGATATTAGTAGTTAAAATACCGGGAGTTCAGGAGATTAAGATGAATGCGATAAAAATAGGAGATTTTTTTATTGGCCAAAACCACCCCCCTTTCATCGTGGCGGAAATGACCGGCAACCATAATCATTCGTTGGAGCGCGCTTTAGCCATAGTGGAGGCGGCGGCCAAGGCCGGAGTGCAAGCTGTTAAGCTACAGACCTATACGGCGGATACAATGACTCTGGATATGCAGGACAGTAATTTCTTTATTGATGATCCCCACAGCCTGTGGCAGGGTAGATCTTTATATCAACTGTACCAACAGGCCTATACCCCCTGGGAATGGCATCAGCCGATCTTTGATAAATGCCGGGAACTGGGGATTGTCGGATTCAGCACGCCTTTTGATGCCACAGCAGTGGATTTTCTGGAAGCTTTAGATGTGCCTTGTTACAAGATTGCCTCCTTTGAGAATGTAGATCTTCCGCTCATCAAAAAGGTGGCGGCCACCGGCAAACCACTCTTCATTTCTACGGGTATGGCCAGCCTGGCCGAGCTGGACGAGGCGGTCTGCGCGGCCAGGGAGGCCGGCTGTCAGGATCTTGTCTTACTTAAGTGTACCAGTACTTATCCGGCGGAACCCCTGAACTCCAACTTGGCAACCATCCCTCATATGCGGGACCACTTTGTTTGTCAAGCGGGAGTCTCCGATCATACGCTGGGGATCGGGGTTTCTATCGCAGCAGTTGCCTTCGGCGCCACGGTGATTGAGAAGCATTTCACCCTGTCCCGGGCGGACGGTGGGGTGGATGCGGCTTTTTCCATGGAACCCGAAGAGATGCGGCTTTTAGCAGCCGAAGCGAAAAAGGCGTGGCAAGCCTGTGGAAAAGTATTTTACGGACCGACCGAGGAGGAACGTCCTTCTTTAAAACATCGCCGTTCACTTTATATAGTGAAGGATTTGGCTGCCGGTGAATTAATAACGGAAGACAAGATCAGGTCCATCCGGCCCGGTTACGGATTGCCTCCCAAATATTATCAGACCGTATTGGGAAAGAGAGTTACCAAGGATGTGAAAAAGGGGACACCTCTTAGTTGGGATTTGCTTGGCTAGAGTGTTCACATTGGAGACCATCTTATAATCATAATCTTGGCAAAGGGGTTTAGTAGATGTTAAGTGAGAACCTCAGTGTGTTAAAGGAAAAATATCCGGAAACATGGAAGCTGATGAATGAGCTGAAAGACCGGTTGGCTCAAGACCAAGTCCTGGTGGAACAGGCAAAAAGCGGAGAGCCGACCCTCTATATAAATCAAGACGGTAAATCCCTCTATATTCACAGTAAATACAATCCAATTGCTGAGGCGGAGAAGTTCGTCGCGCAATTTGCCGAACAGGATCTCCATAAATATCGGCATCTATTCGTCTATGGAGTGGGGCTAGGATACCATATTGAGGAGTTGGCCAGGCGCTATCCTCATCTGGTTTATACAATATACGAGCCCAGCCCGGAGATTATGTATGGCTTCTTATCCCATCGTTCGTTAAAGAATCTACCTCTGGACAAAGTGCAGAGGATATATGTAGAGAACCCGGCTAACTCCGTCTTGCTGTTGCGAGAGATTGTAAATCATCTACCGGAAGAGGTTTTATTTATTTGTTTACCCAGCTATAAACGGGCTTTTAACGTACAGTACGAAGCGTTTGTCCAAGAGTTTAAGCAGACCTTAAAAGAGAAGATGTCTT
>DATCJV010000047.1:0-12010 GCA_036562625.1 Bacillota bacterium | reverse complement strand
ATCCTGAATATATTCACCGGCTCTCTTCTCTTCCAGAGTGCAGGATCCGCGTGGCCCAATCTCCTCTGCCAGTTTCCGCACATGTTCATACGCTTTTGACATCTGACGAGCCTCCTTTTATATTCCGATCACTCGGGGTTAATTGTTTCTTGTTCAAACGAGAAGACCAATTTTGCTTCGGCCTTTGTCGTTTGGCCTGACGTCACTAGGATGGCACGGGAAGTTGAAAGGTGCTTAAGTTTCAATAAAAATCCGGTTGTTTTATCGAGTCATAGGTTGATATACGTCAAGAGCCTATTTTCTCCTGCTTTTTTTCTATGATATGATATAATGAAGAACAGTGGCGCCGCTTCAGTACTTACTTCTGAAATAGGATGGCTGATTAGAGCAAGCAAAGCGCGCCTAATGCGAAATGATGAAACAGGTGATTATAATTGCGAATTTTTGGAGTTGACCCCGGTACAGCTATCGTTGGTTATGGAGTGATCGACCAGGAAGGCAGTAAACTGATTCCGGTTGACTTCGGGGTAATCAGGACACCTCCGAATCTGCCGTGCTACAGGCGGTTGGCCTTGGTCCATCAGGAAGTCACGGAGAAGATTCGCTGCTACCGGCCAGAAATTATGGCAATTGAGGAGTTGTTCTTTAATAAAAACACCAGAACAGCCTTGTCCGTGGGAGAGGCCAGAGGAGTAATTATGTTGGCTGCCGCCGAAGCGGATCTCCCGGTGGAAGAGTATACTCCATTACAAGTGAAAATGGCGGTAGTCGGTTACGGAAGAGCGCAAAAAGGACAAGTTCAGGAAATGGTGAAGCTCCTATTGGGATTGACGAAGATTCCCAAACCAGATGATGCCGCCGATGCCTTGGCGATCGCGATCTGTCATGCGCACTCCAGGCGAAATCCGCTGGTGCGAAAGGGGGAAGGTTATTGATTGCCAATCTAACCGGAAGGGTTCAACAAGTTGCCGGAGACTTTTCCATCATTAACGTGGGCGGGGTGGGATTTCAAGTATATATGCCTTTGAACGCCTTGGAAGAATTGGCCCACTGTAATAATGAGGAAGTAACCATCTATACATATTTAAGCCACAAAGAAGATGCGATGACCTTATATGGATTTCTGCGTCAGGAAGACAAGTCCTTATTTCAACTGATCATCAGTGTATCCGGGATTGGCCCCAAAACTGCTCTGAACATTTTATCCTTTCTCCCTGCCGATGATTTCCGGCGGGCGATCCTCAATGAAGAAACCAAAGCATTGACCAGAGCGCCGGGAATTGGCCTCAAGTCCGCCCAGAGACTGATTTTGGAGTTAAAATCGAAGATTGCTAAAACAACGACCACTGAGGAACGGGCGGAGCTCGCCGCGTTCACCGGCGAGATGGAAGGCGGACAACCCGTGGAAGACGCGGTGGCGGCCTTGGTCGCTTTGGGATATCAAATGGCGGAAGCCACTGAAGTAGTGAAGAAAGTCTGGCAAAACAATCCAAACCAAACAGTTCCGGACTTGGTGCGGAACTCCTTAAAACACTTAATGCGATAAGTTCTTACCGGACCGGCGGAATCTGGCGAAAAAATGAAGCGGGGGCTTCAACCTGACCGCACAATAGTTGACCGTTCAAATACGAAAGCAGGAGAGGTTGGAGATTATTTGTTTTGACCTTCAGCTGCGATCATGATTTAATAATAGTGTAAGAATGGTTCTTCGTCCTCTGTGTATACTCACGGTGGGAGGTGTTACTAAAAGGCCAACTCATGGCCGGAGTTCACAGAGGGTTACATTCTTTACGAGCAACAGGGGGAATCTGTTGCTTAGTATTTATGGGATGTGTGCATAAATGGAAGAAACCCGTTTTGTCTCACCTGAAATCTGCTCCGGCGATGTGGAACTGGATACCACACTCAGGCCCAAAAAAATGGATGACTATATCGGCCAGTCCAAAGTCAAGGAGAATCTCAAGATCTTCATAGAGGCCGCCCGGAACAGGCAAGAACCTTTGGACCATGTGCTTTTATATGGTCCGCCCGGCTTGGGCAAGACCACACTGGCTCATATCATCGCTGCTGAACTGGGGGTACAGATCAGGGTTACCTCCGGTCCGGCCATTGAACGCCCTGGTGACTTGGCGGCGATTCTGACCAATCTGGAACCTAAAGACGTCTTATTTATAGATGAAATTCACCGTTTGCATCGATCGGTGGAGGAGATCCTTTATCCGGCCATGGAAGATTTTGCCCTGGACATAATAATCGGGAAGGGGCCCAGCGCGCGAACGGTCAGGATTGACTTGCCGCGCTTCACTTTGGTTGGCGCCACCACCAGAGCGGGGGCTTTATCCGCACCTCTGCGGGATCGATTTGGCATCATCAGTCGGCTGGATTTTTATGACCCTGCTGATCTACAGAAAATTATCATCCGCGCCGCGTCTCTTCTGAATATTCCCATCGAGGAAGATGGGGCTAAGGAGTTGGCGAGCCGGGCCAGAGGAACACCCCGGATCGCGAACCGGCTGCTCAAGAGAGTGAGGGATTTTGCCCAAGTCAAAGGCGACGGCGTTATCTCCGCCGCTTTGGCCGATAAAGCCCTATCCATGCTGGAAGTGGACGAAAAGGGTTTGGACCGGGTGGACCGGCTCTTACTGGAGACGATTATACAGAAGTTTGACGGGGGTCCGGTGGGTGTGGAAACCCTGGCCGCCGCCACTCAAGAAGCCCTGGAGACCATTGAGGATGTATATGAACCCTATCTAATGCAAATCGGTTTCCTGCAACGAACTCCCAGGGGGCGCATGACCACCAAACTTGCGCTGGAGCATTTAGGGATGAACTGTCCTCCGCGTGGAACCGGTGACCGGAGGCAAGAAAGATTGAACCTATGAGCCACCTTAATTACTGCCGGAAGGAGCAAAGCGATGGAGATTTTGCTTCATACTTGTTGCGGGCCGTGCGCCACCTATTCCACGGAACATCTGGTGCGGGAAGGATACAGACCGACCATGTATTATTACAACCCAAATATCCATCCTTTTCGCGAATGGAGACAACGGCGGGAGGCTCTGCAGACCTTTGCCCAAATCAAAGAGTTGCCCCTCATTATTGAAGAAGAATATGATCTGGAAGACTTCTTGCGGCAAGTAGTCTTCCATGAAAAAGAAAGGTGCGGCTATTGCTACCGGCTCAGGTTGACGCAGACCGCAGAAAAAGCCAAAGCATTAGGGGTGGAATGGTTCGGGACCACCCTCCTGATTAGCCCCTACCAAAACCGGGAGTTGATTGTCGCCATCGGGAGAGAATTGGCTGCCAAGGCCGGCCTCTGTTTTTATGAAGGGGACTTTCGGCCGGGGTTCCGCAGAAGTCAAGAAATCGCCAAGGAACTGGGTCTGTACAGACAGGGATATTGCGGATGTATTTATAGTGAATTCGAGCGTTATGCCAAGAAAAGAAATAGACCAAAACCGAGAGAGTGAGAAAGGAAGAGATGTTATGGAAAGTCCGTTTGCAGGATTGGGAAAAGTCTTGGTGATCTGTGGAGGAGTGCTTATCCTGGCCGGGCTCCTGCTTTATCTGGGCGGCAGAATACCCGGACTGGGGCGGCTTCCCGGTGACTTTATGTTTAAAAAAGGAAATGTCACCGTCTACCTGCCTCTCGGCACCAGCTTGCTCCTGAGTATTATCCTCACCATCTTGTTTTCACTCTTTTCCCGGAGATAAAGATGAGTTTAGTCCAGACTGAAGGTATCGTCCTGAGGAGCAGACCTTTCGGTGAAGCCGATAAGGTCCTGACCATTCTCTCCAAAGAGCACGGGAAACTGGAGGCGGTAGCCAAAGGAGCGCGGCGTCCCCGCAGCCGCTTGGTGGGCGCCGCGCAACCCTTTTCCTATCTAAAAATCCTTTTATTCACCGGCAGAAGCTTGGATCAACTCAGTCAGGCCGAGATCGTCAAATCATTCAGCACACTCCGTGACGACCTGACCAAGATGGCTTATGCTTCTTACTGGAGTGAATTGGCGGATTCTTTCCTGCCGTGGCGGGAACCAAACCCCGAACTCTTCCTCTTCTTCCTGGCCGGCTTGGTTGTGCTGGAGAGGGCGGAAGACCCTGTCCTGATTTCCAGAGCGTTCGAATTGCGCCTCCTTTCTTATTTAGGCTATCTTCCTACATTGGATACTTGCGCGCGCTGTGGCGTTCCGTTGGAGACCGGAGAAAAAAAAGCGGTCGGCGCCGGCTTTTCTCCGGAGGAAGGTGGATTGATCTGTGACAGATGTTTGCCGGAGCTTCTGATGAATCCGGTATCCCTCTCCGCGCAAGAAATCTTAATCATGAAGAATCTACTTACTACTGATCTGAGGAGAGTCAGTCAGTTAAAAATCTCCCCGGATACCATAAAAGAGTTGGGTAGAGCCTTGCGCTTATTCATTGAGTATCAAGCGGATAAACCCTTAAAATCCCTGCTCTTTCTGGAATCTCTTGAAGGATGATGGTATGATCCTCCTGTTTTACTGGGTACGATAGGGACAGGAGGTGAGAGATTTATGTGCGACGAACTGCTGAAAAAGATTGATGAAATCAGAGCCAGATTCGATGTCACTTATGAAGAGGCCCGCGAGGCTTTAGCCCGTGCCGATGGCGATCTGGTCCAGGCGATGATTCTTTTGGAGGAAAGCGCCCGGGAAGAACCAGGTGAAGAGCTCATCCGCAAGATCAAGTACTTTTGGGAGCAGGGTACGAAAAACAGATTAAAAGTTAGCAAAGAGGAAGAAGTCTTGTTGGAGATACCGGCCGCCATCGGAATACTCGGCGCTGTGCTCTCGCCAAGACTGGCTTTGTGGGGGACTATAGTCGCCCTGGCTGGAAAATGCCAGATTCAAGTAGATAATGCAGGACGGCATAAACAAGAGCCGGGGTCAATTGACAGTTTAGGTTAATCTTGTTATACTTTTTTTATTGATGCTCTTTTTATAAACAGTGTTATGATGTCCTGCCCATGAGGGCATCTTCTTCTGCAACATGCTTGGCCGTTTCCACCTCTCGTTCTGTAGAAAGCGAGGGGTATTTCTTCATGGTGATTGGTAGGTGTAAGCAATGACTTTTCAGAAACCCGCGTTCACACGAGCGTACCGGCTCACCTTCGCTTTGTCGCTTTTTTCCTTTATCATCGGCGCCGCCTTTGGCTATGGCTTCTGGCAAGAGAACCCGGAGCTTGTAAAAACCGTTTTGCACGCCTTATTAGAACAATTACAGGAGTTAACGGAGAAGATTAACAGATCTCCCTGGTTCGGCCAGGCCTTGATTATCTTCCTGAACAACCTGCGGGTTTCTTCATTGATGATCATTTTAGGCGGAATCATCCCTTTCCTGCCGTTACTGATTACCTACTCAAACGGGATGTTCGTTGGAGTCATGGCTGCCTATATCGGGACCAATCAGCAAATTACCACAGAGGCATTTATCCTTGGCCTGCTTCCGCACGGTGCTTTTGAAATACCCGCCTTCGTTCTGGCCAGTGCGGTGGGGGTAGTCTGGGGAACCAGAAACTGGCTTAAGTGGCTGGATATCCGGAAAACCCCTGGTTTCCTTGAAAATATGAAAAACGGCCTGTCATTTTTCCCTGTCATTCTGGTTTTATTATTTATCGCCGCCTTGGTTGAAGTTTTAATCTCTCCTACTTTATTACCGGCGCCGATATAGGAATAATCTTGAGGAGGTAAAATCATGGCAAACGAAGTACAAGCCACCACTACAATGGAAAAAATAGTCTCCCTGGCCAAGCGAAGAGGGTTCATCTTCCCCAGCAGTGAAATCTACGGTGGGTTAAATAGTTGTTGGGACTACGGCCCCTTGGGAGTGGAGCTTAAGAATAATGTGAAACGGGCTTGGTGGAAGGCTAATGTTCAAGAACGTGATGACCTGGTTGGTCTTGATGCCAGTATTCTCATGCACCCTCGCGTTTGGGAGGCCAGCGGTCATCTGGAAGGATTTACCGATCCGCTGGTTGACTGTAAAAATTGTAAACAGCGGTTTCGTGCGGATCATCTCACCACCGAACGTTGCCCGGAGTGTGGCGGTGAATTAACAGAGGCCAGAAACTTTAATTTAATGTTCAAGACTTATCTAGGCCCGGTTGAGGAGAGCGCGGCCATAGTTTATCTGCGCCCGGAGACCGCCCAAGGAATCTTTGTCAACTTTCAAAATGTCTTAACCACCACCAGAAAGAAGCTGCCCTTCGGGGTCGCCCAGATCGGAAAGTCTTTTCGTAATGAAATCACCCCGGGAAACTTTACCTTCCGGACCAGAGAATTTGAGCAGATGGAGATTGAGTATTTTGTGAAGCCGGGGACGGATGAAGAGTTCTACAAGCAATGGATTGAAGACAGGTTCAAGTGGTATCTCGACTTGGGCATCTCCCCGGAACGTCTGCGCATACGGCCTCATGATCCGGATGAATTGGCACACTACGCCAAAGGGTGTTCGGATATTGAGTACTATTTCCCCATGGGCTGGTCTGAGTTGGAAGGGATCGCCAATCGCACAGACTTTGATTTGAAACGGCACTCCGAATACTCCGGTAATAAACTCGAGGTATTTGATCAAGAAACAAATGAACACTATATTCCATATGTAATTGAACCTTCTGCCGGAGCCGACCGAGCAACACTGGCTTTTCTCCTGGATGCTTACACTGAAGAGCCGGATAAGGATGAGATCAGAGTGGTTTTACGCTTGCATCCGGCTTTAGCCCCATATAAAGTGGGGGTGTTGCCGTTGTCCAGAAAAGAGCCCCTCGTTAACTTGGCGAAAGAGATTACCGCCAAGTTACGCCGGTATTGGATGACTGATTACGATGACGCAAAGTCCATTGGCCGCCGATACCGGAGGCAGGACGAGATTGGCACGCCCTACTGCGTGACTGTTGACTTTGATTCTCTAGAGGATCAAGCCGTGACTATTCGTGACCGGGATACAATGGAGCAGGCTAGAGTCCCCATTGCGGAATTAGTCACTGTACTCAGAGAAAAATTGGGGTTTTAATCCAACTCAAGCCTATTCCGTGCTACCAAAGGCGGAATAGGCTTGAGTTTTTCAAATCTTTTTATGAATATTTATATTTTACACTGACGCCTGTTTCCGGTAAAAATGAACAAAATGGCCGCAGCCATTTTGTTCATGGGAAGATGTTACCTTCTGACTTTCGGTCGGAACATATCCAAGACCCCTAGAAGCACATGGGCTAAGCCAAAGCCGAGGATACCGGCGCCTAAACGTCTACGGCGAAAGAGCGCTCCCAGGCTTGAAACCACGGTCCCTAAGCCAGTCACTAACCAGCTGGTTGTGGTCTTCTTCCTCATGCACACACCTCCCGTTTTATTCTTGCCTATTCTGTCAGGGAGCATTCTCGTCCGCAGATGTGTGCCAGGCGCACAGCGCCTGTCTGGTTGCACAATAAAACACGCCCCACAAATACTTGGGGCGTGCCCGTCTTGGTCTGGTGTAAGATTGCTTTAAGCTGAGACCCTCTCGCCGTTCTTCTCCACGTAGAGTTTTTCGTAGTAATCACGAATCATCCGTCTGGCCGAGAATTCTTCAGTTGCTATGGTAATACTATTCTTCATCATTTCCTGCCACAGCTGCCGTTGGTGGTAGTAGGTGGGAATTACCTGGTTATTCAAGGTCGTATAGAGCGCGTTTAGATCGTGTTCATCCTGATTTGGCCCTTCATAACCGTCACCGAACTGCCAACCATTGAAGCCATGCCGGCAGCCCTCCGCCCACCAGCCATCCAGTGTGCTCAGGTTGAGCAAGCCATTCATCCCCGCCTTCATTCCCGAGGTGCCACTGGCTTCCATCGGCCGGACCGGATTATTCAGCCAGACGTCACATCCTCTGGTTAACAATTGGCCGAGCCGCATATCATAATTCTGCAAGAAGACTACGCGGTCCGGAAACTCTCTGGCGAAAGAGACGATCCTACTGACCATGTCTTTTCCACCCTCATCTTGGGGATGGGCTTTTCCGGAGAAGACTAACTGTATCTTGCCTTCCGTAAGCAGGGGCACAATTTTACTCCGGTCGCGCAAGATCAAATCCCCTCGCTTATAAGTGGCTGCCCGGCGAGCAAAACCGAGCAACAGGGTATCCAGGTCCAAGGTGCGTCCAGTCTCCTCCTTAATCCTGGTCAGGAGTCTTTTTTTGTTTTCCAGATGCGGTCCCCAGAGATCGCTGCCCATCCGGTAGGCCCGGCCGATCTCCGGATCCTGCCAGGTGCCTTGGTGAACTCCGTTGGTAATCGCGATAATCGGGGAGGCCTCACTCACCCCATGCCACATTTGATTGGCGGTTTTTCCGTGTAAAGCGGCTACCGCATTGGTTATTCTGGATAGACGCAGCCCGGCCACGGTCATATTGAACGGATCCCCACCAATCTTTTTCATCTGTTCATAGCTTAAACCGTTATAGGCCCCTACATAGGATAAAGCTCCGTGGTGATGAGACTCGTTTCCAGCCGGAACCGGAGTATGAGTGGTAAACACAATATCCTTTCTTACTTGGGCCAAGGCGTCAGCAAAAGCAACACCCTGACTCATCTTTTCTCTAATCATTTCAATACCGGCCAAGACCGCATGGCCTTCGTTAAAATGATAAACATCCGGTTTAATCCCGAGGGCGCGCAAAGCCCGGATACCGCCGATCCCCAGAATTATCTCCTGTGCAATCCGGTCATCGCCTGAACCTCGGTATAGACTATGCGTCAGCCACGGCTCTTTATTCTCCGGCAGGTCGGCGTCGAGAAGATACAAAGGAACATTGCCGAAGTTGTCCGCCAGCCAGACTTTACAGGTTACAGGGGTATTTTTAATCTGCACTTCTACTTTTACTCCGGTATCCTTTAAAAAGTCAAACTTGTAATCCCTGGAAACATCATAAGGCCTACCGGCTTCATTAATATATTGATTGGTATAGCCTTTCCGCCAGAGAATGCCTATGCCAACCACGGGGAGACCTTCATCATGGGCGGCTTTTAGATAATCACCTGCCAAAACACCTAAACCACCTGAATAGATAGGAAAATCAGGGTGCAATCCGAACTCCATACAAAAATAGGCCACGGTAGGAAGCAGATTCTTTGTTGCAGACATCTTACGTGATCCTCCTTTAATAATTTTACAGAAAAGTGACTGCCCAGAGGCAGATAAAAAAAGAGCCAACCAGGACCGATGCTTGTCAAGGAAAGACCAAAACTTAGCGATAGAAAACTATCTGAAAATAATTTGGGCGGAATAATATCATCAGAGAAATCCTAAGAAAAAAGCTGAAGAGGCCGGCGCTTTTACCGTACGTGAAAGGTGAATACCCTTATGAATCAGGCCAATATAATTTTATAGAATAGATATTCTCTGTAACTAATTTTTAATATAACATAAAACCAATTGTCAAAAAACCCTTAGTTTTTACCGTTTTCCTTAACAAATCCCAAAAAAGAGGGGATTTTTCCACTTGGTCTAATTATGAAGACAGAGCGATCTTAACCCGCTGGCTTATGGAGTCGGAAGTCAAACGTTCTCCGTGGAAAAAAGAGATTCTTCTTTTAATAAAGGAGGGAAGAATAATGATGAGAGAATGGTTGTTCATCTTCGTAGTCCTCTTAGTCTTTATCGACCTCTACCTTTCAGCCTCCGTCTATGTGGATGCCAAAAAAATAAAAGACCCGGCCTTAGGGGTTCCACCACCGATTTGGGGGTTGATTTCTTTTATCTTTCCGTTAATGGGTTTCTTTGTCTACTGGCTAATGCACCACTCTACGCTGGCCGGAACAAATCGGAAGTAGCTTCCCTGGGTATACTACGGCTGAGGAAAGTAAGTAAGAAAAAGGAGTAAACAGGTCATGCACACAGTGAGGATCCATGCCCCGGCAGAGCTGAATTTTACCGACCCCATTCTTCATCTCTGGTACCCGGATCTAAATCTTGCCTCCAAAGAGTTTGAGCCAGAAGGTAGAGATGATTATGGCCCAATCTTCAATTTGACTTTAAAAAGAAACTTTTTCTGTTTTAAATTTGCTGATCGGGCCGGTGAGAACCGGATCTGGGAAAATAAAGAGCGATGCTACGGACAGCACTTGGGCCCGGAGATTTGGACGGTGGTCCGTAATAACGAAGTCTATCCGGTCCGGCCGGAGAAACCCGTGGGCAGCATAGCCGAGTTCTATGCCGAAATTAAGCCTTTCATCAAACCCGGGCAATATATTCCGGATACGGATCTCTCCGGCTCCAACCCTACCATGCTCGGGGCCAATTACTTGGCGGACGGTTCCACTGTTTTTGGGCTGTTTCATCCTCGCGCCGCCCAAGTCTATGTAGTTGGTGACTTTAATGATTGGCAATCCCCTTACCATACCGCTCCGGACCAGAAAAAGTTCTTAAAGATGAAGTTATATCAGGGATACCACAATGAACCCAATATCTGGTTGCTCCGCACCTCCTGGCCGGAACCGGGGAAGAAAGGGAAGAGTCATTATAAGTTTCTGGTGATTGGGGGAGTACCCTTATCCGAAGACCGGCGGCCCGTACGTTATGTGCAGGACCCATACGCCAGACGATACGGCAGTGATTATAACCACAACAACTGCGAAATCATCGACCCTACCACCTACATTTGGCATGATGCGCACTGGCGAACCACGCCCGTTGATGAACTGATCATCTATGAACTAAACGTCTATGGATTCACGGATCAAGACCCCCGGGTTCCGCCGGAGATTGCCGGAACTTTCCGTGGAATCATCCATCGGATCAAGGAAGGATACTTCAATGAGCTGGGAGTGACCGCCCTGGCCTTGATGCCCACCTCTGAAGCGCCTACCCGACTGGGACCGACCCGTCTGGGTTACGATCCATGCGGCTTTATGACTATCGAGCGGGACTTCGGTACCTGCGATGATTTCCGAGCTTTGGTTGATACCGCTCACCAGCATGGCCTCTCCGTCATTGTGGATCAGGTTTTTAATCACACCTCCAATACTTTTAATCCCCTATGGGAGATGATTGACGACGGAACTCACGGCGGTTTTTATTTCTCCGGCTCTACCCCGTGGGGAAACCGGGTGGCTACGGAGAAAGAGATCGTACAGGATATGTTGATTGACGCCTGTAAGATGTTTATCCGGGAGTACCATATCGACGGTTTCCGGTTTGATGCTACGCACAGTAGTTGGCTTGACCACAGTCTCCTGCATAACCTGGCCCGTGAGATTAAAGATAAAGGTTTCAAAAGCGATTGTATCTTAATTGCGGAAAACCTGCCGAACGAGCCGGATTTGAATCTGGAAGGGTATAACGGTTACGCCCAATGGTGCGATCCCTTCCATGATAAAGTCAAAGCTCTTCTCAGGGAAGGAGTATACGAAGAATGGACTGATGACTCTCCAAACAATCTCGGCAGTATCTTCTATTTCTGCCGGGACTACTATGCGGCCCATACTAATAACGTCATTAATTACGTGGAAAGCCATGACGAAAACAGTGTCCCCTTTGAAGTGGCCACCCGTGGCGACGGCCTGGTCGGGGAGCCGGCCAAAGAGCGTAAGTCCCGTTTGGGACTGTTCGCCACAATGGTAGCCCTAGGACAGCCCATGATCTACATGGGACAGGAATTCGGCGTCGACCGGCCCAGGAATCGAATCGACCTGAACTGGCCGGAGTTTCTCAAGAAAAGCACTTATCATCAGTGGGCCGCAGGCTTAATCTCATTACGCCGCCGTTATCCGGGCCTGCGGGTCTTCGGATACAACCCGGCAGCGGAGGGGAAGTTCCATTGGTTACTAGGTCCCTGGCTGAAGGCGGAACGGGGGGGAGGCAAGCGGATCATCGGTTGGTACACCACACCCAATGAAAACCCCTGGGAACAAATACTGGTGATGCTGAATTTTGAACCCTTCGACACCGAAGTACAATTAGAATTTCCGCAGCCCGGCTACTGGGTTAAATTAGCCGACATCGACCGGGTGGAAGAC
>DATCJV010000035.1:0-19274 GCA_036562625.1 Bacillota bacterium | reverse complement strand
TTCTACTAGACGAACTAAATCCATGAGGAACCTCGGCCTCCTTCTGGGGGTTTTCATTCTTAGGCGAATGTGAGGTTCCTCTTCTCTTTTCTATAGATCTCTCCTCCGTCAAATCTACAATAATTTTACACTAACAAACATTCTGCAGACTAACTGAAATTTTACCAAAATTTTACATAAAAAATATATGCCCGGAAAAGGACAGAAATTAAAATTATCTGGCACGTATCGCCCAATGTACGGCAGTGGCAATGGAGACAAAGAGAGAACCGGCTGAACAGATCTCTGCATCGGAGATTTGATAATTTTCTTCGCTGGTATCGATGACAATAGCTGTACCCAGGTCCTTTAGACCGGGGATGAGGCCAATCCCGATGGTCTGCCGCTCAATGGTGGTCAGGGCCCGATTTTCCAGGGCTAAAGGCCTGATATATGCGGTTAATTCTTCTCCTAAGGTTTGGAAGCCTCTTTCTTGTAAAGGAACAACATAGATTTTCACTGCCGGATGATTGGCATAGGATTTGACTAGAATATCTTTGACTAAGGCGCGAATCAGATCCGCCTGATTTTCGGCATGGACGATGCTTTCTTCAAAGGGCTTCAATAAAAAGTCAAAGATATTCCGGTTTAGTTCCACAATCAAGTCCATCTGTCGGTCGGCTTTATCGGCATTATCCTCGATTTCCTTGGCTTTTCGCGCGTATTCGCTGTACACCTCCACCCCGAAAAGCTTGGCGCCATACTTGGCGATCCGTTCCGGGTTGATGATTCCGGTGGCGATGGCGACCAGCCAATAAAAGATTAAGAATTTAACCAGCACGTTAAAGAAGAAGATTAGTTGGGGGTTAAGCAGGGACAGAGGCAGTAATTGACCTGGCTCAAATGGCTGGAAAAGTATTTCATATGAACTGACAACAGAAATGGTCAGGGCAACAAGGCAGATTACCAGGGTGATTAGTCTCACTTTATCATGAACATTTTTTATGACTAAGATCAGAATTATTACTGCCAGGAGAATGGTTCCGCTGACCGGGTAAATCATCTGATCACCCCTTTTTCTGACTGCCAAAGAAAAATTTTACATTATATAAAAATTATACCATAAAGAAGCAATAATTGTCATAATACGATCAGTTCCCAGAATAATGTTTCATGATAATTAACTGAAAGATATTGTCCTAAAGTTGAATAAAAAGAGCAATCACAAAATGGATTGCTCCGAGCAGGTTTTAACCTCTCATCATTTATATTCGGTTCTTTTTTGGCAGCAGTTGAACTTAATCTTTTAATTCCTTGATTTGCATCGCGGATCACAGTAAAATTATATTTGTGTATTATTAAGGGAAATAAACTATTGTTTAGGAATGTTTGTTTCCAGTATATCCCGGTTTGGAAGTCTAAACAAAGATCATAAGAAATAACATAGTAAGAAACAAAGTAAACGAAGGTGACAACATGAGTCTACTGCGGAGACTGGCACTCGTCCTGGCACTGGTCATTGCAAGTGTTTGCCCAGCAACGTACGGGGTTCAATATCCGCTGCGGGTACATTTTCTCGATGTGGGACAAGCGGATTGTATTTTGATCCAAACGCCTAATCAGCGCAGTATGTTGATTGACGCCGGTAATAATGGGGATGAAAAATTTATCCTCTCCTATCTTGCCCAGGAAAAAATTACAGAATTGGCAGTGGTAGTCGGCACTCATCCCCACGAAGACTATATCGGTAGTATGGATGCGGTCATTGACCGTTTTCCCGTGGGGAGGATATACCTTCCTCCAGTAACCACCACCACTGAGACCTTTGCCTCTCTACTCTCGACAATCAAACGGAAGGGACTGAACATTAATACTGCCAAAGCCGGAGTGGAGATTGATCTTGACCCGGCCCTATCTGTGAAGATCGTCGCTCCGCACAGCGGTCCTTACGAAGAGTTGAACGATTATAGTGTGGTCATAAAACTCACCTACAACAAAGTGTCATTCTTATTTACCGGTGATGCCGAAGCTTCTTCGGAAAGGCGGATGGTGGCCGAGGGAACAGACTTACAGGCCGACCTTCTCAAAGTAGGACACCATGGCGGCGCCACTTCTACTTCCAGACAGTTCCTGGCAAAGGTTAAACCCAGATATGCCGTAATCTCCGTGGGCGCAGGCAACAAGTATGGGCATCCGGATCGTGAGGTCCTAAACAGACTCTCCTTATCCAATGTAGAAGTCCACAGAACGGATGTAGAGGGTACAATTCTCGCGGTAAGTGATGGGGAGAGCATCAAGATTATACCGGGGAAACCTACGCCGTGCTCAGTTGCTTCCGATGAGATTATTGTTTACATCACCAAATCCGGGAGAAAGTATCATCAGTGGGGATGTAGATTTTTGCAAAATAGCGCGATCCCCAGCTCTCTTCTACAGGTGAAAAAAGAGGGGTATACGCCTTGTAGTGCTTGCCGGCCGCCCCAATAATGAAGAAAACAGCCTTCAGCTTCTGAAAACACTTGTCTACTTGCTGTTTACTTGACATTGCTCCCTTTTTACTCTAAACTATTTTTTTAATACTAGTGGTTTGGAGGTTTCTGAAATTGACTTTTTCGAAGCAGAGGACCTCCGGAGTCGAGCCGGCCAGGCAAACCAATTACTTTGGCCCGGCGGCGGATTTTTGCTCCGGGTTACGGAAAGGAATTCCAATTGCCCTGGGTTATATTCCAGTGGCTTTTACCTTTGGGTTGCTGGCCGTCAACGGTGGCATTTCACCTTGGAACGCTGTGCTGATTTCCTTGACCAACTTGACCTCCGCCGGGCAGTTTGCCGGGACAAACCTGATCATTGCCGGGGCGCCGCTTCTTGAGATTGCCGTTACTACATTTATGATTAATATCAGGTATTTATTGATGTCGCTCTCTTTGTCACAGAAGATCATCCCTGGGACTGCCATGCTCAAAAGAGCGATCATGGCTTTCGGGATTACAGACGAAACGTTTGCTGTCGCCTCCCTGGAGCAGAAGGATATTTCTTTCGGTTATATGTTGGGTTTGATCTCCTGTCCCTATTGGGGATGGGCTGGTGGCACAGCTTTAGGCGCTCTGATTTGTTCGGTTTTACCATCTGCTGTACAAAACTCCATGGGCATTGCTTTATACGCCATGTTCATTGCCTTGCTTGTTCCCGGCGCTAAACAGTCGCGGGCTGCTTTAACCGTTACGTTGATTGCCGTTATCATCAGTTCTTTGCTTACTTGGGCGCCTTACTTAAAGCAAATTTCCCCGGGGTGGAGTACCATTATCACAACGGTCATTACCTGTCTATGCGGGGCGCTCTTCTTCCCCAGAGAGGATGTGTGAGATGGATCGGACACTCATCGCTGTGTTCTTGATGGCAGTGGTCACCTATCTTCCGCGCGTTGTGCCGATGATTTTTGTAAGGAAGAGACTGGAATCACCTTTTTTACGTTCGTTCTTATATTATGTGCCATATGCCGCCTTAGGGGCAATGACTTTTCCGAGGATCCTTTATTCAACCGGGGATCTCTCTTCAGCGCTCGTCGGGATGAGCATCGCCCTGCTTTTGTCCTTCTATGAAAAGGGTTTACTGAAAGTGGCGGTGGGCGCTATTGCCGCAGTCTATATTATACAATTTCTCTTTGGTTGATACCGGACGTGATGGGAGAGGAAACGATGACAAAAAACTTGACTGAGCTCTTTTGGGGTGATCTTAACCCCGAAGAATTGGTGGATAAGTACGGAAGCCCGCTTTATGTCTATAACGAACAGATAATCAGAGAACGCTGCCGGGAATTGAAGAGCCTCCTTCCTTATCCTTGGTTTACTGTAAATTATTCCGCCAAGGCCAACTCCAATTTGGAATTATTGCGCCTGATCAAAGAGGAAGGAATTAACGCCGATGCCGTCTCCAGCGGTGAGATCTATCTATTGCTGAAGGCCGGTTTTGAACCTGACCAGATTCTATTTGTCGCCAATAACATCTCCGCTGAGGAGATGAAGTTCGCTGTGGATCAAGGAGTCACGATCAGTCTGGATTCCTTGTCGCAACTGGCGACCTTTGGCCGGATTAATCCCGGAGGGCGAGTCGCCGTCCGGTTCAATCCCGGGGTGGGAGCGGGGCATCATGAAAAGGTGACAACCGGAGGGAGGAACACCAAGTTCGGGGTGGACGCCGAACTGGTGACGGAGGTTAAGAAGATTGCCGCGGAATATGCCTTGCGGATCGTTGGTGTCAACCAGCATATCGGTTCTCTGTTTTTAGATGGCGAACCGTACCTGGCGGGGGTAAAAGCCTTGCTGGAGATCGCTACGGAATTTCCGGAGTTGGAGTTCATCGATTTCGGCGGCGGGTTCGGTATTCCGTATCATTGGTCAGCCGGAGAAGAGCGCCTGGATCTGCCTGCCCTGGCTGCGGAGTTGGAGCGGATTCTTCCCGTCTGGAGGCGGAATTATGGCCGGGAAGTTAAGATGAAGATCGAACCCGGCAGATATCTGGTGGCAGAGAGCGGAGTCCTCCTGGGCCGGGTGCTTAATGTGAAGCAGAATCATACCAAGAAATTTATCGGTACTGATCTCGGCTTTAATGTACTGATGCGCCCGGTTTTGTACGACTCTTATCATGAAATCACCGCTTTTCGGCAGGGTATTCCGCTCAGCGGCGGGCCACAGGAGACAGTAACTGTGGTTGGCAATATCTGTGAGAGTGGTGATATTCTTGGTCGAAACCGGGAACTTCCGCCGCTGAAGGTTGGAGATGTATTGGCGGTTTGGGATGCTGGCGCTTATGGTTATGCCATGGCTTCCAATTATAATTTAAGATTGCGACCGGCGGAAGTCTTGATTACCATGGACGGAGCAGACAAGCTGATCCGAAAGCGGGACACCTTTGAGGATCTGTTGCGAAACTTTCCCACCATCTGATTTGCCGGATGAACGGTTTTTTTGAAAACTATCTCGTATTGGGATAGTTTTTTTATTTAGGGAGAGTTATTAAATGGCCGCTTAGACTTGGGGCAATTTGTCAAACTTGTTGACATAATCTGGAAATATGTTATAATAGAACGTGTGTTCTAATAAATACCAAAAAAGGGAGGAAATGGTATGGATGCCAAGACCAAAAACTTTTTGGAGAAGATTTGCGCAGAATTCCGGGAGGCGCAAGCTGAAGTCAGCGCGGGACTGGCAGAACACAGACGGGAGAATGCGGAGGAATTGAAAGCGCTCTTTGGCGCAGTAGAAAAACTATCCGAATCCATCGAACGGATCGGCCGGGAGCAAAAGGCCTGCACCGAACGGCTGGCGGTAGTCCAAAGAATGATGACCGCCCACTCCGGCTATACGTCGGCTAAGGATTTTGTCATCACCGCGGAGGAGAAGGAGCGGGTGGTATTACCGGAAGGCAAGATCGGTGTTACAGAGTTCGCCCGGTGTATAAATGCGGTGATTGACTTGAATAAAAGCAGGAGACTGACTGGAGTAGAGTTGAATAAACAATTAAAGAAGATGGGGATCTTAAGCGAAAAAGAGCTTGAGGACGGAAAAAAGAGAACAATAACTAATGAACAGTCCCATCAGTATGGAATAGAAACAGAAATTCGAACTTTCAACGGGGTTGACTATGAGATGGTAGTCTTTAATGAGCAAGGCAAGGAGTTCCTCTTAGAGAATTTGGAGAAGATTATGTCCTATTCCTTATAAAGAAAAAGTGGGCGGTTCGGTCACTCTTCTTTATCCGCATCGAGCCGGGTATTCCAAGTTCTTATTGAACAGATTCGGGAAAGTAGTGATGAACTGGGAGTGAGTCCGGTTAATTTTAAACGTTACTTTACAGAAACCAATGAATAAAGAGATTTATGATATAATCAATATTATATAAGAAGTATCAGATTGAGAGGAAGGAGCCTAGCTATGAACCGTCGGATCATCACTATCGCCCGGGAATACGGCTCCGGTGGTAGACTGATCGGCCAACGGCTGGCAGAGGAGTTGGGTTTGGCCTTTTATGACAAAAAACTCATTACGTTGGCTGCTGAAGAAAGCGGTTTTGCCGAAGAATTTATTGCCCGGACGGAACAGAAAAGGACTTTCAACTTCTTTTATAATCTCTATATGACCAGTAATGAGTTACCCGTTGCCGAACAGGTCTTTCTCGCGCAATCACAAGTCATCAGAAAGCTCGCTCAAGAGAGGTCCTGCGTAATTGTGGGCAGATGCGCTGATTATATTCTGCGGGATTTCCCCAACTGCCTGCGTATTTTCATCCATGCGCCGCTGGAGTGGAGAGTTCAGTGTGTACGGGATATCTACCGTGAAAGTGTGGATAATTACGAAGATTATCTTCAAAAGCAGGATAAAAACCGGGCCGGTTATTATAATTACTTTACGCAGAACAAATGGGGAAAAGCTCAAAACTATCATATCTCTATTGACAGCAGTATCGGAATCGCCTCGACTGTGCGTGTGCTAAAGGAAATGGCGGCTGCTTTTTTTAAGGGTGAACGCTGATGGCAGTGACGTTGGAACGACCGGCCGAAAACAAAATGGGTGTGATGCCGATCCGCCGTTTATTGATTACCATGTCAGTACCGATGATGCTCTCCATGATGGTGCAAGCCCTTTATAACGTGGTGGACAGCATTTTTGTCGCTCAAATCAGCGAAAGCGCTCTAACCGCCATCTCCTTGTCCTTTCCTGTCCAGAACTTTATGATTGCCGTAGGCAGCGGTACCGGAGTGGGAATCAATGCGTTATTGTCACGGAGTTTAGGGGAGAAGAATATTGAAAATGCCAATAAAGCGGCGGCCAACGGTATTTTTTTGGCCTTCTTGAGTTGTTTGGTGTTTATGGCTTTTGGTCTTCTAGGTGTACGGTCCTATTTCGGAACCCAGACCAATGTAGCGGAAATTATTGATTATGGCTGTGATTATTTGTTCATTTGTTCGGTGTTTTCCTTTGCGCTTTTCGGACAGATCACCTTTGAGCGGTTGCTGCAATCTACAGGAAAGACGTTCTACACCATGATCACTCAAGCGACCGGGGCAATTGTCAATATTATTCTCGATCCGATACTAATCTTCGGCTATTTTGGCCTGCCAAGGATGGAGATGACCGGAGCAGCTGTGGCCACGGTGATTGGGCAGACTATCGCGATGTTGCTGGCCATTTACTTCAATATCACTAAAAACCGGGAAATTGAAGTGATCAGCAGAGGGTTTAAGCCTGAGCGAGAAGTAATCAAAAGAATATATGCTGTTGGTATTCCTACCATCATTATGATCTCCATCGGTTCTTTGATGACCTTTGGGATGAACAAGATCTTATTGTCTTTTACCTCAACCGCTGTTGCCGTCTTTGGAGTCTATTTCAGGGTGCAAGGTTTTGTTTTTATGCCGGTTTTTGGACTAAACAATGGTATGGTGCCAATTCTTGCCTACAATTTAGGGGCAAGAAAACGGGCGCGGATCACCGGAACAATCAAATTGAGTATGACCTATGCCATCTGCCTTATGTTGGCAGGCTTCTTCATTTTGCAGTTAATCCCCGATCAACTACTGCTTTTCTTTAATGCTTCCGCTGAGATGCTGACTATCGGAGTGCCGGCTTTTCGTATCATCAGTCTTAGCTTTATATTCGCCGGGTTTTGCCTAGTTGCCGGCTCGGTCTTTCAGGCTATGGGAAACGGGATGATGAGCCTGTTTGTCTCTTTAGCCAGACAAATCGGTGTACTCTTGCCCTCTGCTTATTTGTTGGCCAAGTCCGGGTCGGTTAATGCAGTCTGGTGGGCTTTTCCGATCGCAGAGATTGCCTCCCTCATCTTTAGTGGTATTTTTATGAAGCAGATTTATGACCAGGAAATCCGGCCGCTTCCGAAGTAAGGAGCAAGGACGGTTTTACCTGAGGAAAGTAGACAGCTCCTCCTATTACCTTTATAAATAAGATTCGCTCCATCGAATACTTGACCATTGCGGCCTAAACAATATAAGTACAGACAAAGTCATAAAATCTATATCGCCGGATAGACGGCGATTTTTTTATGCGGAGTGAAGGTCAAGTCCTTGAGATTCTGCATACATTATACAAAAATTAGAATACCACCTCCTCTTTCCTAATTAGTCACTTATGTCATAAGGGAAATTGCAAAGGACGAGGAGCAGAAAGGGGTAAATCATCTAATGCTGCATGAGCTGACAGTCCTCTCCGGCTTTGATAAAACCGGAAAGCGTGAGGAATATGAGAGTATTGTCATTCGCGCCGGTGAAACCATCTCGATTGTGGGACCGACCGGTAGTGGGAAGACCGCCCTTATTACAGACATTGAGTTGCTAGCCCAAGGAGACACCTTCACCAAGCGGAGGATTTTAATTGACGGTCAACCTCCGGATGCTGAAATTCGTGATAATCCGGCCTTGAAACCGATTGCCATGATCACGCAGAATACCAAGTGTTTCGCTGATCTGACCGTGGAGGAATTTCTAAAGATACACGCCAGGGCCAGAGGGATATATTCTTCGAAAATCATCGGTGAAACCATTGCCTTAGCCAATAACTTCACAGGAGAAAAGATCGATCGAGAGCACCGGGTGACCGTTTTGTCCGGAGGTCAAACCCGCTCGCTGTTGATTGCGGATGCCATCTTAATCGGGGCGGCTCCGGTCATTCTCTTGGATGAGATTGAAAACGCCGGTATCTTTAAGCAGGAAGTGATGGAAATCATCCAAGACACTGGGAAAATTATCATCTTTGTGACACATGATCCGGTGATCGCCTTGCATACTCAGAAGCGAATTATTATGGAGAACGGCGCGGTAAAGGCTGTTCTCATCCAAAATGAGTTAGAGGTCTTTGCCGCGCAGAGTCTGAGTGCTCTTGATCGTAAAATTGGGGCAATCAGGGAAGAATTACGCGCCGGCCGGATAATCACCAGAGAACTAATGAATTTGAAGTTCGCGTAGGAGGTAAGGAAGAAGATGAAACTACTGGTAGTAGCAGGACCGCCTTCTGCTGGTAAAACCGCACTCATCAAACAGATCATCCGGCATTTCCGTGACCAATTAAAGATCGCCTTTCTCAAAATCGATGTTGTTAAAGCATTTGAAGACGAGGAACTGCAGCGCGAGTTCGGTATTCCTACACAAAAAGTGTATTCCGGAGATTTATGTCCGGATCACGCCGGTGTGATGGTCCTCGGCGATGCGGTGGAGTGGGCGGAAAAAACAGGGGCTGATTTGTTTATTGTAGAAAGCGCCGGCCTTTGTCTGCGCTGCTCTCCCTACCTTACTCAAGGATTGGGAGTAGTTGTACTCAGTTCAATCTCAGGAATCCATACTCCGGAAAAGATGGGCGCCATGGTGAGTCTAGCCGACATTGCCGTGATCACCAAGATTGACCTGGTGAGCCAGGCGGAGAGGGAGGTATTGATCCAAAAGATCCGGGATCTACACCCCAATATACTGCTGATGGAGACGAATGCCTTACAAGGTACTTCCTTGCAAAGACTGTATAGTGTAATTCTGAAATCTGAAGAGATTCGCCAGGCCGATCTGATGCTAAAAGGTAATCCTCCGATCGGAACTTGCACGATCTGTGTTGGCAAGAAGGAAGTTGGCTGGAGACACCATTTCGGTGTAGTAAAAAAGCTCGACGGAGCCATCGCGGATTATCTGTATCGAGGTGAATAAAGTGAAACAGACAGTCACTTGGAATCCTCCAGGGAAAAACTGCGGACTTTGCGGGGAAGAAGATTGTCGCAGCTTTCTTCGACGAGTGATCGATAACGGTGATAAGGTATATGCGGACTGCCCGTATTACAGTCCAAGAACCCGAGAAAAAGAGAAATATAGTGATGATTTGCTGCTTGCTGAATATGGAAGAACAGATATACTCCAACATCCGTATGATTTTGTCCTGTCCCCTTTACCTGGTGAGATCTCGGCGCGCAAGATCGTTTTACCGTTCCGGCCGGATTTGGTGGAAAGCCTTAAGATTCAAACAGGGGATTATGTCTTAGGACGGCCGATGGGAGCAGGTTGCCCTGTCCCTCATATTTTGCAAGTGATCGAAGGGGATTTGGTCACAGGTGTCTTAACTACTTGGGTGGTGGGACCAAAACATGCGAGAGAGGGAAGAGTAAAAGATGTAAAGGCTTATCATATGTTGGGGTTCGAGGGAATGGCCTCTTGCCTTCGGAAAATGCCGGAGTTTGGCTGCAGAGTCACTTTTTTACCGGGTTTTTGCATGATGTCTTTGAATCATACGGGTCTGGTCAACATGATCCTGGAAAAAGAGGATGGAATTCATCTACGGCTGGAAGATATTCGGATTTTAGCCAGTAAGTAATGCCGACGTGACAGCGAAGAAAAGAAGAAAATAAGAAGAGTGTTCCGGAGACACTCTTCTTTCATTATATTCTTCTTTCAGGAAAGAGATCTGTCTGTTACTCCCTGACAGCAAGCAACCACCATCCTGGTGGCTGCTTGCTTTAGTTTTACTGTTTGTAACGACTATTTTATGTTGGGACTGTAAAAAAATCTGATGGCAGTCATTGAGTTTAACCAGGAATGCAAATTATCCGGCCGACCTGGAGATTGTTGGGATCCAGACCGGGGTTAGCGGCGAGTATAGCAGCGACTGTAGTGCCGAAGCGCTGAGCTAAGGCAAAGAGCGTATCTCCGGCTCTGATTGTGTAGAGTGTTCCACCGGGGCATGCTACAGGTGGAGCAGTCGGGATACAGATTTGTTGTCCGATCATTAGTCTATTTGGATCTACTCCGGGATTTGCAGCGGCCAACTGTTGTACAGTTACATTAAAACGCGCCGCTAAACTGAAGAAGGTGTCGCCGGCTCTGATGGTATAAAGAAACCCTCCCGGACAGGGACCCGGAGCCTGTGTTGGGATACAAATCTGTTGGCCAATCTGTAGTCTATTGGGGTCTACTCCCGGGTTGGCATTAATTAATTGCTGAACTGTTACATTAAAGCGGGCGGCTAGACTAAAGAAAGTGTCGCCTGCTCGGATAGTGTAGAAGAAGCCACCGGGGCACTGGGCAGGCGGAGCGGTAGGAACACAGATCTGTTGCCCGATTTGAAGTCTGTCCGGATCCACTCCTGGGTTTGCTTGCACTAACGCATCTACGGAAATGTTAAAACGATTGGCAATGGAAAAGAAGGTATCACCGGCTCTGATCGTATAGAGAAATCCGCCCGGACACACTCCCGGCCCAGGCGCCACCGGAATACAGATTTGTTGGCCAATCTGAAGGTTGTTGGGATCTATGCCCGGATTGGCGTTTATGATCGCCTGTACGGTCGTATTGAACCGTGCGGCGAGGTTGAATAAGGTGTCACCTGCCCTGATAGTGTAGACGGTTCCACCCGGACAGGTTACCTGGTTGGTAAAGACAAACTCTGTGCTCATCAGTTATCATTCCTCCATTAGAAGGTTATGCTCTAGGATATGTAGATTAAGTACGGATCGGGACAAGGCCCGAAGCACATTTTAGGACAACAATTCCGAGACGTTATTTCCTCCGGTAACTCGGGAAAGAGGTTTTTGCCGAAGTAAAGCGAAATAAATTTAGAATTGTGAGAGGGGTGAAATAATGCAGAAGCTTGGAATAGAAGTAACATATCTTTTTAATAGCGGCTTTTTTGTAGAGACACAGCGATACCTTTTTCTCTTCGATTACTTTAAAGATCAAGCACACTCTTTGTCTCCAGGGAAGAAAAGGCCAGATCAGAGTAGAGTTCAGAAGATTATGCACACAGACAAGCACGTTCTGATCTTTGCTTCCCACAGTCATGCGGATCACTTCAATTCAGTGATTTTGCAGTGGATAGCCTTTAATAATAAGATTAATTATATTTTGAGTAATGATATCAAAGCGCCCCGGCTTGAGGAGACGCTTATGAAACGGGTAAAGATGATCGGCGCTTATGAAGAATTGGTGCTGGAAGAGGCTAAAATCAAAACATTCGGTTCAACCGATCAGGGGGTATCCTTTCTTGTGCAGGCGGATGGTTTGAACATTTTTCATGCTGGTGATTTGAATTGGTGGGACTGGAGTGACGAGCCAGAGGAGGAAAGGAGACTCGCTGAACGCCGTTTTAATGAAGAAATTGCAAAACTGAAAGGAGAAGAAATTGATCTAGCCTTTTTTCCGGTTGATCCGCGTTTGGAGCATAACTACGCCAACGGGGGGAAGCGCTTGATCAAAGAGTTGCGTCCAAAGGTCTTTATTCCGATGCATTTTGGAGTGAATTATGAAATTATTGACCGCTTTGCCGAGGAGGTAAAGAACTTAGGCGCCAAAGTGATTAGGATCAATAGTAGCCCGCAGCGGATCTTGCTCTAGCCGCCGGTGGCTTTCACCGAGGAAGAACCGTCTTTCCTCTTTTTTTCTCAGGAGACCGGGCTTACCGGTTTTGCCGTATCGCACCTGACCGGTTTGTAGATCAAAAAGAAAGAAGGGTCTGTTGCCTATGCAGAAGTTGTGGAGCATTCTAAAATCAATGCTCGTACCGAGTGTGTTGCTGTTAGTTGCACATTATCTCATGGTGTACGGTTTTCTGGATAACTTCTCCATTCAATCACTCAACTACTTTGTAATAATCATCTTTCTCATTTCCTTGATTTTATGCGCTTGGTTTGGAAAATCCCGCTTCTTCTTTATATTCTTGTTATGCTTGGCTGTTTATTTGTTTCGTTATTACTTTTTCAATCTTCTTTCTGGTATGAACCAACAAATGGCGCAAGCTATCTTCTCCGTTTTAATCTTCCTTAACTTACTGATCTTTTCTTTGATTAAAGAGAGAGGGGTCTTCTCGTTTTGGGGGAGGATGCGCTTTTTATTTCTCTTCTTGCAAGGGGTTGGGTGGTGGCTGATTCTGACCTACCCCAGGTTCTGCAATGGCCTTTATGAGCAGTATATACAGACCCGGTTCTATCTGAACTTCCCGTACCTCCAAATAACCCTGGCCACTTTAGGAATGTTGCTCTTTCTCCTTCTGAGTTTGCGTACGGATTATCTTTATACTTCCTTTATGGGCTTTTTAATCGCCTCTCTGCTTCCACTTTTTTATGGTAATCAGTTGCAAGCTTGGATAGTCTTTTATTCAACAATGGCTATTATAGGGTTGACACAAGTAATCATGGATCTGTATAGCCTGGCCTATCTTGATGAATTGACCGGTTTGGCGGGGAGGCGGGCTTTGCGCCAGGATACCATGAAGCTTAGTGGGGCATACACCATTGCCATGCTGGATATAGATTTTTTCAAGAAAGTCAATGACACGTACGGACATGATGTGGGGGATCAGGTTTTAAAATTCGTTTCCGGAATCGCCAAAAAGGTAACAGGTGGCGGAAAACCTTATCGGTACGGTGGTGAAGAATTTACCCTGGTTTTCCCAGGAAAGAAAAAGAACGAAGTCATACCGCATCTTGAAGCTTTACGTAAAAACATTAGCGAGCGTCCCTTTGTGATCAGAGCGAAGAACAGACCCAAGCAGAAACCGGAAGAGATCGAGAAGAAAAAGAAGGATGATCCGCTTAAAATTAATGTCACAGTAAGTATCGGTGTGGCGGATAATACCCAAAAAAACGTCACTCCCCAAGACGTAATCAAAGAAGCGGACCGCGCCCTTTATAAAGCAAAAAAGACCGGCAGAAACAGAGTCTGTGTTTAGGATGATTGTTATAACAATTGTTATGACACGTATCTGAATTGTCACTTGCTATGTGCCACAAGTGACAATACGGATTGTAACGATCAGTAGAAAGAAGGGTTTAGAGTGAAGAGAATACTAAAGATTATCTTACCGGTGTTCCTATTATGTGCTTTATCTTCATTGACTTGGGCTACTGGTGAAGAGGAGTTTTGAGGGTAAACTGGATTATCGCAGACTGTTTGAATGCGGAAACATCCTTATGCACAGTAAACACCATGATTTAGCCACGCTATTTTATCAAACCGCTGCAGAAAAAGTTCACTCTGATGATGCTCACTACAAATTGATTATCTTCTCCAACATGGGGACAAACTACTATCATACTAAATAATATACACTGGCTATTGAAACCTTGGAAAAGGCTTTGGCGTATAAACCTGATGATGTAATCACCTTGGAAAACCTGGGACTGTCCTATTGTGCTCTTGGAGATAAACTCAAAGCAGTTGAGTGTGAGTGTCTTCAAAAAGCTCTATCCTGTATCAGTGATCCGGTACACCAAGCTTTTTTGGAAAAACTACTGATTGAACTAGAAGTAGATAAATGAGAAATCACCATTGCTTTCCACCGGCGCGAAGAACGCACTGAACATTCTGTTTTGAACGGCTTTCGTTGAACTAGGGACCTTGAAATAAATAGTATTGACTATTGAGATCCGATTCTATATACTACATATGGACCTAGTTTTCAGTTTCGGTCCACAGGTTGATGCGTTTTACATATACTTTAATTGACATACCGCGTGATGAATAATGATGACAATTTTTATCCAATATAATTTAGGCGATATGGGCCTAAAGTCTCTACCGAGCAACCGTAAATTGTTCGACTATTGGAGTATTTTGACTGCTGAAGCTTGATCTTGATTTTTTGGCGCGGGCAAATTACTCTTTGAATTTACGGCTATTGGTATCTACCAATCGCCTTTTTTCTTTACTGCAGGCTTGGTTTCTTAAGAGCGGACGCTCTAAAAATATAAAAATGGAGGGAACCTTGGATGGATAAGTTTTTCAAGCTGCAAGAGAACGGCACAAAGGTGTCAACAGAGATTATTGCCGGATTGACTACGTTTTTCGCCATGTCCTATATCATCTTTGTTAACCCGGCCATGCTCTCACAGACCGGTATGCCGTGGGGGGCTGTATTTCTGGCTACCATCATCGCTTCAGTCATCGGCACACTGGTGATGGGCCTTTTTGCCAATGTACCCTATGCGCAAGCCCCCGGTATGGGATTGAACGCCTTCTTTACCTATACCGTCTGCTTTGCTTTGGGGTTCAGTTGGCAACAAGCCCTGGGCATGGTCTTCGTCTGTGGTCTGGTGAACATTATTATAACTGTCACTAAGATTCGGAAATCAATCATTAAATCCATCCCTGTCAGCTTACAGAATGCCATCGGCGGCGGAATCGGTATCTTCATTGCTTACATCGGTGTGAAGAGCGCCGGGCTGATTAATTTCACATCCGATCCTGGGAAAAATATCATTTTGGACAATGGTACGGTTATTGCTGACGCCAGCGCTGTTCCGGCGTTGGTTGCTTTGAATGATCCCACTGTTCTGCTGGCCATCATCGGCCTTGTTTTAACCATAGTTTTGTTGGTGCTAAAGGTTAGGGGCGCAATCTTACTTGGGATCCTCGGTACCACTCTACTCGGAATTCCCATGGGTATTGTTGATATTTCCTCGATTGGGACTGGGACAACCTCCGGACTTGCCGAAATATTCCGGGAATTGGGCATCACTTTCGGTGCGGCTCTGGGTAAGAATGGCTTACTTTCCTTATTTGCTGATCCGGCGAAGATCCCCCTGGTTTTAATGACCATTTTTGCCTTTAGTTTATCTGATACCTTTGACACCATCGGCACCTTCATCGGGACGGGTCGCAAAAGCGGGATCTTCAGCGCTGAAGATGAAAGGCTTATGCAGACCAGCTCCGGTTTTAAATCCAAGATGGATAAAGCTTTATTTGCCGACGCTATCGCCACTTCGGTGGGCGCCTTATTTGGTACTTCCAATACCACAACCTATGTAGAAAGCGCAGCTGGGATCGGCGCCGGCGGTCGGACCGGGTTAACCAGTGTTATCACGGCTCTACTCTTTATTGCTTGTATTTTCTTGGCGCCGATCGCCGGTCTTGTCCCTGCGGCGGCTACAGCTCCTGCTCTGATCGTGGTTGGGATCATGATGATGTCCGCCTTTAAGGAGATCAAATGGGACGACCTGAATGAGGCGATTCCCGCCTTCTTTGCCGGCGTCTTCATGGCTTTCTGTTATAGTATTTCTTATGGGATCGCCACTGGCTTTATCTTCTATTGCGTAGTGAAACTCTGTAAAGGCGAGTTCAAAGAGGTTCATCCCATCTTGGCCGTTTCCACTCTCCTGTTCATTTTAAACTTTATCCTGCTGGCCGCGATCTAGGGGAGTCCGGCGCCAGGACTGAATCAGCGGCAATTGTCGCTTACATCGCTCAAGACTACGCTTTACATTACAGGCCTAGTACCCCTAAACCCTTTGGGTTTAGGGGTTTTTTCATTGACTTCTCTGTATTTTCATCTTTCTGGAACGTGACTTTAACGCAGTATCCTGATATTTTTAAGGAAAGAAATCGTGAATTTCTGTTTTATCCGGGTGCAGGATGTTAAAAATAAGTAAGAATGCAGTATACTTAGAAAAAAAAGTTTACCGGAAGCTATTTCTGTATTATATTAATACTGGGGGAAAATTTGATTATCTGCCTGATTTACCGGTCTTTAGTAATCTTTCTCTTAGATAATCGCTTTAGGATCACTTTTTCCTCATCCTAAACAATACACTACAATTTATAGGAAGGAGATCTTTGATGACATCAAACAAAAAACTGCGAGAATGGGTCAGAGAAATGGCGGAGTTATGCCAACCGGACCAGATTTACTGGTGTGATGGTTCTCAAGAAGAATATGACCGTCTCCTCCAGGAAGCGGTTGCGTCCGGCGCCGCGATTGCTTTGAATCAGGAGAAACGGCCGGGCTGTTATTTATTCCGTAGCCATCCGTCGGATGTGGCCAGAGTTGAGCAACGGACTTATATTGCTTCGAAAAAACAGGAGGACGCCGGTCCGACTAATAACTGGATCGATCCGGTAGAGCTAAAGAAGACCATGACCGATCTGTACCGGGGATGTATGAAAGGCCGCACCATGTATGTCATTCCCTTTTCTATGGGGCCGATCGGTTCTCCCATCTCGAAGATTGGCGTAGAGCTGACCGACAGTCCGTATGTAGTAATGAACATGAGGATTATGACCAGAATGGGTCAGCAGGTTTTGGATGTTTTGGGCGCAGATGGCGAATTTGTTCCTTGCCTGCATTCGGTCGGTTCTCCGTTGGCCGACGGAGAAAAAGACGTAGCATGGCCCTGCGCTCCCATGGAGGAGAAATATATCAGCCATTTTCCAGAAGAGAGAACCATTTGGTCTTATGGATCCGGTTACGGTGGAAACGCCCTCTTGGGCAAGAAGTGTTTTGCGCTTCGGATCGCTTCTGTTATAGCCCGTGATGAAGGATGGCTGGCCGAGCATATGCTGATTCTCGGCATCACTAATCCCCAAGGCGTCAAGAAGTATATAGCCGCCGCTTTCCCCAGCGCTTGCGGAAAAACCAATCTGGCGATGATGATTCCGACGATTCCTGGCTGGAAGGTGGAGACAATCGGAGATGATATCGCCTGGATGAAGTTTGGCCCGGACGGGCGGCTGTATGCCATTAATCCGGAAGCCGGTTTCTTCGGGGTGGCGCCCGGTACTTCTTACCATTCCAATCCTAATGCCATGAAATCCATAGCCAAAAACACCATCTTCACCAATGTGGCCTTAACCGACGATGGTGATGTATGGTGGGAAGGAATTGACGGTGATACTCCTAACCATTTAATTGATTGGACCGGTAATGATTGGCACCCTGATTCAGACAAACCGGCAGCTCATCCCAATGCCCGCTTTACCGCTCCGGCCAGTCAGTGTCCATCCATCGCACCGGAATGGGAAGATCCCAATGGTGTGCCCATTTCAGCGATTCTCTTCGGCGGTCGTCGCCCAAGTACCATCCCGTTGGTGCACGAGAGTTTTGATTGGAAACATGGCGTCTTCTTAGGCTCAATCGTAGGTTCTGAGATTACCGCCGCCACCATTTCTTCAAAAATCGGACAGGTCCGGCGTGATCCCTTTGCCATGTTGCCCTTCTGTGGTTATCACATGGGAGATTACTTCCAACATTGGCTGAACATCGGCGCCAAAGCGGATCCTGAGAAGTTACCCAAGATCTTCTATGTGAACTGGTTCCGCAAAGACAAGGATGGCAGATGGCTCTGGCCGGGCTTTGGGGAAAACAGCCGTGTCTTGAAATGGATCTTTGAACGGATAACGGGCGAGGGCAAAGCAGAGAAGACCGCAATCGGCTATATGCCTACCATAGACGCGATTGACCGGGACGGGCTCGATGTCAGTGACGCCGATATGGCGGAATTGCTTAAAGTGAATACTGAAGAATGGTTGCAGGAGGTGGCCTCCATCCGTGAACATTATGCCAAATTTGGCGACCGGCTACCTAAAGAATTACAGGCAGAACTGGATGCACTGGAAAAACGCTTACGGAATTGAGTGTTTCGCCCCTTTTATGTAAATTAAATGGCAAAGGCGACTTCAGGGCCGCTTCTCTGGTTGAGCGGACAACCATGGGCCAGTGTGAAGAAGGTTACCCCGGGGTAACCTTCTTTCTTTTTTAGGCAAAGCCTGATCGGACATTTCCCAATTCCCCTGATCTACGGCACGAAAAGGATGTTTTGATTACTGAAAGGAATCCGGAACTTCATCGGGAATATATTTTTAATATTATGTCTCGATCTTCAGCTGGAGGGATGTGTGATGCAGAATCCGGACCGGGCTATGTTTTTAGCCAAAACTAAAAGCGTACTCCTTTTCTTGCTTTTTATGATGACGCTTCAAGGCTGTCAAGGAGGCGTACCGCAGGATGTTTCCATAGAGATCTCTCTACAGCGCAGGATAGGAGGTCAACCATATCTTCTCTTGAGCGAAGAGAAGAAGACCCGGGTCATCAATTTAAATGGTTTTTATGAAATGGAAGACTTAATTCCGGATTTAGCCTTGGAAAAAGAGTTTACAGTGGCTGGTAACATGTATATTGTGACTTCCCTTTTTGGACAGGTGCCGGCGACTGGTTTTAATTCACCCCGGAAGAAGCTATATGAATACTACTTGGAAATCTATGACTCCGGCCGCGAGCTAGTTGACTTGAATTATTTGCATAGAGATGAGGAGAATGATTGGTCGGTCATTTTTGATAAGAACTTTTCCCAGCTGAATCAGGAAGAGTATTGCCTGCTGACCTTCAAGGATTCAGTTTCGGGAGTAGAATGCCTGGTCCGGGGGAATTATAACATCTTTTGTCGTTCGGGAGAAAAAACCGGCGAAGAGGAGGGGCAACAAGCCATCGCCATCACTACCGCCCGGCTGATGGTGGGGAATAGAGAATACCTGGAAGGCGGAAGAG
>DATCJV010000029.1:0-2678 GCA_036562625.1 Bacillota bacterium | reverse complement strand
AAGAGAAAGAAAAGGAGGTTGTCTGAGATGACCATAAATAACAGGTCGGAGATCCTTTTTCTCTACGATGTCACTGACGCCAATCCCAACGGGGATCCGGTGGACGAAAACAAACCCCGGATTGATGAAGAAACAGGCATCAATATGGTGACAGATGTACGTTTAAAACGGACTGTCCGGGATTATCTCCATTTCCCAAAACAGATGGACGTTTTTGTTCTGGAGACCAGAGACGAAAAAGGCAACTTACGGACAAAAGAAGACCGGTTGAATGATTTCAATAATGATTTTGAGAGCTTAATTACAAAATGTATTGATATCCGCCTGTTTGGTGCCACTATCGCGGTTAAGGATAAAACCTTGACACTGACTGGGCCGGTCCAGTTTAAGATGGGTCGTTCCTTGCACCGGGTAGACTTGACCTATATTAAAGGGACCACTGTGATGCCGTCAAGAGAAGGGGCAAAGCAGGGGACGTTTACTGAAAAATACATTCTCCCTTATTCCCTGATCGCCTTTTACGGTGTGGTGAACGAAAACGCCGCCAAAAACCAGAATATTCCTTTGAGCGAAGAAGACATAATGCTTCTTTTGGAGGCGCTCTGGAACGGGACGAAGAATCTACTCTCCGGATCAAAAGCCGGTCAGATGCCGCGTCTCTTATTACAGGTTGAGCACAAGCCCGGTTATTCCCACTTTGGCGAGCTCGACAAGAGAATCAAATTTGTCTCGGATAAAGATGATCTGGCGCTCAGGGGGATCCGTGACGGCAGCTTGGAAATCAAAGATTTGCAGGAATTGTTCAGGAAAAACCAAGATGAGATCCTAAAGATTCGTGTAAAAGCAGATGATGCGTTAATCTTGACGTCGGACGGGAAACCCGTCTCTGTGTCCGAGGCTTTTGCGGGATTGCCGTATGAAGAAATAACCTTTTAGGGGTAATCTCTTATGAAGACACTGGTATTAGATATTTGGGCGGACATCGGCCACTTTCGCAAATACTTCACTACTTCATCGCCGCTGACTTTTTCTTTTCCGTCTCCACCCACCATCGCCGGGATGCTGGGAGCAATCATAGGTAGCGGTAAAGACCGGTACCTGCAAGACTTCTCTTTAGACCAAATGTACCTGGGAATCGGTCTCCTGAATCCGGTAAAAAAATTCCGGTGGGGAATTAACTATATCAATACAAAAGATAATTTTTGGCAACCTGTATATAAAAAGCACCATGAAGGCCGTACCCAAATCAGGGTCGAGTTCCTTTCCAACCCCGCTTTCCGGATTTACGTACACCATAAAAACCAGGAGATTTTTGAACGTCTTGTGGACGCCGTCCGCCGTCACTATGCCTATTACACTTTGTCCATGGGCTTAAGTGAGTTGTTGGCTGATTTTCGGTGGGTAGGGGTATACACGGGCCAACTTCAAGAGCTTGAAGAAGGGCCTGTTAACTCGGTTGTTCCTGAACGTTATCTGGCCGCTCAAAATCTCATTATTGAACCCGGACGGCGTTACGGGAAAGAATTGATCCCCGTGGAAATGACCCCGGACCGGGTGGTGAAAAGATATGAATATGTCGTTTTTGAAACCGACGGCAAAACGGTAAGACTTAAACATGGAGTCCCGGAAAAAATTGTTGTTCTGGAAAACGGCGAAAGATATTGCTTTTTCTAAATTTATCCCCCAGCCGGGGGATATATCTTTTACCAGCAGGGGGAAGTATACATGCAGATCAGATCAATCCTTCGTTCTCACCCCGATAAGTATCTGGCCGATCATTTGCGTGAGGTGTCAAGACTGGGCCTCCATTTCCTGCAAGAGAAATCTTTCTCTCTGCTTCCTTTGGACAAAGCGGAGCAAATCTCTGTAATCACTGGAATGGCGCATGATCTGGGGAAAGCCACCCGCTATTTCCAAGCGTACTTGGAGGCGCCGGAAGAAGCAAAAGCAGCGCTGAGAAAGCGAAAAAATACCCACCATGGCCTTTTCTCCGCAGTATGCAGCTATTATCTGGCTAAAGAGGTTTTCTCCGGTTCCGAAGGAGAGGAAGAGTTCTATCCTTTACTATGCTTTCTAGTAGTCCGGCGACACCACGGCAATCTCGGAGATATCCTGGACGAGACCGTCATAGAACCGGGTGATTTGCGTGTCTTAAAAGATCAGCTCAGCGCGATTGAGCCGGAAGAATTCAACCGGCTGGCCGCGGAGATCACAGACCCGGCCTGGCCGGTAAACCTTTCCTATGAGCATTTACAGAGATGGATCACTGGCATAGAGAATGAAAACCTCCGTTCACAGGCGAGAAAGATCCGCCGGCAGAAAAAAAGCCATTTCTATTTTCTCATTAACTTCTTTTACTCCCTTTTAGTGGACGCCGACAAAACCGAGGCTGCGGTCAGGTATGCCCAGGTTATGAATCTGCGCCGGTTCACTTTCCCGGGCGAACTGGTCGACCATTACAAATCCGGCTATCCTTTTCCTTCGGCGCCCATTAATAAACTGCGGGAAGAGGCGTACAGGGAGGTAACAACGCATCCTTTTGATTCTTTTTCGCCCGGCGTTTATACAATCAACCTCCCGACCGGTCTGGGGAAGACTTTGGCTGCGTTTTCGTTTGCCTGTAAATTAAGAAAGGCTTTGTATGAAAAAAATCATTTATCTTATCGGATTATTTACAC
>DATCJV010000203.1:0-9919 GCA_036562625.1 Bacillota bacterium | reverse complement strand
TTATGGGGCTTTGTCTGACCAGTGGCCTGAGGTGGAACTCGGGTTACCGGACAATTGGGGTTATCCAGACCGTATTGGTGCTCTGCCTACTGATGACTCTGTCGCTCTGGGAAAAAAGCCAAAAGGACAAAAGCAGGGCGGAGCAAGAGAATCAGGCTCTTACTCTGAAAGAAATGCTCCGGCTGCCAGGGGTAAAATCGGCTCTAGTTGGTTTCTTCTGTTATTGCTCGTTGGAGGCGACCACCGGTTTATGGGCCAGCAGTTATATGGTTTTGCAGAAGGGTATTGACGCCCGGACCGCGGCCAAGTGGGCGGCCATCTTCTATTTAGGGATAACCGCAGGCAGGTTTATTAGCGGTTTTATTACTGGAAAAGTTGGTGGTAAAAATATGGTCCGGCTGGGACAGGCTTTAGCCGGATTAGGGACGCTGCTGATCATGTTTTCATCGGGAAATATAAGTGCTTTTCTTGGATTAGTTCTGATTGGGATTGGCTGCGCACCGATCTTTCCCAGTCTGTTACATGAGACCCCGGAAAACTTTGGTGAGGATAAATCACAAGCAATTATGGGTATGCAAATGGCATCAGCTTATATCGGTACCACCTTTATGCCTTTACTCTTTGGTTTTGTTGCCGAAAAGATTGGGATCTGGAGTTATCCCTTGTTTTTAATGATCTTTGTGGTTGTAATGTTGATCATGGTCGAAAAATTAAACCGGATTCAGACCAAGAAAGGCAGAAGATAGTCACTAGTATTTTGACAGGAACATGTTTACTCTAAAAGTAGCAGGAGAGTTGATCCTAGATTGCTTTTGGATTTTCTACATTTCCGCGCTGAACAGAAGAGAAAGGCGCCCTCATGCCGATGATGAACGCTGCCGCCTTCGAGAAAAGTGGAGTCCAACCTACATTTGTGTTGGTAACCCGGTAGTGGTGGGATGCGGTAATGTCACATCAAGACTGCTGGGAGAAAAACAGTACCGCTACAAAAAAGAAGAGGTGCTGGCAGCCCTGACGGCCAGTGGTGATCTTGTCCGGGAAGAACAGGCAATCTATGCCAAACAAGGCGAATTTACCTATGATGATTACATAAAACTCCCGGAAGAGCCTGGTTATCGCTATGAAGTCCTCAATGGGTTCTTGGTCAAAGAACCCTTGCCTTTGCTTCAACACCAACGGGTATCCCGGGAACTAGGATACCAGTTGAAAACATTCTTTGACGGATTTGACCCTAAGGGAGAAATCTTCTATTCTCCCATAGATGTTACTCTGGGTGATCACAATGTGGTTCAGCCTGATATTTTATTTGTCTCCAGCAACCGGAGAGAGATCATGCGGAAAGAACGCATTAACGGCCCCTGTGATTTGGTGGTGGAGATACTGACGCCGTCGAGTCGCCGGAAGGATCGCTTGAAGAAGATGGAAATTTACCGGAAAGTAGGTATCCCGCATTACTGGATCGTTGACCCGGACGAGAAGATTTTAGAAGCTTATCAGCTTCGGGGGGAGAACTACCTCCTGGTCTTTACGGGCGGGCCGGAAGATGAGTTTGCACACCCGGAGTTTCCAGGGCTCAAGCTTGATCTGGGAAAAATCTTTTATAATCCCGATTTAGATTGATATTTCTGTTTTTTTGGCACTGATGATCAGTTTGTTGATGAGGTGGCGATAAATTTAAAATGGAAAGGGTTAGTATTGTCATGAAAGTATTTTTATGGGTATTGGTTGCCGGATTGGGCTGTAATTTCGTGATGCAAAACGTGTCATACTCATTTTATAAAAATGCAAAACAGATGAAAGAGGTCGTCTTTACCCCGGAGTATATTCAGTTTAGCGAAGAATTATCGGGCTACGGATATAATCTTACCAGTGATGCTGATAAGCTTATTCTGTTTTTTGGCGGTTCAAATTATATCGCCTATAACTCCGTTGGCTCCTTTGGTGGAGTTTTTGCTTGTCCATTTTTCGCGGCTGATTTTTACGGAAGCCAGAACAGTAAAGGCAAAATGAATCTGAAGTCAATGCAGAAAACAGCGGTTGATCTATATGATTGGGCAAAGAAAAATTATCCGGACAGAAAAATAGTTGTCATGGGGCATAGTTACGGAACGGGGATTGCCGCGTTTCTGGCCAGTGTCAGAAATTGCGATCATCTTATTTTATTGGCGGCATATCGAGACTTGTCGGATTTATATAACAAAATCACTCCGGTATTTCATGGACCCCTTAAAGCGTTCATCACAAATGATATTAGACTTATTGACTATGCGCGCGCTGTTAAATGTAATACCTGCATCATTGGTTCAAATGCCGATCGGACATTAAGCGCAAGCCTTCAATATAAAGTAAAAGATTGTTTTAACGATGCACAGCTAAAAATCTTCGCTGATGTAAGTCACGAAGACTATTTACGTAATGAGCAAGTGATCGAATTTATAAACGGGATTCTTTTGTAAAAAATACTAATTGATTAAACTGGATATTGTGGGTATTGGCTTTTGGAGTCCCTTCTCTTTATGTATGGTCCAGACCGGAAGTGAAAGCTCTCTTTTCCCGCTGTGATTACGTTTAGTCCGGAAATTCCGACGGAAACTTTTGCTTTAGAGAATTTGCGCTAGAGGCTTATGGGCGATCTCGTGCCGTGGAAACAGCCTTAATCCCTTGACGAACGCGGCTTCTTTGAATATAATATTTATGCTGATCCGAATGAAGCGGATTACGAACGCAGAAGCGTTCAAGTTTTGTCCTATGCGCAGTATTTTACGTTGAAGGTATGCTATTGGAGGCATACGGTTTTTCAGAAGGAGAACCGTATGCCTTTTTTGCATGCCTGGGGATACCGCGCATATTATTTATTACTATTTATTACAAGGAGGTAGTACTTATGGCATGTTTTCTAGTCCCTGTTGCGGAGGCCGTGGTCACGACGGCGATTACTAAGGCAGTAAAATTGAGGGAACACCGATCGGCAGACCTGAAGGCCGACACCGGCAACAACTCCGGGAAAGAGGGCAAAATTCCGTTCTCCGGTAAACTGAAATGGCTCACCAATATGCTCTGGGGCGGATCGGTCCTGCTGGCCTTGGAGCATGTGTGGCACGGCGAGGTAGTGCCGTGGTTCCCGTTTCTGACCGCAGCCTCTGATCCTGTCGAGGCTTTGGAAATGCTCGCGGAGATGGCGACTGTCGGTGTGTCTATGGCTGTGCTCGTTACCGCCGTTTGGGGTGTTATGCTGCTTGTGACGAACGCTATGGAGAAAAAGTCTCTGAAAGCGCAACCGGTTTCGGATTGAGGAGGACTGGACATGACTTTACTGACAACAGTTTTTGCGGCGATTATCTGTACGGTTATTTGGTATAAAAACGCGCCCAAGGATGAAATGAAGGTCGGCCTGCTCTGCTGGATGTATTGGGGCGCTGCGCTGATGTGGCTGGTGGACGCGATCTTTGGCTATGCTGAGCTGCAGGCAGAGTATTTCACGCCCACACCCATTGAAATGCTTAATGATTTCTATTTGGGGCTTTCCGTTGTTGCGCTGGGGCTGATTATCTGGTTGGTAATTCTGCTCACCAAAGACCCCAAAGGCGTGATCAAGGCGGCATTGCTCAAACAAAAGTAAGACAGAATAAATGGGGGCAGCGCTGTTTTTACGGGGTTGCCCCCTGTAGATTGAACGCAGCAGTGACGAAAGTCACGTTAGCAGATGAGGTGTGACATGGAATTATCCGACTTCTTTAAAGCTCATCCTCGGGTCGCAATCGCTTTTTCGGGGGGCGTTGATTCGGCATACCTGTTGTATGCAGCAGTCAATTATGGGGAAAAGGTTCATGCCTATTATGGCAAATCCGTTTTTCAGCCCCAGTTTGAGCTGGATGACGCAAAACGCCTGGCCAAGCAGTTTCATGTGGATCTGACTGTCATTGAAGTTGATGTGCTGCGCTGCCCGGAAATCGTAGTAAACCCGGCAGACCGGTGTTATTTCTGCAAGCAACTGCTTTTCTCAAAGATCTTGGCCCAAGCGACCAAGGATGGATATGGCATTCTGTGTGACGGGACGAATGCCTCCGACGACCCGGGTGACCGTCCGGGCATGCGGGCTCTTACAGAATTGGCCGTTCGCTCTCCGCTTCGGGAATGTGGTCTGACCAAAGAGGAGATTCGCCGTCGTGCAAAAGAGGCAGGGCTTCATATATGGAACAAGCCTGCCTATGCTTGCCTTTCTACGCGAATCCCAACAGGAGAGCTGATCACCAAGGAAAAACTGGAACGTACGGAGCGTGCGGAGAACTTTTTATTTTCTCTTGGTTTTACAGACTTTCGTGTCCGGATGTCCGGTAATGCCGCCAAATTGCAAATCCCCGCTTCTCAAATGGAAAAGGTGATTAAAAACAGAACGCTGATCGTACGGGAGTTGAAACAATATTACAGCGCAGTGACGCTTGATTTGGAGGCGCGAAATGAATAATTCGGTCCAGAAGATCCTTGAAGCTGTGCGCGATGGCAGTATGTCCGTTGCAGACGCTGTGATGAAACTCAAGACCGCGCCCTTTGCTGATCTTGGCTTTGCCAAGGTGGATCTGCACCGCCCGTTACGGCAAGGGGTGGCCGAGGTTATCTACGGCGCGGGTAAAACGCCGGAGCAGATGATCGGCATCATTGATGCGATGCGCAGCAACGGACAGAGCACCATTCTCATTACTAGACTCTCCTCCGAAGCAGCGGAAAAAATCAAGAACAATGTCACGTATGACTTTGATTACCATGCCGTGGCCAAAATTGGCGTCATTGGCCCGAAGCCGAACCCGGACGGGATTGGAAAGATCGTGGTGACGACCGGAGGTACCAGCGATATTCCGGTCGCCGAGGAAGCGGCGCTTACCGCGGAGGTTCTTGGCAATGAGGTTACTCGCCTGTATGATGTGGGTGTTGCAGGATTACACCGGTTACTTGCTCATCTCGATGACATTATGAGCGCAAGTGTCATCATTGCTGTCGCCGGTATGGAGGGCGCGCTGGCCAGCGTAATTGGCGGCTTGGTCGGCTGTCCGGTGATTGCGGTACCGACAAGCGTTGGCTACGGGGCCTCCTTTGGCGGAATATCTGCGCTGCTGTCAATGCTCAACTCCTGTGCCAGCGGTGTGTCTGTCGTCAATATAGACAATGGTTTCGGAGCCGGGTATCTGGCAAGCATGATCAATCATATGGAGGCGAAAGTAAAATGAGAACACTCTATTTTGACTGTAGCATGGGTGCTGCCGGAGATATGCTGACCGCAGCCTTGTTGGAGCTTCTACCCGATCCGGAGTCTTTTCTCACCGAGCTGAACGGAGTGGGTATTCCGGGCGTTCGCGTAAAAAAAGAGGTATCTAGAAAATGCGGCATCAATGGTACGCAGGTCATGGTGATCGTTGACGGTGAAGCGGAAGAAGCCGGGGAGAGGCACGGACATGAGCATGAGCACGAACACAGCCATGACCATGAACATACGCAGAATGCCGGGGATACACATCACCATAACAGGATGCACGAAATTGAACATCTAATTGAGGGCTTAAAGCTTTCGCCCAAGGTGAAAGCGGATGTTTTGGCGGTTTATGCCCTGATCGCAGAGGCGGAAAGTCACGTTCATGGTGTACCCGTATCCGTTATCCACTTTCATGAAGTCGGCGCCCTGGACGCCCTGGCCGACATTACAGCGGTCTGTCTGCTGATGGAGAAGATCGGGCCGGAGCAGGTTGTCGTTTCCCCTGTTCATGTGGGCAGCGGTCATGTGCGCTGCGCCCATGGCATCCTGCCGGTTCCAGCGCCGGCCACAGCGTATATCCTGCGCGGTGTTCCAATTTATGGCGGCCGGATCAAGGGCGAGCTCTGTACGCCTACCGGCGCTGCGCTATTGAAACACTTTGCCACCTCCTTTGGGGATATGCCGCCCATCAAAATCCAGGGGATCGGTTACGGAATGGGCCGGAAGGATTTTGAGACTGTCAATTGTGTCCGGGCTTTCCTTGGGGAAACGGAGGACAACCATGACCAAGTGGTTGAGCTCAACTGTAATGTGGATGATATGACTGCGGAGGAGATTGGCTTTGCCATGGACAGGCTCTTTGCCGCCGGTGCGCTTGAAGTCTTCACGGTCCCAGCCGGCATGAAAAAATCCCGTCCGGGAACGCTCATCCATATACTCTGCCGTGCACAGGATAAGGAACCTGTGGTGCGCGCGGTATTTAAGTACACGACCACCATTGGAATACGGGAAGTCGCTTGCCATCGATATATTCTGGAGCGCAGCTTCACAACCTTACAGACCCCCTACGGTGAAGTGCGGCGCAAGGATTCCGTCGGCTATGGTGTGCGCCGTTCCAAGTACGAGTATGACGATCTTTCAAGAATTGCCAAGGAAAAGGAGCTCACTATTTCCGAAGTGATCAGGCTGATCGAGGAGGAGTGATGATGGGCTCCGTTGCACACACAGTTCTGCCAGGATTGAAGTTTATTAGTTTTCAGGTTAAAATTATTATTTAAAGTTGGTTCCAACTAGGAAAACCAGGGAGAAAAATGAGGAGGGGTAGAATGAGGAAATATATTAGGGCGCTGTTTTCTTTATTGGTTTTAATCATGAGTTCCCAATCAATCATGGCAAAAGACAGTGCATTTATGCGCAAACCGTTTTTAGAGCAAAAAGTATTACTGACCTACCACACCGCCGGGGATGAGGATTATGGGTATGAGTACAGAGAGCAGGTTACATATAAAGGGATTGACGCATTATATATCAAACAAACCGGACCCGGATATACCTATGACTTTTATATGAAGGCCGAGAATATGGAGCCGCTTCATCTAGTGCTTACTGATCATGGTGGAGAAATCAATGACCAGAGAGTGGAGATCGAGTTCTCCAAGGTAAAAATCAAGATGAAGCTCGGAGCTGGGGAGCAGATTAAAGAGAAGGTTTTTAAGAAAAAAGAAGATGAACTGATTTTTCCAGCGGATCAGTTTGCCGTCTTATTAAGAAATTTGGATTTTTCCAAAGCAAAGACTGAATTTAAGGGCCTGATCTACCAATATCCGTATATCTGTACAATGGTTTTTGTGGTTGAAGGACAGGAACGCATCTCGGTTCAGGCGGGTGATTTTGACACATACAAAGTCAAGCTTACTTTACCCGGCTTCAAGAGTATTTTTTTCAAGGCGTATTTTTGGGTTTCCACAGAGGAACCTCATTATTTAATAAAATACGAAGGGAAGAGGCATAAAAATACTGTAGTTACGGAGCTTGTTAAAATAGAAGAACTGTAAACAGGGCTGTGTCCGGAAATAACCGGAAACAGCCCTGTTTTATCACCTCGAAAAGCTGGCGGTCTTACCTCAAGTCAACTCTCTGTAGGATTTATTGATTAGTGCGGAGAAAACCCTCGGGATCGATGACTGCGTAGAAGGCCGGTTTGGCGCCGAAGGCCCGGTTAAAGAGTAACGGGCTGCCTGGTGCGCGCCAGCTTTGGGAATCCGCCTTGCCCCAGAAGGTGACCCGCTCGATGTGGGCGGCGTATTTCTTATATACCTTGAACAACTGGGCGTATAGTCGCGCCTGGAACAATTCTTCCTCTTTGGTGAGGGGAGCGGAGTGCTGGTTGGACCATGAGCCGTACGCGATGTCAAGCTCGGTAACAGCGACTTTTACTCCCGCTTTGATAAAGCGGGCGATGGCGGCGTCGACAGCATACACATTTATGTTGGCGGTCCAGTAGTGGGCTTGCATCCCCAGGACTTCGATGAGCAACCGGTCAGGCTGGGTGTTACGTTTGTCCGTCTTCCATTTAGCATTGAGCTCTTCAGCCATCATGGCCATGGCTTCCCGTTTCCAAGAGTCGGTTTCGTTGTAGTCGTTATAGAATAAAGTCGCCTCCGGGTCGGTCAGACGTGTAAAGACAAAGGCATCGTAGATATAGTCGGCGCCGCTTTCGCCCTTGCTCTGGTCAGCACCGTTTTCGTAAGCCAGGTACCAGGGGGCGTCTTTGCGCAGAGCGTCTTTCCAGTTGGTCGGAATGCCGGACCCGTCGGAAAAGGCTTCATTCACCACGTCCCAGGAGATGACCTTGCCCCGGAAATGTCCGACCACCTTGGTGATGTATTCCTTCATATTGGCCCTGGCTTCCGCTCGGGTGAGCGGTTCGCCGTCCGCGCCTGTGGTCAGCCAGGCCGCGGACTGGGAGTGCCAGACCAGGGTATGACCATGAACCTTGAGATTGTTCGCTGCGGCCCAATTGATCAGCGTATCCGCATTGGTAAAGCTGTATTGATCCTTGGCGGGACTTAAATACTGCGGTTTCATATCGTTCTCGGCCGTCACTAAGTTGTAGTGGTGTTTGTACATGGCGGTCAGCTCGGCATCGGCTGTTTGGTGGGCACTCATTACATTACCTATCATGAAGTAGTCTTTATATGTTTCAGCGAGCGAGGGAAGGGAGAGATCCCATTCGGGGATGATGATCTGTTTCAGTTCGCCAACCCGGCTGATGACAATATCGTCAATGTACCACACGTCGGCATGTTTAGGCCCGTCGTTGACGACTAGCCGGAAATCGATGGTTTGGAGCGGTTTATTCATCAACGGAGTCTTGACGTTTACTTCTTTCCATTGCTCCAGGGGTAAGGTTCCGAAATTGCTCGGAAGTTTGAATTCGCTGAGGGCGTATTCGCCGTTGAGCACCACCCCGGGACCGGTGAGTGTGGCCTTACCTTCGTTACCTTTTGCGGGAGCATAAAACCAGACGGAAATGTTATAGACGCCACCGGCCGGAAGCGGTTCGCTGAAGGTGAGCCGGACGGCATTATCGTAGCTGGTATAACTTTTGCCATTGATATGGGTGACCTTTAAGGCGGTATCGTCATTCTTACCGACGCCTTTGACCCACTCGATCTGCGCAGAAGAACCTACCGTGAAGAGGCTCCCTTCTTTTGCCTGATCAGCAAAGGTGAAAGTAAGCAAGGGAGTGAGTTCCGGTTCCTCGACCGGCTGAGGCAGGCCTGTTACTTGTAGTTTTACTTCATCCAGATAGAAGTGGAGATTGGGGATCTGGTCGTCGTTGTGGAAGACAATGGCTACAACCGACTGGTGGTCCGCGGGGACGGTGAAGTCCATCGTTACATCCACCCATTCACCGGCCATCAGATTGACCTTGGCCCGGCCCACACTGCCGTAGGTATTACCTCCGTAACTATCTTTGGTTTCCACGCGTACACCTAAGGTCGCTTTTTTCGGGCTGAGGACTTTGGCGGTCAGTCTGTACTTGCCGCCGGGCATCATTGGTGTCTCCAGAGAGTCGTTGCGAAGAGCAACTCCGCTCCAATTGTTATCCGCGACAGGTTCAACGCTCAGGCTTTTGGAACCGGCCGCCGCATATTTGTTACTTAGGGTAATGGTTGCACTACCGTTTTGTTGGAGCGTGTTGGCGGATTCAAAGTCTTCAAAGTAAAGCGTATCTCCAACCTGTACCGTATCTGCTCGGGTGACCGGAAGACCGGAGAAGAAGACCGGCGCTAAGATAAGTAGAAACTGTATTATCCGGCGCTTCTTCGGAGAAAGAATGTTCATATTTGAAATCCCTCCATCTTTTCGCTTTTTAAGTTAAAAAATTGTAACATGAAAGGGTATAATGATCAATGCGGATATTATAGACACTTCCGGCAAAAAATTAACTATGTGGACAAGTTTTATCTTCGAGTTCACCCCGGGATATCGGCGAGGGATATTTTTGTTTTTCCCATGACCAATTTTGGCGTTAGTGTAAAATTATTGTAGATTTGACGGAGGAGAGATCTATAGAAAAGAGAAGAGGAACCTCACATTCGCCTAAGAATGAAAACCCCCAGAAGGAGGCCGAGGTTCCTCATGGATTTAGTTCGTCTAGTAGAAGAA
>DATCJV010000202.1:0-10854 GCA_036562625.1 Bacillota bacterium | reverse complement strand
GGATTCCGTTGATTACTCCGACTGCGACCGCCATTGAAGTGACTGAAGTCGGCGAGTATGTCTCGCGCACCTGTTTTTTAGATGATTTTCAAGGCAGTGTGATGGCCAGATTTGCCATAGAGAACTTGCAGGCGAAGAAGGCCGCGATCATCTTTGATCTGGCCAATGATTACAGTATCGGGCTGAAGAATGTTTTTGCCAAAACCTTTACCGAACTCGGCGGAGAAGTGGTGGAGATCGTCTCCTACACCACCGGGGATTCGGACTTTAACGCGCAGCTGACCAAGATCAAAGCGGTCAACCCCGATGTGATTTATCTGCCCGCTTACTACTCCGATGACGTGCTCTTCTTACGTCAAGCCAAGAATCTCGGGATTACCGCCACCTTCATGGGAGCCGACGGTTGGGACGCGCAAGAGTTGATTGACGGGGCAAAGGAAGATGCGGAGGGTGTTTATTTCACCACGCACTACACTCCGACCGACCCTGCCGAGATCGTGCAGAATTTCTTACGCGATTATCAGGAAAAATATAATAAATTCCCCATCGTGCTGGCGGCTTTAGGCTATGATGCGGCTGCTCTGTTGGCCGAGGCTATTGACCGGGCAGACAGTCTGGATCCCAAGGATATTAAAGACGCGATCAATAGCACCGTAGATTTTAAAGGTGTCACCGGCATGATTACTCTGGATGAAAACAGAAACCCGGTCAAAGAAATCACGATTGCCACCGTAAAGAATGGCCGGTTTGAGTTAGTGACCAAACTGCGTCCAGAATAAAAATTCGTTACACCAAACCCACGCTTAGCGTGGGTTTTTTCATGCCGTCACTTCCTGCTGCATTCAGAGGGCGCATCCCTCCGGTCCAGAAAATTCCTTTCTTTTGCTGCGCAAGAAAAGAGGAAAGAGATATTTTGCAAGAGAATACTTATATTACCTGTTTCAAGGCGGAGACGCCCTCCCGTCTGGGCGTTTGACGCCCCTTTGCCGATCTGAATTCATCTATTGCTTTAGCGCCCGGCGGAAGGGTTGGCGCCGGAGCGGTCAGGGCGGAAATAAGCATATGCAGGTATTACCCGTCTGCTTTGCAGCGTGAAGAAGGGTGAATAGACCAGCAGGAGGAGTCGGTGGATGAGGAATACTATAAGCAGATTTGTAATCCAAATTATCTTAGTCAGTTTCCTTTTTTTTCTGACCAATACCCAGTCGTATAGAATCAGATCATTCTTGTTTCCAGCGAAAACTCCTCAACAGAGCGGTTATGGGTTGAAGATGATCACCCTTGAATCAGACCTCAATTCGGATCTGCAGGCTATTGACCTTGCGCAGTTGGAGGCGGCGGCTTCCACCCGGATCAAACCTGTTCCACAACCGGAAAATATCTGGGCGGTCTATGCCACCGGTTGGGCGGCGGGCCATCCCAGATTATTCAATGAGTTATTACGGTTTATTGATGAAACTTGTATCAATTCATTGGTGATTGACGTCAAAGATGACAGCGGCGCCGTGAGTTACTATTCGGAGGTGCCTTTGGTGCAGGCGATTGGCGCCTGGCGTCCCAAAATGGAGCCCCGGCGGATTTTACGGGCTTTAAAGGAGCACGGAGTCTACCCCATCGCCCGGGTGGTGGTCTTCAAGGATCCGATCCTGGCGAAGAAACGCCCGGAACTGGCGGTAAAAAATAAAAACGGAGAAGTGTGGCGTGATCATAAGGGGTTGGCCTGGGTAGATCCAAATAGTAAGGAAGTATGGGATTATAATATTCAAATTGCCAAAGAAGCGATTGCAATGGGTTTTCCGGAGGTGCAGTTTGATTACGTCCGCTATACCAGTGACGGGCCGATCAGTGAGTGTGTTTATCCCTTTACTCAAGACCGGGATAAGGCGCAGGTAATCCAAGATTTCCTGGAGTATGCCAGGAAAGAGCTTGAGGCGACCGGGGCGATTCTGTCGGTGGACATTTTTGGCCTGGTCTGTTCGAATCCGGGTGATTTGGGAATTGGGCAAAACTTGGAAATGATCGCTGATGCGATTGGGGTATTATCTCCCATGGTGTATCCCTCCCATTACTACAAGGGGACTTATGGGATTAAGGATCCAGACGCCGAACCCTATCTTACAGTTTATAAGAGCCTGATCGACGCGCAGAAGAGACTAAAGGACGCACAGGTGGAGATTCGCCCTTGGCTGCAGGATTTTTCTTTAGCCAGTAAGTATGGACGGGCTGAGATCCTGGCCCAGATTAGGGCGGCCAGAGACGCGGGGGTGCGGAATTGGCTCTTTTGGAATCCGAGTTGCCGGTATAATAGCGCCAATTATCCGGGGAGGGATTTTTTCGTTCAGGATCCTCCGCCCTTTGGCCGGCCTGACTCCACCGTGGAAAGGACAAGTCAGGAGAGTGGAGAGACAAGACCGGCGGCGGAATTAAGGGGAGAGAGTCACGATTTTCAAAGTTGATCCCATGCCCGGCGCGTGCTGGAATTTATGAAGGATCTTTCCTTCCGGGGCAGGAATTTAATATTTATAATCTAATATCTATTATGAAGGGTTGTACGTATGCGAACAGGTACAAACGATTACCGGAGGAAAGGTGTGGTATTAACTTGAGCCAAAACGAGCAGTTGACGACGGAATTTATCAAGATGGGAGAAGAAGTAAAGAACATTGTAAATCGTTCTCTTAACGCTTTGATTAAAAAGGATGCTCAAGAAGCGTTGGATATTATCTCCTACGATGATTTTATTGACAATCAATTGATTGTGGTTGAAGACAAGGTCACGCAGATTCTGGCCGACCGTAACCCAACAGGACAAGAGCTTCGGAGATGTCTGTCGGTCATGAAGATCGCCATCAGCTTGGAACGCATCGCCGATTTGGCCACGAACATCGCTGAGCGCACCTTGGAGATGAAGAATGAGGAGTTTATTAAGCCGCTGATCCACATTCCGAAACTGGCGGAGCTTGCCGTGAATATGCTGGATGTATCGTTAAAGGCTTATGTGGAGAATAACCCGGACTTGGCGGAAGCCGTCTGCAAAAAGGATGAAGAAGCGGATAACCTGTACGATGAAGTATATCAGGAATTGATGGGCATTATGACCAGAGCGGAAGAGCTGAGCTTCACCAGGCAAGCCATCCTGCTCTTGCTCATCGCCGGTTATTTTGAGCGGATCGCCGATTACGCCACGAATATCGGGGAAGAAGCCATCCTGATTAACACCGGTAAACGCGTGAAGTTTTAGTCTCACTCTTTGCGCTGTTTCGGAGCGGGGTTGTGGGCAATCGGCCCTCGGGTCTGACGGATAATGGCCATAGATGTATGGGATAGACGATCTATTCCATGGTATTTATGGCCATTTTTTATTTGGCTTGGGTGACAGGATACACCCAACGCCGGTTTACGGATTATTGACAATCCGCGCGAAGACTGGTAAAGTTAGTGATCTAAAGGTAACTAAATATTTTGGCAGGAAATCTGAGAGATGTACCGAAAAAATAATAACATAACGCTAAAAATATGGGGCGGTTGATAATGAAGAAAAACCTATTTATCCTGATTATGCTCCTTTTCCTTATAGGATCATGCGTGGTTTACGGAGCGGATTTTGGTTCCGACTCAAAAATTGCTGTGATTGACTTGCATAAAATACAAAAAGAATCCCTCGCCTACCAAAGACTGGAAGAAGACGTCAGGAAACTCGAAGAGGAATTGGAAGAATATAAAGGTGAGATCTTAACGGCACACACCAAGAAGGTAAGGGAACTGACTGCCGAGTATGAAGCCGCAGTGGCCGGTAAGAGTGGGGATGAGGCGGAGCGGTTGCGGAAAGATTATCAAAAAAAAGTGAAGGAACTGGCGGAAGAAGCCCAGAAAAAAATGGATGAAAAGCAAAAGGAGATAGAGCTGATCCTGGAAGAGAAGAATCTGGCGTTTAATGAGAAATTGGATGCCGCTGTTTTGAAGATGGTAAATAGATGGAAGTTACTATGTGTGTTGCATAAGAACGGAGTAACGGCCGGGGGCAGGGATATTACCAAGACGGTGATGAAGCGGATTGATAAAGAGTATAAGCCCTCTTTCTGGAGCAGGTTCTTTGGGAAAAAATCTTCTGCTAAGTAGTTACGTACTTGCGTACGTACCGTGGGTTTGAAGCCAGTGACGTACGGGAGTGATCAGTGGTTAAAGGGGATGGAGGCAATGGCAAAGAGATGCGTGACGGAGGCGGGGTCAGCCCGGAAGGAGAGAAATGTCTTGATCACCGGCGCCTCTTCCGGGATCGGCGCCGCCATCGCGGAGTGTTTGGCTGATCAGGGATTCCGGGTCTGGGGAACCACACGGAGCCTGGCTAAAGTGGCGGATTTACCAAAATCGTTGTCAGAGAAAGTGTCCTTTATCGAACTTGATGTCACGGATGAACAGTCCGTAGCAAAAGGAGTGGCGGACTGTCTGGAGCAGGCCGGCAAGATCGACATCTTAATCAATAACGCCGGATACGGAGTATTCGGTCCTGTGGAAGAGTTTCCGGTGGAAAAAGCCGAGGCTTTATTTGAAACCAATTATTTCGGGGCCCTCCGCATGATTCAGGCGGTCTTGCCTCAGATGCGGGCTTCCGGTGAGGGGTTAATCATCAACATTACTTCTTTGGCCGGAAAGTTCGTGATTCCCTTTCAAGTTCATTATTCCGCCTCCAAGTACGCGCTGGAGGCATTAACTGAGGGTTTGCGACAGGAATTAAGGCCTTTTGGGGTAAAGGTGGTGGCGGTGGCGCCCGGTGATATTAAGACAAACTTTAATAAAATGACCATCTTCGGCTGCAAGGCCGACTCTCCTTATCAGCGTTGGGCCGACGTTTGCTGGCGGGTGATTGAGGAAAACTTGGAAAAGGCCCCACCCCCGGAGGTGATCGCCAGGAAGGTCTGGCGGATTGTGCGGAAGAAGAACCCCCGTGGCTCTCATCCGGCCGGTGACTTTATCTCCACCAAACTGCCGTTTATTAACAGATTCCTGCCTGCCGGCTTACGGGAGAAGTTGACCAGGATGTTTTATGGCCTCAACTGACCGGAGAGAGAGGAACCCTGTTTGGACTACCTTTAACTACCTTCGGATAAAGAGACAGGGATCTTGTCTGAACTACCTTTCTACTTGGCAGATGAAAGAAACTCAGACAAGATCCCTGTCCCTTTATTTAGACAAGGTTCCTCTCCCCCTGTCTGGTATTTGATGGCTGGTGTTTTATAAGAAAAAGATGTTATTTTTTCGATACTCCTCGATCATCTCCTCCGGCCAGATACTAACTTGCACTTCTCCGATATGCGCCTTCTTTAGGAGGAACATGCAAAGCCGGGATTGACCGATTCCTCCGCCGATGGAGAGGGGGAGCTGGTCATGGAGGAGTTTTTGATGAAAACTATAATTTAGCCGTTTTTCCTCTCCGGTAATTTGCAGTTGGCGGAGTAAGGCCTCTTTATCTACTCTAATCCCCATGGAAGAAAGTTCTATGGCTTTTTTTAGCACAGGACTCCAGACCAGGATATCGCCGTTTAATCCCCTTTTCCCGTCCTTGGTCGGGGTTGACCAGTCATCATAGTCCGGCGCCCGGCCATCATGGGGTTGTCCGCTCTTTAAGGTCGCACCGATCCCAATCAGAAAGACCGCGCCTTTTTCCCGGCAGATGGCATCTTCCCGCTCTTTGGCAGTAAACTGGGGATAGAGCTCTTCCAGTTCTTCACTGTGGATAAAAGTAATGTCTTGGGGCAGTGTAGGTTCGAGCGCGGGGTATTCCGCGAAAATCCGCTCCTCCGCTTCTTTGATTACGGAATAAATCTGCCTGACAGTTTCAATCAGATAATCCAGGTTCCGCTCTTTTTTGGAGATAATCTTCTCCCAGTCCCATTGGTCCACATATAAAGAATGGAGGTTATCCAGTTCTTCGTCGGGTCTGATCGCGTTCATGTCCGTATACAAACCTTCACCTTCGCTAAAGCCATATTCCGCCAAGGCCGTCCTCTTCCATTTGGCCAAGGATTGCACGATTTCCGCCTGTTCATTGTGGAGGGCTTTGATTTTAAAGGTGACCGGTTTTTCCACTCCACTTAAGTCGTCATTGATTCCGGTTCCTGACTTCACAAAAAGCGGGGCGCTTACCCGTTGCAGATTCAAGCGTCTGGCTAAGTTTATCTGGAAAAAATCCTTAATAGTTTTGATGGCTCTCTCTGTTTCCCGCAGATCCAAGATACTTCTGTAGTTCTTTGGAATGATCCCATTTACTTTCATAGTGATATCTCCTTCTCAATCTGTGTCTGCCTCCCCCCGACTATCCAAAGATATGCGCATGGGAGCGACGCGCTAAGTATAAAGTACAAAAATATCTTCTTCGCTTTGGGTGGATGAAATCCTTTTTAAAAAATTGTCAACTTTGGTGTTCTATATTGATCAAAAAGAGCGGCTAAAGAGTGTGCGCACGGTTGTGCGCACACTCTTTTATTCTGTTGAGAGGAGGCCGGGGGAAGAGAGAAGGGTTTACCTTAGTATCTTGGCCAGGGTTTCGCGCCTCAGTTCTTCAATACCAGCAAAATCCATATGCGGAATATAATACGCTTCCAATTGGTCATGAAGGCTTTTGGCTCTCTGTAGCCAGCCGACCGCTCTTGGCAAAAGGTCCTCATAGACCGCTTGCGCTTCCCTGGCGGCTTCCTCTGCCGACTGGTCCGCCGGGCGCAACAGCGGTGTTAAATCAATGACTTTGGCGCCTGGCGGGGTGTATTGATGGGGATGATGAGCAGAGATTATCCCTGTCCGGAGCTGAGGAAGCCAGAGATGCTCCGGCTTTTCCGGCAGTAAAGGGCAGTGAAAAGTCTCGGTCCGGTAACCCTTTTCTACCGCTGCGGCCAGCATTCGCTCGAGGATCAGCTCTTTTCCGCTGCCTGGCGGACCGTCCAGGACGAAGATTTTTCCGCCTTCTTCTCCTGTGGGGAAGAGGGCCTCCAAGTGATGAACAGGGCCTTTCGGTGTAATGGCGCTGGCAAACATTTTCCGGTGTTCCGTGCAGAAAGTGTGCGCCGGTAGATTTCCGCGGGGAAAGATTTCTGCCCTGATCTCCGCCCCCAATGCGGATATGACCTCCGGACGCACCTGCTTTTGCCGAAGAGCTAGTAAGTACCGGTAGATTTCACCGGTCAGGCGCAGGTAAGTATAGGCCCGGGTGAAGCACTCTTTTATTTCTCCGTTTAGCTCTATGATCCGGTCTTTATTCTTTCTGAGTCCGGATTCGTTCCAGAACTGCCCAAGATTAAGGATCTCCTCCACTACCCCGGGATTCTTCGGGTCCACCACGTGGGGAGCGGTGCCGTCGATGAGGGCGGTCTGCAATTCCGGGATAACCAGGGCGTCCAAGGAGTCCGGATCCGAAGAGCAATGATAGTATTCCAGGCCATAACCTTTTTGCCGCATGGTGTCACTGATCTGCTGCATAAAGGTGGATTTTCCAACGCCGGGACCTCCTTTGAGCAGAAAGACCCGGCTGGCGTCGGCCTTGACGATCTGGTCATAAAAAGAGTGAAAACCTGAACTACTGTTGCCGCCGGCGAACATTCGCCTGATTGAACCGGGGTGTCCGGTCATTAAGTATCCTCCTTTTCTTAGAGTATTGGGTAAAGCAAGATGGTTTGTGCTTCAACTTATGCCCAAGGCTGCCGACAGGTTCATTGACCGGCGCCGCTTTTTCAATTTCCACATGTTTTGGTCACAGGCGGGCGGCATACAGAAGAAAAAGTTTCTTCTGCCCGGTCATTGGCCAAGCCTCTTATTAATATAATAATTCCTGTAAGAAAAAAAGACGGAGGTTTTGCTTTGAGACAAAAAATCCATGAGAAACTAAGAAAACACCTGATTTTACTTGGTGACACCACCGGTTTAAAGGAACTCCAATCTGCAGCCGGCTGGGAGAGGGAGGAGTCGACTCGGAGAAAACAGCGCGGGCGGAAGGAAGTCTTCTAAAACTTCAGGCCGATCAGGCGCGTACACTTTGGGTACGCGGCAGAAATTAATAACAAAAAAGTATCCCATTTACAGTGGGATACTTTTTTGTTATACTATACCCTGTACCCTATTGAAAAAGTATGATAGAATATAAAGGAGCTCCGATCATAAACCAAAAGGTGGTGGAGAAATGAGCAAGAACCTGAAGATCTGGTTATTTCTTGGGGGCGCTCTGCTTTTACTGGCGGGGATTACCCTTTTACCGGTGATGGAGAGACAGAAGTCCCGGGCGGAAACGGAGAACAGAGAACCGGTGGCGCCGGTGCAGGGAGCGTTCGCCCCGAACTTCTCCTTGTTTAATCTCTCCGGGGAGCAGGTCGAATTAAAGGCCGTTTATGAGCAGAGTGATCTGACCATCTTGAATTTCTGGGCAACTTGGTGCGGACCTTGCCAAAGGGAGATTCCGGATTTTAACCGGTTTGCTCAGGAGTACAGAGGGCGGAGAGTGGCGATTGTCGCGGTGAATCTTCAGGAAAAACCGGCACAGGTCAGAGAGTTCGTCCGGAAGCAGGGGATGGAGTTTCCGGTTCTTTTGGATACCGAAGCCAAGGTGGCCAGGGAGTATTATGTCACCGCCATTCCCACTACTTTCTTTATTGACCGGGAAGGACGGATTCGCCTGGTGCACCGGGGAATGTTGGATTATGACCGGCTGGTCCGGGTGGCTGAGGAGTTTTTATAAGGAAGGAAGGGGATGACCATGGAGACTCCCGGCTTTTTTCTGGCTTTTCTCGCCGGTTTATTGTCCTTCTTTTCACCGTGCGTCTTGGCGGTAGCCCCCGGCTATTTGGCGATGCTCTCCGGATCATTGCCCCTGGCGGAGCAGGAATCCGGGCTGTCACAGGCGATGAAAAGAAAAGCCCTTGCCGGAACGGTCTTTTTTATTATTGGCTTTACCTTAATCTTTATCTTGATGGGCACGGCCTTTTCCGTGCTGGGCCGGTTTTTACTCCAGTACCGGCTGGTCTTTCTCCGGTTCGGTGGAGGCCTCCTCATCTTGTTGGGCCTTTTTCAACTGGGGTTCATCAAGTCATTCACCTTGCAGAGGGAGTTCCGCTTTCAAGTAAAGAAGAAGCTCACGGGGCCGGTGGGTTGGTTGGTGACCGGCGCCGCTTTCGCCTTTGGCTGGACGCCGTGCGTGGGACCGATCTTAAGTATGATCCTGGTGGTGGCCGCCAGCGCGGAACGGGTTTGGACCGGGGTGACGCTCCTATTCTTTTATTCCCTCGGGATGGCGATCCCCTTTTTCTTGTTGGCCATAGCCTTTTCCACCTTTTATGCCTGGTATCGCCGGGCGCTTCCTTATACCGGCCTGCTCGGGTGGCTTTCCGGCGGACTGCTGATTACCGTCGGACTATTGTTATTCTTTGATGAATTCAAAGTCATCTCCGGCTGGTTTAATCAGTTCTTCGGGAACTGGTCGCCCGAGGAGTTCCTGGAGAAGTGACCGGTGGAGAGCTGTTTGCGAGTAAACCGGAGTCAAACCAGATGATGTCCTGTTAAATCCCGAAAAAAGGGATCAGGCTTGACTATTCTGCGCTTGAGGATAAAGGCTTGAGATAAAGCCCGGCCGGAGTCGATCTCTTCTTCTCTGCGTACCGCTTCGGTGAGCAGTCCAAATTCGAGGTTGAGGCGTAATTGAACATGCCGGCTTTTTCTCCGACGACGTCCCATAGTATTCACCTCCGTTCTCCTGAATTCCACAGAGAAGATGGTTTTCCTTTCCATAAATTTACAATATTCTTACGAAAATTCACTGATTCTCTTGGTGACTGAATGATCTTGAGCTTCGGACGCTCAAGGTTTTTTTATTTATCCGGAGTGTGTACGAGAGAGAACGTTTCGCCGGGGGCGCCATCTTGCGCAATCATCAAAGACAAACCAGGTTACGCTGACAATTAATGATCACTGAGGACTTGAGCACATTTTCGGCAGGATTATAGAATGCTCGTACCTTTCGGAATATGATGGTAGTACCTAAGTCGAGGCAATAATTGGCGGTCGGTTGTGTGTAATCCATGGTCTGTGGGAAGAACGAAGGAGGTATAGGCATGTATGAGATGAACCAGAATTTACGCCTGGCCAGGGCGTATGTTCCCTTTCAGGTCTTCAGCCAAAGGTGGGAGCCGCTGGAAGGACTGCTGAAGGGAACAATCTTTCCAGAACTTTACTTCCCCTATAAGAGAAGGGAGTATTAAGGAGGTATGAACGTGGACAGGGAACAATTGGCTTTACTAAAAGAATTAATGGCCCTTGAATTTACCGCCCTTGAATTACACCTGTATTTGGATACTCATCCCAATGACCAAAGGGCGTTAATGGAACATAATTCAGCATGCCAAGCGGCGCAGGCTGCCAGAGAACGTTATGAAAGCTGTTACGGCCCGCTCTCCTTCTGTGCGCAGAGTGGTTTTCCTTGGCAGTGGATCAGCGATCCTTGGCCGTGGGAAATTAGTTATGAATAAAGGGGGAGTTTAAATGTGGTTTTATGAAAAAAAACTGCAATACCCGGCGAAGGTCGGCCGGGCCAACCTGCAGATGGCGAAGTTCCTAATCACTCAGTACGGCGGGCCCGATGGAGAATTGGCCGCTTCCATGCGGTACCTGACTCAGCGATATACGATGCCGGTCCCACAGGCCAAAGGACTCTTAACGGATATCGGCACGGAGGAACTGGCGCACTTGGAAATTATTGCGACTTTGGTTTATAAACTGATGGACGGCGCTTCGGTGGATGAGATCAAAAGAGCCGGTCTCGGCGCTTATTACGCCGACCATGACAAGGCGTTGTACTTGGTGAACGGTGAGGGTGTGCCT
>DATCJV010000200.1:0-28479 GCA_036562625.1 Bacillota bacterium | reverse complement strand
GGATTTGGTGGATCAGTTCATAAGCCCTGATATGGCAATAGGCCAGGTTTGCCATGATCGTCAACGCCTTTGAAAAGGATTTTTCACCGGGAGGCCAGTCCCCAAAGTAATAAGAATTAGTGGCATAGACATTTGGTTCATTGATGGTGATATACTCGGATACCAGGTCGCCGAAGGACCGGACCACCAGGGAGGTAAAGTCCAGGAAAGACTGGAGGTTCTCTTTTTTTAAAAAACCGCCTTTATCCTCAAACCAAAGGGGATTGGTAAAATGGTGAATGGTAAGGAGTAATTTGAGGCCTTTTTCCCGAAGGTAAGTCATTTCTTCGCGATAATGGGCGATAGCTGCTTCATCTACCCGCTCGGGGGTGGGACAGATCCGGGCCCACTCGATCCCGAACCTGTAGACTTGCAGGCCTAAGGCAGTCATCAAATCCGCATCTTCCCGCCAACGGTGGTAATGATCGTTGGCCCGGGCCGGGTCGGAGCCGTCTTTGATCCGACCGCGGCGGTACCAGTCATTCCAGTTGTGGCCTAAATCACCGCCTTCGATCTGAGTTGCGGACGTCGCCGCTCCTAACAAGAGACCTGGTTTTAGCTTGAAACTCATGATTTCCCCTCCCGAAAAATTTTTCCTCTTGTGGCCGGTTCCCACGGGGTTACCTGGCGTAATTTTCATCCATATTTAGCGAGTTCACCAATTTTAAACAACAATTCCTTCATGTATAAAGCATATCATCCTGAATATGAAACCGGCAAGCCTTTCCGGGAAAATGGAAACGGCATGCCGAAAACGGGTGAGCGGTATGAAGGTCGTGCAGCTTTTGGTTTAGGAAATGCCCTTTATGGGCATCCATTAGTAAACTGGCGATTAGCAACCTCTACAGACTGGGCGATTGCTCAATATTATTTCATAAAAGGAAAAAGGATTAGGGCGATCCGTGCCGAATTTGGCATACATATTATATTATTACTGGAGGAGTTTGGCAGACAGCTAGAACGTAAAAGGCTGGCGTAATTTTGCCGGCTGGGGTATTCTATGAAACCGTCGGGAGGTAAGAACTTTGAGAAAAGGGTTAATATTTGGTTTATTCTTCTGCATATTAATCTGGGGAGTAGGGACTCCGGTGACGATGGCGGCCAAGAACCCGAATGAAATAATTGAAGAAGCAATGGAAGTATTACAGGAGATGGCAAAGAAAGACGATGCAGAAAATTTGGGCAGGTTATTGAAGCAAGCGGAAGGGGTGGCTGTCTTCCCTTCTGTAATTAAGGCCGGTTTAGTCTTGGGCGGACGGTACGGGCAGGGAATTTTGTTAAAAAGAGACCACACGGTTCCAGGCGCTTGGTTTGGTCCGCATTTCGTCACTATCTCAGGAGCTTCATGGGGATTGCAGGCTGGGGTGCAATCTACCGCCTTGGTGATGGTAATCATGAATGAACGCGGCATGAAGGGCTTTACTGGGGACAAGTTTACTTTAGGCGGGGATGTGAGTGTCGCCGCCGGCCCGGTGGGACGGCAGACTGGGGTAGGAACGGATGGTAGCTTTACCGCTGAGATTTTTACTTATTCCATGAGTAAAGGGGTCTTTGCTGGACTGTCCTTGGAAGGCTCTGTCATCAGTAGTGACAAAGAGCGAAACGAAGATTTTTGGGGTGGGAAGGTTCCTATTGAAAGTATATTAAAGCGTAAATCCGAAGATCTACAGGTGCAATCGTTTATTAAGGCCTTGAACAACTTGGTTGTTAAGTAGAAAGCATTCTAATTAACGAGTGTGTTGATAATCGGTAATAATATAAACGGCTCTCCGGCAAGGACCAAAGTTGGATGGCAATAATACAGGCAGGTGAAGTTATGGAGCTCCAGAAGGTGATTGCCCGGCTAAATTTTTTATATCATAAACGGACCACTACCGGCTTGAGTGAGGAGGAGCGGGCAGAAGAAGGCAGGTTGCGGCGGGAGTATATAGAGGCGATTAAGGGTAATCTTCGCCAGCAGCTTGACCAAATCAAGATCGTGGAACCTAAAAAACCCGGACGCTCCGGTTGTTGCTGCGGCCATGATCATAGCCGCTGTGGGGAAAGGCACTAACACCTCCGTGCGTAAAATGGATGGAGTCATTCAAAGGCTGCGCTAATTTTGTTGTTTTCGTTGTAGATTCTGATGGTATAAATCTCAAGAAGATTGAGTGCTTCCCAGCTGCTCGAGTTCCCGTCTTCATCCACGATTAAAAGGTCCCAACTCTCTACGTCAGCATAATCAAAGGCAATTTCCAGGTGTCCGCCATGGGGGAGGATATCATCCTCCAGAATGTCCTCTTCCCAGTCATTGGAGGAAGAGGGAGAGATGTATATTTCATAGATATCAAAACCGCTTTCATTGATTAAGGTAAAACTGTGGGAGGCGCCCAACGTCAAGCCGCCGGCGGCCATCAGGAGCACAAGGAAGAAGAGGAGGCCGAGGGATAGTCGTTTCAAAATGGATCCTTCCTTTCACTGAAAAATTGTCAACTAATTAAAATAAATAGAATAATTTTAGTTAATTATACCAAAATATACGGGTCAAGGATAGTCTAATAATAGAAACCGGGACTTCCGGTTTTCCAGTCGGATTTCGCAAGTTAAAACCGCCTTATTCAGCGCTGCACAGTGTCTCGTGGGCGCTTTTTTCTGCAGCCGGTGACGGCGTCACTAGAAAGGAGTTGTTGAATATCATGGGATTGGAATTACTGAAGAAGAGAGTAAGTGTTCGTCAATACCAAACGCGACCTGTTGAGCGGGAGAAATTGGAAGCCATCATTGATACAGCCCGCCGGGCGCCAACTGCCCGTAATGAGCAACCATGGGAGTTTGTAGTGATCACCGAGAAGGGGAAGAAAGCGGAAATTGCTGCGCTGACAGATTATGGGCGTTTTATAGCAGAAGCAGGCGCCTGTATTGCCGTGTTTTGTCGTGAGACCAAATATTACCTGGAGGACGGCAGCGCAGCTACGACATATATACTGTTGGCAGCTACTGAACTGGGGTTGGGCTCTTGCTGGATTGCTGGAGACAAAAAAGGATATGCGGAAGAGATTAGAAAAGCCTTGGGAGTCCCCCCAGAATATAAGCTGGTTTCTTTAGTAGCCCTTGGGTATCCAGGAGGAGAGCAGCAGCCTAAACCCAAACGGGAGCTTCATACTTTGTTACATTGGGAAAGGTTTTGATTTCTCCGGTTTCCGGCGCAGGATGGCATAGAACACCAGGTTATTTTGGGACAGAAAGAAAGGATCTAAAAGAAATAAATAGAAATATTATGAGAAAAGAAGGACGGAAGGTTCTATGGAAACTCCATGCTTTGCTGGAGTGGGAATTTTTTTCGGCTTATTCGGCTCCAGTGAAATATCCGGTTCTTACTTATAGTTATAGCTAATATGATTTTATGATAAATGTGACGACAAGAGATAGATCAGCGCCTTCCGGAGCAGTTGCAAAGATAGGAAGCTGCCTGGCGAGACTCGGAAGCATTTTTTCAGCGATGATAAGCGGGTGAAAACTGATGAAAGCAGAGAAGAAAAAGAGACGGGTCTATAAAAACCTCTGTTTGGGTTGCATGTCCGAGAAAGGGAAAGCCGATGTTTGCCCGGTGTGTGGATGGCAGGAAGGGGAACAACCGGATTCTCCCTTATTTTTATCACCAGGGACAGTGCTTAATGACAGATACCTTTTTGGCCGGGTTTTGGGGCACGGCGGTTTTGGCATTACTTATTTAGCCTGGGATTTAAGTCTCCATATTAAACTGGCGATCAAGGAGTATCTGCCACAGAATTTGGCAACCCGGGCGCCTGGCAGCAATGTAGTATCCGTCTTCACCGGTGAAGCGAAAAAGCACTTTGACTATGGGTTGGAAAAGTTTATCGAGGAAGCCAGGATACTTGCGCAATTCAACGGCCATCCATGTATCGTTTCTGTACATGGCTTTTTCCGGGAGAATGAAACGGCTTATTTGATCATGGACTACCTGGAGGGGATCACCCTCAAAGATTATGTGGAGGGAAGAGGCGGTAAAATACCTGTTGAGGCAGCTTTGGAAATTATGATGCCGGTGATGGATGCCCTCCGGGAGGTACATAATGTAGGCTTACTGCACCGGGATATCAGTCCGGAGAATATTTATATTACTAGTTCGAAGCAGGTAAGACTCTTGGACTTCGGCGCGGCCAGAATGGCGGTGGGCGAACAAAGCAGGAGCCTTTCGGTGATTTTAAAGCCGGGGTATGCCCCGGAAGAGCAGTATCGAAATAAAGGCAACCAAGGACCATGGACTGATGTGTACGAGGTGGCGGCCACTATTTACCGGGTAATCACCGGGAAGGTGCCTGTGGAAGCCCTCGAGAGGCTGGAGAAGGATTCTTTACAGCCTCCATCCGCTTTGGGAGTAAACATTTCTCCTGTGATTGAGGCCGCATTAATGAAGGCTTTATCGGTCAGGGCGAAAGATCGTTATCAATCCATCAAAGAGTTTCAAGAAGAGATCAGCAAGTATCTACCGAGTAAAAAAAGTGAACAACCAAAAGACGGGAAAAAGGGGAGTAGTACCGGTGATCCAGCCCAGACGGTTGACGCGGCCGGGTTCGAGGCGGCGCCTGAACAGACCCGTTCCGGGCTTTCCGATTTGTTCTTGGTGTTCAGGGTAATCATGATTCTGCTGGGTGTGATTGGCCTGGCTTCCTGGTTCGACAATTATCAGCGGTTGACCAATTTAAAGTATCAGTACAGTAATTTGGTGGAAGATCATGCGGCGCTCAAAGAAGAATTGGCTTTGGCTAAAGAACAGTTAAGAAAAGTTAGTGCCGGAAACGGTGGCCCGGGGATCTTTGATCGGTATTATCAGCTTTCCAGGGATTATCATCAACTGAACAAAAAATTCAGGGTAATTCAGGAAGAGTTGGCCGAGGAATGCCGGGATCTTTCCATAGAGGTAGTGGGTTTTGATCTAAAAAATACCAGTAACAGAGAGCGCCCCCTCGGCGGGAATTCGGTGATTTTCTCTGCTAATGAAATCCGCTATATCACATTTTATATAACATTGCAAAATAAAACAACAGACGTGACCAGGATTCAGGGTAGACTGGCCATTAAATATTTCAATCCCGACGGCTCTTTGCAGCGGAACAGTAGGAGTAGCCCTCCCGGGTGTACCTTATACGCTGAATTTGATCTCACCGACCGGACCATAGTCACCGGAGGATGGGGAGACAGCAGTAAGAATATTTTTGCGAAAGGAACCAATCTGATCGAAGTCTGGTATGAGGGGCGAAAACTTGCGGAGAAGAAATTCGTGGTCTTTTGAGCTGGTGCGGAATTAGGGGTGTGAGCATGAAGATTGATAAAATGCCGACCATGGTAAAGCTTCTTTATGAGAATATTCTACGGCTCACCCGGCAGGAGCCAGCGTGCGCCAGGAAAGTCAGTAAAGTTCTGCCGGGAAATGCGCAAACCATCGGGGCCCGTGAGGAACAGCAAGACGCCTTTGGCTTCTCCGAAATCGGGGAAGAAAACTCGTTGAGTCAGACCGGAGTTTTAGCCGTTTTGGCGGACGGGATGGGTGGACTACAGATGGGCAGGGAGGCCGCGCATCTGGCAGTGCAAACAATGCTTAATGAGTTTGCGGCCAGACGAGGAGCTGCTGAGTTTTCCGCTGAGCCGGTCCAGCAAACGCTGTGGCATATATTGGAGAAAGCCAATAGTGTAGTGTACGAGACCGCCCGCCAGCGGGGACTAGCTCTCAAAGCCGGCACTACTTTGACTGCGGCAGTGGTCTTGCGAAACGAGTTGTTCTGGATATCCGTCGGTGACAGCAGGATCTATTTATATCGTGACCATGAACTCTCCCAACTGAATGTGGAACACATTTACGGACGGGAATTGGACCGGAAAGCATTGCACCAGGAAATCACTTGGGAGGAAGCCCAAGCCCATCGGGATCGGGAAGCCCTTACCAGTTATGTGGGGATGCCGGAGTTGTGGGAGGTTGACCGGAACCTTAGAGGGTTGCCGTTACGCGCCGGGGATTGGATTATCCTGTGTAGTGACGGGGTGTATCGCGCGCTTTCCATGGAGGAGATCAAAGAAGAATTGGTCGGTGATCCGGCGGAAGCAGCGGAATCACTAATCCGGATGGTGATCGACAAAGGGCAGGCTGGTCAGGATAACGCCACTGTGGCTATTCTCGCCTGTGAATGAGGAGGCCGGTAAGAATAATGGCAAGGAAGAGGGGGTATTATGAAATTTCAAACCGCGACCCTTTCCAGAAACGGTGGGCGAAGAGATAATGAGGATTACATAGTATATAAAGAAGAAGAAGGCTACACCTGTTGGGTGGTAGCCGACGGTTTGGGCGGACATCCAGGAGGGGCATTAGCCTCCCGGGTAGTGGCGGAAGAAATTGTCAAGAGGTTTTTTTTAACTAGACGGATTGATGTCGCCTCTATTCGCTTATATATGAAGACCGCTCACGAAATACTGGTACAGCAACAAGAAGCAGAGGGATTGGTCCAGTCTTATAAAACAACTGTAGTAGCGCTTTTTACGGACGGAAAGAACATGCGGTGGGGACATGTGGGTGATTCCAGAATTTACCGTATTCACCGGGGCTCGGTGGTCTATCAATCCAGAGATCATAGTGTTCCGCAGTTGATGGTGGACGCCGGAGAGTTGAAACCCGGCGAGATTCGTTTTCATGAAGATCGGAACAGGCTGCTACGGGTCTTCGGTATGCGCGGGGATCTGCAGCCGGAGGTTGATAAAGAGCTTACACCGGCGCTGAAGGGAGACGCCTATCTGCTTTGCACCGATGGCTTTTGGGAGTATGTGACTGAGACGGAGATGGAGATCGACTTCGCCAAGGCGGCTTCGCCTGAAGAGTGGCTTGCCTATATGGAAGAACGGTTATTACAGCGCGTTCAGTTGCAAGCGAGGAGGGGGTTTGATAATTACTCGGCCATAGGAATTTTTTGTTGATTGCAGAGTGAGTAAAGAAATAGAAGAATTGAGGGGGAATTATTATGGAAACGAGAAGATGTGAAAACGGTCATTATTATGACCCGGAAAAGCATAGTTCTTGTCCGCATTGCGGGGTGAACATCGACCTAGATCCAGAGGAGAGCCGGGGATATACCAGATCTATTCCGTCTGGATTAACGGGGGCCAGGGGAAGCAGCGGCGCGGAAGGGAAGACCATTGCCATGATCAATAAACAATTGGGGATCGATCCCGTGGTCGGGTGGCTGGTCTGTGTCGAAGGACCTGAGCGAGGTAGAGACTACCGGTTGCGCAGTGAGAAGAATTTTATTGGACGATCGGAGAAGATGGACATCTGCATCGCCGGAGACGGCTCCATCTCTCGGGAGAATCATGCCACCGTCAGTCATAATCCGAAGAATAATTCGTTCAAAATCTATCCGGGAGAAGGCCGGGGGCTGGTCTATTTAAACAACGAAGAAGTGGATTCGCCCAGAGAGCTTAATCCGTATGATATTATCGAGTTGGGACAGACCAAATTAATCTTCGTGCCTTTGTGCGGTGAGGCGTTCTCATGGGATTAATAGGCAATAAACAAGCGCGTCTGGGCAGATTGCTCCGGTCGGTAATCTTCTGCTGTTGCCTCTTTTTTTCTTCCACCGCAGCGCTGGGGGGAGAGGTTTGCACTTTACGTTTGCGCCAGGCCTATCCCTTAAAGGATGAGATCAAGGTTTACCTGGATATTCTGGATGAAAATGAGGGGCAGGTTCAAGGCTTGAGCCTGAAGGAATTGGGGTTGACCGCAAATTTAGGGCAAAAGTCCTGTCGGATTCGGAGTTTTAAGCCCTTCGTCCAGACGGATGAAGGCGTGGCTTATGTGTTCTTGGTGGATGTCTCCAAATCCCTGACGGAAGAAGAGTTCCACCAGATGAAAGAGGCCATGGGGATTTGGGTTGAGGCCATGACGGATAAAGATCGAGCGGCTGTGGTTACGTTCGGTGAATCAGTGCGGGTGGTTCAGGATTACACCAGTGACCAAACAGTCTTGCGAAAAGTCATTGACCTTTTGTCTCCCAAGGATCTGAAGACTCAATTACACCGGGGACTGGCTAAAGCCATTGAATTAGGGAGGCGAAACGACCCGCAACTGCCGAGCAGACGGGTGATTATCACTCTCTCCGACGGCCGTGAGGATTATACCGGCGGAATGGTCAAAGATGAGGTCTTGGCCATGCTGGCGGAAGACAGAATACCCATCTATGCGCTGGGCTTTTATAGGCCGCCCTTGTCGGCGGAGAAACAAAGATATCTGGATGTGCTTGGCGAGTTTGCCCGTAGATCCGGAGGAGATTATTGGCAAATGAACTCCACCCCGATTGCCCAGGCTTACTCCGATGTACGGCGACGGATCTTACAAAGCTATGTGGTAAGGGTTGCTTGTCCAGAGCAAGTTATGGATGGGAGTGTTGCGCATCTTCGTCTGAATCTGACTCAAGGAGGAAAAGTTCTCAGTGACGGAATTAACCTCCGGTTGGTTGCGGCTGCCGCTGGAGCCGGCGCTGAGCGTGGTTCCAAAGGGAAGTGGGTTATCTCTGCGATAATTGGTCTGTTCATAGCCGGCTCTTTGGTGGTGGTCTTTTTTAAGTATAAAACAGCACACAGTAATTACCCTGTTGAGGAAGTAATCGACCAAGCAGAGCCTGAAGCGGAGGAGGATAAACCAAGTTTACCAGGGATTAAAATCAAGCTTACTCCAACAGGGAAAAATGAAGGAAATCGGGTCTTTGAACTGAAACTGGTTGACCGGATCACCCTGGGCAGAGAAAAAGCGGAAAATGATCTGAGCTTTACTGATCAAGAAATCTCTAGAGAGCATTGTGAGATAACGCGGGAAGGGGATCTCGTCTTCATCCGGGACTTGGCTTCCAGGAACGGAACTTATGTGAATGGGGTGCCAATCAGTGGCCGCCACCGTTTGGAAAATGGAGATGTGATTGTGATTGGCCGGACGGAGTTGCGTATTTCCTTTGATTCCCAACTCATTTACTAGTTGAACTTTGATGATATAAAATGCTTTTGAGCAGACAGGGATTGGACCGGGGTAAGGGGCGTGTTTTCTACACGCCCTGTTTTTAACTGGGATAAAAGGTGAATGGCTGGTTGAGTTATGCATATTTAAGAAGGATTTTTTCGGCTGAAGAAGAAAGAGAGAGGCAATAAAGGAACTATAACTAAGGGAAGCACCGATCACCATCTGACGTATGGGGGGAAGATTATGACCGAAGCAGAGTTGCACAAAGAAATAATCCGCGCCAACCATGAGCGTGAAGAAAAGACTTTATCCAAGTACGCCACCAAAAGCCAAGATGGGATCAGACTGGCGCCATGCCGGGAGAAACTGCCTGATATGGAGAATATTCGTCCGGCTTTTTTTCATGATACGGATAAGATTATACATTCCCGGGCGTACACCAGGTATATTGATAAAACCCAAGTATTTGCGCTTTTTGAAAACGATCACATCACCCATCGTGTCCTGCATGTGCAGTTTGTTTCGAAGATCGCCAGGGTAATCGGGAGATGTTTGCGACTTAATGAGGATCTGATTGAAGCCGTGGCCTTGGGACATGATCTCGGCCACACCCCTTATGGCCACGACGGAGAAAGGTACCTGAACCAATTATGTATAGAAGCGGGGATTGGATATTTTTGTCATAATGCGCAAAGTGTCCGGTTTCTGCATGAAATTGAAGGGGACGGACAGGGTTTGAACTTGACTCTTCAGGTGCTGGATGGGATCTTGGCTCATAACGGGGAGATCATCAATGAGCGCCTGACTCCGGTGGCGAATAAAGACTGGGACAAGTTTTTGGCGGAGTATAGGAGTTGCTTCGAGGTTAAAGATATAAGCAAAAAAATCTACCCGATGACCCTGGAAGGGTGTGTAGTACGGGTCTCTGATTTTATCGCTTATTTGGGGAGAGATATTGAAGACGCGATTACTGTGGGGTTGATCTCCAGAGCGGAGCTTCCCGCGGAGATCGTTGAAGTATTGGGCGCTACTAATGATCAGATCATTAATACCTTGGCCTTGGACGTGATCCGCAATAGTTACGGTCAAAATTATGTAGCCTTCAGTCCAGAGATTTATCAGGCCTTGTTGAAGCTGAAAGAATTCAATAGAGAGAGGATTTATGATAATCCCCGCATCAAGACTCAGGACAAGAAGATTCAGCGGATGTTCCGGATGCTTTTTACCGAATATCTGGAAGATATAAAGCACGGCGAGCGGTCTTCTCCCGTATTCAGCTATTACCTGGAGATGATGGGTGGTCAGCATCAGGGAGACTATCCTGTGGAAAGACTGGTTGTAGACTTTATTGCCGGAATGACCGACGATTTCTTTAATGAACAGTTCAGGAAGAAGTTTGTCCCGCAAAGTTATGGCTTTAAACTGTAGTAAAGCGAGGCGGCAATGGTGGAAATAGATAAAGGACGGTTAGAGAAACAGCTTCGGTTCATTGCCGAGATTGATCAAGCAAAGTCCATCTACCGTCAGACATTGCTGCTCAACGGTTCCAGACAGGAAAATGATGCGGAACATTCATGGCATTTGGCGGTGATGGCGGCGTTGCTCTGCGAGTATGTGGATGATCCGAACCTGGATGTGGAAAAGACCATCAAGATGGTGCTACTCCACGATATAGTGGAGATCGACGCGGGTGATACTTTTTGTTATGATCCGGAGCGGGGTACGGATAAAGCAGAGAGAGAAGCCAGGGCTGCGGAGAGAATCTATAACCTGCTCCCGCTGGATCAGGCCGATCACTTCAGAGAATTATGGCAGGAATTTGAGGAGAGGAGAACAGCGGAGGCTAGATTTGCCACAGCTTTGGATCGACTGCAACCCATTATCCACAATTATCGGACAAACGGCCATTCCTGGCGTAAGCATAAGGTAAGAAAAGAACAGGTCATGGCGAGGATTGCTCCGATTGCCGACAGTTCCCGGGTCTTATGGGAATACGCCAAGAATCTGGTGGAGGAAGCTGTAAAGAAAGGTATACTACAGGAATAGGTGTCATACTTAGTAAATGCGTTCATAAAGCCCGCGTCTTTGACAGCTGCGCGGACGAATACAGGAGTGTTACCATGGAAACTATTGACCTGCATGGATTGACCCTGGAGGAAGCCAAGGAAAAACTGGAGAAGCGGCTGCTCAGTGCAGACAAGTATGGAGTACGGGTAGTTAGGATTATTCACGGGCAAGGAAAACACAGTGAGTTTTTTCCGGTAATTAAATCCTTTGTCCGCCGGTGGCTGGAGGAATCTACTTTTGCACAGGAGAAGATCGAATCAGTCTTCCGGGGGGAAGATGGTTCTCCTTATACGTCAGTAAATCCGGGAGAAACCGTAGTGGTGTTGAAAGGTACGGGAGAACTCATCCATGAGCAGAAGGTGGACTGGGAGGAAGAGGAGGAAAGGGAAGCGCGTAGACGGGCCAGGCGGGCGCAGGTGGGCAAGAGGCGCGCCTCCGGAAGAAGGAGGCCAAGATACTAGAGCAACCGGGATGACCGGTTGTTTTCTTCGATTAATACCTTGATCATCTCCTTTTCTGTTTCCAGAAGGTCCGGATCGTCCAGGCTCCTTTCTGCTCTGGGTTTTCTGATGATAAAGCGTTCCTTGATTACAGTAGGCTTTTGGGAGAAGAAATAAATCTCATCCGCCAGGAGTAAAGCCTCCTTCACATCATGGGTCACACAGATCACGGTGCGGGGCTGTTTAGCCCATAACTCTAAAAAATCCCGGATTAATTGGAATTTCAGTCCCAGATCCAAAGATTTAAAAGGTTCATCCATGAGAAGAACAGGCGATGGATAGAGCAGGGCTCTGGCGATGGCCACCCGCTGACGCTGGCCACCGCTTAGTTTTTGTGGATAGTAATCACGGTAAGCAGACAAGTCCATGCTCTTTAAATACTCCTCGATGGCTGGCCGCAGGCTTGCTTTGGGCAGTTTATCCGCTAGTACGAAGGTCAGATTATCGTAGACGGTCAGCCAGTCCAACAGGCGGGGTTCTTGGAATAAGAAACCCACTCCCTGTGCGGATAAGCCAGTGACAGTGCCTGTATCCGGTTGTACCAATCCTGCCAAGATGGAGAGGAAAGTAGTTTTTCCACAAGCTGAAGGGCCTAAAATAGCCACGATCTTTTGGGAGGGAATAGTCATCGTAATCCCGGAGAGCACACGAAGGGGGCCGTAGTTTTTGGTGATCCTATCTACTTTGATATCTCCGTTTTGTACTATACCGTCTTGCATCTTCTTCCTCCTATGGTTTTCGCCAAGGCAGCGTCAGATTTTTGGTTATATAAGCCAAAGCCCGATCAAAGAGGTAACCCAGGGAGACAACAACAGCGGTCCAGGCAAAAACCTCGGAAGTGTTCAGAAAAATACGGGCTGTATCCATTCTGGTTCCTATCCCCCAACGCGGAACAGCCATTACTTCCGCGGCGATCATCACCTTCCAGGTGATCCCCAACCCTGCGGCGGCGCCGGCGACCAGAAAAGGCAGGATAGCCGGTAAATAGAGTTTCCATAAAATCCGTCCGGGTTTGACCCGGAAAATTTCGGCCATTTCCAGAAGGGCCGGATCCACTTGATTGATTCCTTCCAGAACATTTTGGGTGACCAGGGGGAAGACTACAAAGAAGGTGACAAAAATGGCGACGGCGTCAGATTTGAACCAAATTAAAGCCAACAGGATGAAAGACATGGACGGGGTGCTTCTCATCGTCACTAAAACCGGACGGAAGATCTGGTTAAAGTAGGAGTTTAACCCGGCGCATAAACCGAAGGTCACACCGGCGAAGTAAGAAAAGAGAAACCCCACAATCCCCCGGCGCAGGGTAGCGAAGAAATGCCGCCAAAATTCGGGAGTCTGCACTAAGTTGAGTAGGACGGCAAAAACCCTTTCCGGGGCTGGGAGGATCAGCTCCTTTCCGATCCGGAGGGCCGCCAGTTTCCAGAGGAAGAAGACGAGCAGCCAGGATTCGCACGGGCCAGAGATCATTAACTGTACCTTACGTGCAAGTTTATTGGTAGAAGTTCGCATCAGGAATTCGTGCTCCGATCGAATCAGGGTTGTATTTATATAAGGCGTGTAAGAAGGCTTCGATCTCCTCTTTTACTTCCCAGGGCCTTAGAAAATCCAAATTGCAACGGGGAATAGCCAAGGGGCCTGCTGTAGCCTGAATTGAGAGGTGTTTTTCCGCCAAGATACCAGCTTGGTCCGGATTCTGCATGACCCAAGCGCTGGAAGCGGCAGCCTCCCGTAAGAAGGCAGAGATAAGCTCAGGGTAGGCTTGGGCGAAGGCGGTCTTTACCACAAGGCAACTTTGAGGGTAGGATCGATTTTGGTTATGTATTTTCTTCCATTCCTCCTGGAAATCCAGGAGGATTTCGGTGGTGGTCTCCTTCAACATGACCTGGCTTACCCAAGGTTCCGGCAGAACCCCCAATTCAACCCGGCCGGCGATCATCAGGTGAGCCAGTTCTACCGGGGTGGAATAATAAACTAACTTGAGGTCAGCCTCGGGGTCTAGGCCGTTGCTTTCCAGGATGAACCGGAACAGAAGATCCGGGGTTGCCCCCGGGGGAGCGATGGCCACTTCTTTTCCTTTCAAGTCTGTCCAGGTATGGATGGAGCGATCCCGCCCGATCAGGTAGTTCACCCCCCAGTTGGTGACGGCTAACAAGCGAATATTTATCCCCTTATTATAAAGGATGGCCGCCAGATTTGTGGGCAGGGCGGCAATATCAGCCTCTCCGGAAACGATCTTGACGATGATCTGGTCCGGACCTTTGAGTATGGTATAAGAGGTGGTGATGTTTGGAGAGAGAACCGGATTGTCTTGGATCATTTTGAGCAGTGTTAACCCGGTAGGACCCTGTAAAGCCATAATCTTGACGACGGTTTCCCCTGGCCGGACGGCGCTCACCGGAGACAGGGCGGAAAAAATCAGCAGGAAACAGCAGGTCCATAAAATCAGCGCTTTTTGACTCATTAGCCTTCCTCCTCTGGGCTGTTGAGCGGATAAGTGATACATTGTTTGATTTCTAATTTTACCTTAAGAATCCTTTTTTTGCAAATGAAACCCTGTAGTGAGCTCAATATCTCTGAAATGTTTATGATAAATTTTTCTTAAGATGAGTTTATGGTAAAGGAAATGGGCAGGTTGGTGGAAAATACTAAGGTAAATGTAATTCTCTGCTCCGTCCTTTCGGATTTGAGGACATAGACTTGGCCGGTATGCTTTGATCAAGTGGTAACTAAATAGATCGGGGTTGGCTCTTTGTTACTGCAGTCTGTCTTGGATGGAAGAATATTGGATGGAAAAGAATAAGCGTAGTGAACAGTGATACATATAAGGTTGGTGATCGTTCATGTTAACAGTGGAAAAACTCTCAGTAAAAGCAGGGGGGCAACTAATCCTGGATGAAGTCTCCTTGACAATTCCCGCCGGGGAGACTCATATCTTAATGGGGCCAAACGGTTCGGGAAAGAGTACTTTGTTAAGGGCTATCATGGGTTTGGGCGACTTGGAGGTGGTCTCCGGTCGGATCATTTTTCAGGATAGAGATGTGACCAAGCTCCCCATTGATGAGCGGGCTCGGTTGGGGATAGGCCTCGCTATGCAGCATTCTCCGGTTTTGCCCGAAGTTACTTTGGAGGGTCTGGCCCAAGTCTTGGGTGACAGGTATGGAAACGACTGGCGTCCTCTGGCTACGGCATTGAATTGCGATTACTTACTGGAGCGGGGGTTGAATGACCGGTTCTCCGGGGGAGAGTCCAAGCGGGCAGAATTATTTCAATTACTGATTCAACGGCCGCAACTCTTATTAGTTGATGAGCCTGAATCCGGAGTAGATCTGGTCAATATTGCCGTGGTCGGGAAGGCCTTGCATCAACTGTTGAAACAGGGAAAGATTAAAGACCGGGAGCATTCCGGGTTGATTATCACGCATACTGGTCATATACTCGATTACTTAAATGCCGATCAAGGTTATGTCATGATCAACGGGAAATTGGTTTGCGAGGGTAATCCCCGTGACCTCTTTGAGGAAATCAGCAAGCATGGATTTGAGGGGTGTGTAGCATGCGCAGAGTGCAAGCGGAGATAAAAAAAGTGCAAGAACGACTAAAGGAAGCGGCGTGGGAGGCAAGGGAAAAACCCGGAAGGTACGGTGATGATTTTGATCCGGCCGCCTTTATTAATGTTCATTCTGACCGGAACGAGAGCCAAAGTGAGCTCTCCGCCAAACTGCAGGAAGTGGCGCTCTTGTCCGGTTTTGATCCTAAGGAGAGACAACGCTCAGCTTCTTATCTTCAAAAAGATGCGGATGTGCTCTATGAAAAAGTGGCCGGCCTCTACGATGGCCAGGTTGAAATCATGAGTATTGAGCGGGCTTTGGAAAAATATGATTGGCTCTGGGATTATTGGTGGAAGACGGTAGCTGTTGATGCCGATAAGTTTACCGCCTATACGGAACTCTATCAAAAGGGGGGATACTTTATCCGGGTCCTGCCCGGTGCAAAGGTGGAGTTGCCGATTCAATCCTGTCTAATGATGTCGGAGCAAGAAGGTAGTCAAAGGGTACACAATATCGTCATCGCGGAAGAGGGTTCCTCAGCGGAGATCATCAGCGGGTGCACCACTGTACCCCAGGTGGAAACCGGTATGCATCTGGGGGTAACCGAGTTTTACATAAAGAAAGGCGCTCATCTGTCATTTACCATGATCCATAACTGGGCTGAGAATTTTTATGTGCGTCCCCGTACAGGCGCACTGCTGGAAGAAGACGCTTCTTTTATTAACAATTATATATTGTTGAAACCCGTAAAGTCTTTACAGTCAAACCCCCGGGCCATCCTTAAGGGACGAAGGTCCAGGGCCAGATTTAACAGTATTATTCACGGTCGGGCCGGATCGGTTTTAGACTTAGGATCCGTGCTGGAACTAATCGGTGAGGAGACCAGGGGAGAAGCGGTTAGTCGGGCGGCAGCAGACGATCAAGCTCAGGTCTTAATGAGGGGCAAACTATTGGCCGCCAGTAATTCCGCCCAAGCCCGCCTGGAGTGTAAGGGGATGTTGCTCTCCGAGGAAGCGCGCATGCAAGCCATTCCCGAATTGGAAGTTATAAAAGCGCCCCGGGCCGACTTGAATCATGAAGCAGCGGTCGGACCAATCAGTAGAGAAGCCATCGAATACTTGATGACCAGGGGATTAACAGAAGAAGAAGCCACTTCTCTGATTATTCAAGGATTCATGAAGGTGGGGATTACCGGCTTACCGGGAATCCTGGAGAAGATGGTGGACGAAATGGCCAAGTCCATCTCGAAAGGGGGATTATAAGCGTCCCTCACAAGGGATTGCGGATCAGACGGTAACGGCCGGCTTCGATCTCTAACAGGATGTAGCCGGGGTCTTTTTCCCAGCGGCAGATTGCTCCGGGGTTAATCAAGGTTAACCCCTTCTTTTTTTGGATGAAGTGTTGATGAGTATGGCCGAAAAAGGCCAGATCAGACTTGGTCCGGCGGGCAAAACTTGATATAGTCTTTAACCCTGACGGCAGATTGAAGGTATGGCCGTGACAGCAGAAGACTCGTATACCGTCGAGCTTGATACAGAGTTCTTCGGGAAAAGCCTTCTTGGGGTCGTTATTGCCGTTCACTGCCTCCAGGGGAAGCTGACTGATCTGTTGGAGCCGAAGCGCGTCGAGTACTCCGTCCCCGAGATGGATCACGAGGTCCAAACCTTTATCCTCATTTTCGCGGTTATAGACTTTTTTTAAAGACGAAAAATCACCATGGGAATCGCTAACCACCAGAATACGCATGTGCATTCAGTCCTTTTTTATACGGGAGTCAAACTACTTTATACACTTATTCTAACACAGTTTCTTACGGCCTGCTTGGCAATGTTCAGCTTTCCGCCGTCCTTTTGCATCTGGAAAGAGGATTTTTACAGAAAAGGTGGAATAGATACAACAAACGTTTGGGACAATTCGATAATTGGGTGATAGTAGTGGTTACAATAAAAGACATCGCAAAAAAGGTAGGAGTTTCCCCCAGTGTGGTCTCACGGGCTCTCAACAATAAGTACGGAGTGAAAGCGGAAACCCGGGAACGCATAGTCCGGACTGCACAAGAAATGGGGTATCATCCTAATATATTGGCGCAAGGGTTGGTAACCAGAAAAACAAATACCATCGGTGTAGTGATGGCTGATATTTCAGAACCCTTTTTTTCACAGTTAATTAAAGGAATGAACTTGGTAGCTGATGAAACCGGCTATACATTAATCTATTACAACTCCTATGAAAGCCTGGTGGAGAGATCCGCTGTAGAACATATGATCAAAGCCCAGCGGGTTGCCGGTCTAATCATTGTGGGCAGTAGTATCAAGGAAGATAAATATCTGTCCAGCCGGACCTGGGAGGTGCCCCTGGTTTTGGTGGAGAGGAGGCTTACTGCACCCAGGCTGAATTGTATCTGGGTGGACAGCATTGCCGGAGCTTATAAAGCCACCCGGTATCTGATCGACCAAGGACATCGTAGAATCGCCCATATCTGTGGCACTCTTGATTTTCAGGTCGCCCTCGATCGGTTGGAAGGATATAAAAGGGCTTTGGCGGATGCGGGATTGCCATATGAGGAAGAACTGGTGGCTTCCGGACATTTTGTTTGGCAGGACGGGTATACGGCTACCAAGGAGATTCTCAAACAGACGCCCCGTTGTACTGCGGTGTTTGCCGGGAATGACACTATGGCCTACGGGGCATTGCAGGCGATAGCCGAATCCGGACTGAAGGTTCCGCGGGACATTGCGGTGGTTGGCTTTGATGATTTGGAGTTCTCTCTATTGACGAATCCCCCGTTGACTACTGTGCGACAACCCAGGATGGAGATGGGGAAGAAGGCCGTATCGATCTTAGTGTCGATTCTGGCGGGAAAGACAGAAGAGGGGGTGAAGATTTCCTTTACGCCAGAGTTGATCCTTCGGCGGTCAGCATAAATCCGGTGGCAAGAAAGTTTTAATTTGTCAATTTTCACAAACGTTTGCTGAAATGGAGGAATAGTCATGGGAATTAATTATGAGACGTTATTGGGACGGTTGGGATCAAGATTTACACTAAATTTCCGTCCGCGTGAACAGCGTATCTATCTGTCACCAATGGGCCGTTTCTATGATGTGCCGCTTAGTCTAAGCTTGGGGATTATGATGGACGGAAAAGAATATTGCCTGCCCTTTTCCGAAAAAGGCCCGCAGACGGAGTTTTTACCGGTGAGTCAGGAGTTGTCTTTGGACGGAGTACGCTTTCACCTGAAAGAACCAAAGCTTGGGATCGAGTTCAACTGCAAGGTACATGCTCCTTTCTATCCTGAAGACCGGATAATCTCCGGCGCGCCCTTCTTCTATATTGATTTAGAGATAAAAAGTTTCTTACACGGCAGGAGCAGCTTTTCTCCACTAAGCGGGGAATGGTTTCTGCGGGTCGGTGGAGTAGAGGGATGCCACACGGCAGGAGGGGAGGTTGTTATCCCCATCGTCTCTCAATTAGTATCTGATTGTTGGTATAATACCCACGAGTGTCCGCCGGAGGCGAAATCGGCATTTACGGAAGGGAAGTTTGAAGGGGTGGTGAAGATCTCTCCTGCCTTCCCGGAGGACGCGTGGGAAGAAGCGGGTAGCCTTATGGAGCAAGGTATTTGTTTAAGAAAGTGTTTTCATTTGGACAGTCAGGATACTGTTCTGCAGGAGTCATTGATCATTGCCGGGTATCAACCGGGCACGGTCTTTAAGGTAGAGGGCAGAGAATGTGAATTCTTCTATACTTCCTGGTTTTCCGATGTTGATTCTGTAATCAGTTATGCCCGGCGGGAACGGGAGACGTTGCTGGCGAAGACGAAGATTTTTTTGGATACCATAGAAGGAGCCACCCTTGGCAAGGGATTGAAGAATATATTGGCTGTGGGTTTCCAAAACTATTTGTCCAATACCTGGTGGGTGCGGGAGAAAGAGGCCGAGCAGGACTGGTTTACTGTATGGGAAGGCTGGTGCGCGTTCCATTCAACTTTAGATGTGGAATACAACAATTCCTGGTTTCCTTTGTTGTACTGGCCTGAACTCTTAGAGAAGCAGTTATCCATGTGGTATGCGAAAGCGAGGCCGGAGGGGTATTTCCCTCATGATCTAGGTATTTTGTTGGAGATGAATGATCAAGTTTATCCCCATAATATGGAGGTTGAAGAATCCTGTAACTTACTCTTGTTGGTCTATGCCTTCTGGAAGCTCAGAGGATACCGGGGATGGCTCCAACAGATGCCTGTTTTGCAAGGCGCCGTCCGGTACCTTTTATCCTCGGATACCACCGGTAACGGCTATCCGAATCTGGGGGTGGCCAATACCATAGATGACGGGGGAGCGACCACTCAATACGCCAAAGAACAGACTTATCTGGGCATGAAGGTTTTTTCAGCTTTAACCGCCTTTGCGGAACTGGCCCGGGAATATGGGGATGATCAACCTGAGATCAGCAGTTTGTTACAGGAAAGCGCCTTGATGAGGCAACGATTCCAAAAAACCCTCGAGGAACAGGCCTGGCGTGGAGACCACTATGCCATCTGCCTGCCGCAGACGGCAAAAGGGCTGCGGGATGTCTGGACAGGTAGAGAGGTGAAAGAGGATGAGCTGAAGGGATGGGAAGCATACTCGATCTACACTGCCAACGGACTGCTTTATCTGCTGGCTACCGGCGTTAACCCGGCCTTGGATTGGCAACGCATCAAAGAAGACATCGTCTCTGCCTGCCGACAGAGCCTGACTCCCTATGGGTGCACGCACAGTAGTTTTGACGTGTCCAACGTCTGGATCTCCCAGAATATGTGGAGAGATATGATCGCCGCCTATTTAGGAATTGATCTTATTGATTTAACCCAAAACTACAACCGTTTTTTGGAGATGGAGAATGTTCAGGGCCGGGGAGGATGTTTTGTTGATACGTATGGCTGGAATTGGCTATCCTATTATCCGCGGGGGGTGACCGCTTTCGGTTATCTTCCGGCATTGGCCGGCCTTAAAGTTGATTATGAAAAGAAGACCGCGATTGTCAGTCCGGTGCGGTTCCCCTGCCGGATCCCCTTGGTCCTCTTGGCCGATTGGAAAAGCGGATCCGTACCGGTTTTGAATTGCCGGATTAAAGAGGCCAAAGTCAGCTGGGAGATAGAGCGTGCCCCGGAAGACTGGCAGATCTCCTTCGCCCTTAATAATGAGGTAAAGTCGGGAATAAATATATAAAAATCTTGACATTAATTTAAGTCTCTGCTATAATTTTTAGCTTACTTGACTAAATGGGACAGACTGTGTTATAATTCAATAGTGATGGGTCACGTGAAAAGGATGGTGAAACAGTTTGTCCAGACCGGATACTACTAATGCCCTTGACTTAATCCGCCAGGATCTCAACAGCTATGTGGGTCAAGAGATTTATTTGCGGGCCAATAAAGGCCGGAAAAAAGTGTTTGAAGTACAAGGAGTGTTGGAACAGACCTATCCCAAGGTTTTTGTGGTCAGGTTCAACGAACGCCAAGTGGAGCGACGTGTCTCATACAGCTATGCTGATCTCTTAACCGAAACCGTTGAGCTTTCGGTAGGGAATACGAGAATTGGAACGCAATCTCTCTAATGCTGTTAGTCTTTGCTTAGCCCGTTCTTCTTTTGGAGAACGGGTTTTTTCTATGGCTGAAAGAGGGAAAGCAGAGGATATGCAGAATTTTCTAATGAATGCGGTAGTTCTGGACGCTACACGCGCAAACGCGCCGGAGTATACTGGGAGAGTAGAACTGACCATGAAAAATGGAGTAAGCCGTTGTTTTCCTTTTCGAGTACAGGTTTTGCTGATCTTGATCCTATTGTCGATGAACAGTATAGTCTATGCCAAAAGGACTGAACCCGTGATCAAAATAGGCATCACTCAATCTCCTCCCTGGACTCTTAGATTCGCAGGAGAGTTTGGCGTCTACTACAGGGACGACAGTGGGCAGTGGAGGTTAGCAAAGGATCGGATCGACCAGAGAAGGAAGTGGACTGTTGAGCATGAAGATCATAGATTGGTCTTAGTTAGTGATCTGGGAGACAGCATTATCTCCGATTATCCACTACGGTTTGTCCCGGTAGAGGAAACCGCACGGTTGCTCCTGAAAGACCGGGTATATAAGGGAGAGTTGGAGTTATGGCCGGCTGCGGAGTGTCTAGCGGAACAGGATGAGCCACCGTATGTGTATAATTACTTACCTTTGGAGGAGTATGTATGCTCTGTATTGGCGTCCGAGGCTTACCCTGGATGGAATCATCAGGCGCTGTCTGCGTTGGCAGTGGCAATCAGGAGCTATACTCTATATAATTTAGGGAAACACCGGGACTATGATTTTTGTGACCAAACACATTGCCAGAAGTATTTGGGTTTTTCTGACCATCCGTCCTTTTCGGCTGCGGTTCAAGAAACACAAGGGGAGGTTTTAACCTGGGAAGGACGGGTAATTAATGCGGTTTATCACTCCAGTAGCGGTGGGCATACCAAAAATAACGAGGACGTCTGGGGCGGAGACCCGGCGCCTTATTTAAGAGGGGTTACGGATTTCGACCAGAACGGACAGAATTATGCTTGGAAGCAGACACCGTTCTTTAAAGTCTCTCAGTTTTCTGCAGCACTTAATCTGAAAGGCAGCGGCGGTTTAATAATCACGCCCCGTTTCAATTTAGAGGGCGCGTTGATTGGGTTTACTTTTCGGCACCGAAGAACCAAGGCTGGTCGAGAAGTAAGCAATGAAGAGCTGCGGAGGATGTTTGCTCTACCCAGTGGGAATTTCCGACTTTATCACATTAATAGAGAGGATCTAACAAAAGCTTTACAAACCGGTAACCTGGTAAATTTAGGAACGGCAGAAGTCAACCAGGATTATTTGACCATCCAAGCCGAATTGAATCTGGTGGTTTGTAGCCGGCCGATTCAAGACACGGTGGTCTTGTCCTCTGATGAGTATCTGCTTTTTATCGGAAACGGGTCCGGGCATGGGGTAGGTCTAAGTCAATGGGGAGCGCAGGCCATGGGGGAACTGGGCCATACTTACCAGGCGATTTTAAGGCATTTTTACGGCAGGGTTCCCCAGTTGACTAAATTGGAGTAGCGCGTAGGAAATCATGGCCGGCGGGCGGCTCCGTACGTTCCGGCAGGCTGACATGAAGAATCAATCGGAAACGCTATGTGCTTAACAGCGCAGGAAGAAAGAGAAGACTGGTTTTACGTGAAATACTCAATCTCTGCTTCGGGGAAGGTTGAAGTGATTTCCCTGATCATATAGGACTTTAATTTTTCTAATTGTTCCAGCGGATACATATATTTACCATAACCGTATTTACCCCACTTCAACTTACGCTTGGTTTCATCCATCTCCAGGGTGGTGCGGGGAAAACGTTCCATAATGATCTTTTTTGCCCGGGCTGTAAAACGGTGGGAGATCAGTTCAAAAGTCAGTCTACTTTTAGCAGCTGGCCCCAATTCCTTAGCCAGAAGTCGTAAAAGTTCCCGATAGTCTTTTCGCCATCCTTCATAGAGGAATAAAGGGGCGATAATAAATCCTAAGGGGTAGCCGGCGCTAGCCATTTTTCCGGCAGCGTTCAGTCTTTCCTCTAAAGTAGCGGTATTGGCTTCATAAGACTTAATGATATAATCCGTGTTGATGCTGAACCGGAACTTGGTATGGCCGTTGTGTTCCACCATGAGCAGACCGTCAACGGCAGAAAATTTACTGACTACACGTAAACGGCCGTATTGTTGTCGGCCGAAGAAAGCAATGGTTTTCTGTAGTGAGCCGGTGATATGTTCCACGGCTAAGGGATCTGAGGCGCTGGCTGCTTCAAAACTGGTGATTTTGGGGGCATTCTTGTTTATATATTTTTCGACCGCTCCCAGTATTTCATCGAGATTTACATAAACACGGATGTACGGTTTTCTCCCTAAAGTAGTAGCCAGATAGCAATATTGGCAACCTCCGGGACAACTCGTGCCCAAAGAAAACTCATAGTCCGCAGAAGGACGGCATGTATCCAGAGTGAGTTTTTTTTTCACCCCCACCACCAGGGTGCGTTTGGCCTCCCTGTACCCGGCTTGGGGTGTTTTTCCCGGGATACCGGTCACTCGGTTATGGGAGGGAGTAATAATTAGGGGGACATTTTCTTTGGTATAATATTCATAAAGCTGTTTCCCCAAGGGATATTCCAAGGCCTGGGGTTCAAAATATATACGGGCAGGAGAAAAGAACTTCATGGCTTACCTTCTCCGTTTTTATTGGCCTGCGGACACTCAGGTCCGGTTTTCATTAGTTTTTATTTTTTCTCTTAATTTATTAGCCCGGATTTTGGTTAATCTGATCTAACTTTCTATAAAGGGTGAGTGTTTGATGGAGGAGAATTGGCGGGAAAAGCTCGTGGCGGATTTAGAGGTAACCAATTATGCCTATGACTTACCATTGGCCAAGCTCACATCATTTCGGATCGGAGGACCGGCCGATCTGTTTGTGGAACTTGATACTCCCGGACAATTAGAAGAGTTAATCGAGTATTGTCAAGAAAAGGAAATTCCTTGGTTTTTTATGGGCCGCGGGTCAAATCTATTGGTCAGAGATAAAGGCATTCGCGGTGTGGTAATCCGGTTAGGTAGGCAATTCTCCTATGTAAAAGTTGAAGGCCGGCGCCTGCGGGCCGGGGCTGCTACTCCTTTGAGTATGGTTGCGGAGATCGCCGCTCGACATTCCTTGGCCGGTCTGGAGTTTGCCTCCGGCATCCCGGGGAGTCTGGGCGGGGCGGTTTTCATGAATGCCGGTGCGTATGGGGGAGAAATGCAACAAGTTGTGCAAGAGGTCGAGGTCTATCTTCCCGGACGGGGCAGACGGGTTCTGGCCCGTGAGGATCTGCGCTTCGGCTACCGCTACAGTATATTACAGGAAGAGCAGATGATTGCTCTAGCGGCGCTTTTGGAGTTAACCTCCGGAGAGAGCGGGGCGATTCGGGCAAAGATGTCCGACTTCAACAGCAGAAGAAAGAATAAACAACCGCTGACTTTGCCAAGCGCCGGAAGTGTTTTTAAGCGGCCGGAAGGTTATTACGCGGGAACATTGATTCAGGAGGCCGGTTTAAAAGGAGTCAGAATTGGTGATGCGCAGGTTTCGGAGAAACATGCGGGGTTCATCGTCAATTTAGGGCAGGCAACGGCTGAAGACGTGCTGGCTCTCATCACTCTAATCCGCGATGAGGTTAGAAGGAAATTCGGAGTTAATTTAGAACCGGAGCTCAGAGTAGTTGGAGAGAAATGAGCAAGCGGTGCAAATTTCGATTGCACAACAACCTTTAACGCGCGAGAGATCAGCGCGGGCTCAGGAGTAAAATTCCAGCAGGAATAGGCTGGGAGCAAACAGAAACTGAGATCACACTACCAACGGGTTTTGCTGATCATGATGGGGGGAGGGCCGGATGTGGTTCATTGTTTAAAGCGTATGCATAAGCAAGTTATTACAGGTCTGCTGTTTTTAACCTTCTTCTCTTCCTACTCTCTTCTCCCGGGGTTTGCCCAGTCCGAGCCCGAACGGTTGCTCTCCGAGGATTATGATGTCTGGAGTTGCGACTGGAGCAGTACGGGCCGGCTCGCCTTCTCCGGGAAACCCAAGGGTGAGAACGGGATGGCGTTGCGGGTCTGGTTATATAATTTCAACAAGCAAGATCCTATTCCCTGGACAGGGACGGGTTCATTGATTGATCTCTCTCCAAAATGGGCCCCGGACGGATCCGGGGTGGTTATGATCCGCCGGCGGGTCACCTCTACGGACACACAGGGCTTACCTTCCGCCGTATGGTGGAAAGCCTTCCCGTCCGGGGAGGGGTTACAGTTAACCAGCGGCCCGTGGGATGCCGATCCGGCGTGGGCCCCGGATGGTAAAAAAGTTGTTTTTGTGCGGGGAGACGGGCCCAACCGTACTGCCCTGGCTGTTGTGGGAAGAGACGGAGGAAAGGTGGAGCATCTTACGCCCGTCTCCGAAACGGTTATATCTGCTCCCTGCTGGGGAAAGGATGGGCGGATTTATTTCACCAGGATCGAACGGAAAACCGGAAAAGGTGGTATCTATGTCTTGGATCCCACGACCGGTCAGGAAAGAGTTTTGCTTAAAGATGAAGACGATCATAGATTTCCGGTGCTCTCTCCGCAGGGCCGGTATTTAGCTTATGTCTCGACCAGAGGGTTGGCGGTGAAAGAGAATAAACTAATCATGGACCGGGGTGTGCTATACGTTCGTGATCTAAAGACCGGTCGTGACTACAAAGTGACGGAAGGGGTCAGTATGAATGGCGCTCCGCCGGTCTGGAGTCCGGACGGGAAAAAGTTGGTGTTTTTTAGTTTTCGTAGTAAACGTCCAGCCATGTGGGTTGTAAAATGGAACGGTAAATAGTCGCGATCTGACGATGAACGCGTAGGCAAAGCCTCAGTCTTAAGTCATACGGGCTTGGCAGGGTACGGTGATGGCGTGAGCTGCCATTGGCGAGAGACCACTGACCACCCAAAATTCTTACTTGGTGGTTCTTTTTTTATCCGGCTTTTTATGGCAAAATAGTGGCAAGAAGGAGAAGGGTATGTTTGAGAATCTTCGCTTTTCGGGAAAACGCCCTATTTATTTACAGATTAAGGATTATATCAAAAAAATGATCTTGACCGGTCTTTTGCAACCGGGGGTAAAACTCCCTTCCACCAGAGAGCTGGCGGAGATGCTGAAAGTCAGTAGAAATTCGGTGATCTCCGCTTATCAGTACCTGGAAGATGACGGCTTTATTCTGCTGGAGAAAGGGCGTGGAGCTTTTGTTTCATTTACCGAGGTTAAACCCGAAGCCGGGCTGGTTCTAACCTGGGAAAAGCTGGTGACGGACTATGCCAGGCTGGCTGCAGAATTAGACATTGAAAAAAAGGAGTTAAAATGGGAGAAGGGGATGATCTCTTTTAAAAGTATTGCCCCGGATCCTTCCCTTTTTGGGGTAGAAGATTTTAAACGATCTTTCCTGCAGCGGTTCTCCTTGGAAGGCGCTAAATTGTTAAATTACGGATACGCTAAAGGTTACAAGCAATTAATGGAATATATTATGGAATACATGAAGAACAAAGGGTTAAACCCGGCCGGAAAGGATATTATAATCACTAATGGATTTACGGAAGGGTTTAACCTGGTGCTCTCCGCTTTGCTGCACAGGGGTGACCGGATAGTCTGCGAGAATCCTACTCATAATACAGCCATTAAAATTATGAACCTGGCGGGGCTGCGGATCTGTGGCGTAGAAATGAGAGAGGACGGAATCTGCGTTGAGGAATTAAAGAAGCTCTTGGCCGGTGGCGGGATCAAGGCCGGTTTTCTGATTCCTTCATATCATAATCCCACCGGACTTGTGATGTCTCCGGAAAAACGCGTGGAAATCTTGAAAATCTTCACCGACTATCAGGTGCCCATTATTGAGGATGGTTTCAATGAAGAACTGCGTTTTTCCGGATCCCATGTGGCGCCTTTAATTGCACTGGCCGGTAAGGGAAATGGTGTAGTTTATATCGGGAGTTTTTCCAAGATTCTCTTTCCCGGGTTACGGATTGGCTGGGTAATCGGTGATGCCAAACTAATTTCTTATCTGGAGAGCGTAAAACGGAGCGCCAATATTCATACTTCCTTTCCGGACCAGGCCATTCTCTACGAGTACCTCCAGAACGGCTACTTTGAAAGGTACCTGAAGAAAGCGCGGAAAGTCTATAAGGAACGGCATGACCGCGCTGTCCACCTGGCCCGACAATACATTCCGGCCACCCGGATTTGGGGAGAAGGCGGCCTGCATATCTTCGTGGAATTGGCAGGGGTTAACGCCCGTCTTCTATTGCGGGAGTGTTATAAAAGAAATGTTCTCTATATGCCGGGTGATATATTTTATACCAACGGGGGAGGAGAGAATGCGTTCAGATTGGGGATTTCCCGGGTGAATCTGGAACAGATTGAAACAGGAATTAAGATCATCGGGGAGGTAATCCAGAGCCTACAATAACTGGACTTTAATGATTAAATTAATATAAAATGAATAAATTACGGTGGTTTTAAGAATTTTGCTTTATACGGGTGGCGGGGGCGAACTCTGTGCAACGCAGTCCGTCATACGTATGGAGGTCATATTTGAGGAGGAAGAAGAATGCGTGTGTTTAAGAAATCAAGTAAACTGGAGAACGTATGTTATGATATTCGGGGACCTGTGTTGGAAGAAGCCACCCGTATGGAGGAGGAAGGCCATAAACTCATCAAATTAAATATTGGTAATCCAGCGCCTTTCGGCTTGACGGCTCCGGATGAGATCATTCGTGATGTGATCTTGAACCTGCCAAACGCCACGGGGTACAGTGACTCCAAGGGGATCTTCCCCGCCCGGAAAGCCATTGTCCATTATTGCCAGGAGAAGGGGATCCCGGGGGTAAGAATGGACGATATTTACATTGGAAATGGGGTCAGTGAATTGGTTGTCCAAGCCATGCAGGGGTTATTGGACAACGGAGATGAAATCTTAATTCCGGCGCCGGACTATCCGTTATGGACGGCTGCGGTGAACCTGGCGGGCGGAACGGCCGTGCACTACCTCTGTGATGAGCAGGCGGACTGGTACCCGGATTTGAAAGATATCAGAAGCAAGATTACTCCGAAGACCAAGGGGATTGTTTTGATTAACCCGAATAATCCAACGGGCGCGGTTTACCCGGTGGAAATCCTTCAGAAAATTGTGGATCTCGCCGCCGAACATGAGCTCATCGTCTTTTCAGACGAAATATACGACAAGATTCTGTACGATGGGGTCAAACATACCTCCACCGCCTCCCTCTCCGATGAGGTCCTTTTCATTACTTTCAATGGACTCTCCAAATCACACCGGATTGCCGGTTTTCGGGTTGGCTGGATGGTAATCAGCGGTAAGAAAGAGGGGGCCGAGGATTATCTGGAGGGATTACGGATCTTAGCCTCTATGCGGCTTTGCAGTAATGTGCCTGCTCAATATGCGATTCAAACTGCTTTGGGTGGTTATCAAAGTATAAATGATCTGGTGGCGCCCGGGGGACGGCTCAGAGAACAAAGAGACTTTGCTTATGAGGCCATCAATTCCATTCCCGGCCTCTCTTGTACTAAACCGCAGGGAGCTTTTTATATGTTTCCCCGGCTTGATACTCGCCGCTTTCAAGTGACTGACGACCAAAAATTCATCTTGGACCTACTCTTACAGGAAAAGGTCCTGTTGGTACAGGGAACCGGATTTAACTGGCCGGCTCCGGATCATTTCCGCCTGGTCTTTCTTCCGGAGTTGAG
>DATCJV010000199.1:0-19759 GCA_036562625.1 Bacillota bacterium | reverse complement strand
AAATCGAGCAGGTTAAGGAAGAAACTCACCTGTTTTTCCAGGAGAAGTTGGGGGAAGAAGAGTATGCGCTTAAGGTAAAAGACATCGCCGAAGTGCTGGATGGGATCATCAAGGACGCAGTCCGCCAAATGATTATCGAGGAAGGCATCCGGGTGGACGGAAGAAAACTTGATGAAATCAGGCCAATCTCCAGTGAAGTTGGTATTCTCCCGCGCGCGCACGGTTCCGGTCTTTTTACCCGTGGACAAACCCAAGTGCTCTCCGTGGCCACTCTTGGCCGGTGCAGTGAGGAACAGATCCTGGACGGTTTGGGGGAAGAGGAGACCAAACGCTATATACACCACTATAACTTCCCTGCGTTTAGTGTAGGAGAGGTGAGACCGGTGCGTGGTCCCGGCCGACGCGAGATTGGACACGGCGCCCTGGCGGAAAGGGCTTTACTGCCGGTGATTCCGTCCGAAGAGGAATTTCCCTATACCATACGCGTAGTCTCCGAGGTTCTCGAGTCAAACGGCTCCACTTCCCAGGCTAGTATCTGTGGAAGTACTTTGGCTTTGATGGACGCGGGTGTGCCGATTAAGAAACCGGTGGCCGGTATAGCCATGGGACTTGTTAAGTATCAGGATAAATTTGCCGTGCTCACCGATATTCAAGGTTTAGAGGATCACTTGGGCGATATGGATTTTAAAGTCGCCGGCACCAGGGACGGAGTCACCGCCATCCAGATGGATATTAAAATCTCCGGGATTACCAAGGAAGTTCTGGAGCAAGCTTTAGCCCAAGCCAAGAAAGGAAGACTCTTTATTCTGGACAAAATGAGTGAAACCATTACGGAGCCCCGTCCGGAATTGTCGCCTTACGCTCCCCGCATGCTGACCATGTCGATTGATCCTGATCGAATCAAGGATGTAATTGGGCCAGGCGGAAAAATGATTAGAAAGATTATTGAGGAGACCGGCGTAGAGATTGATATAGAAGACGACGGGAGAGTCTTTATCTCCTCAGTTGACCAAGCAGCCGCCGAAAAAGCCAAAGCCCATATCGAACGTTTAACTAGAGATGTGGAAGTAGGCGCCACTTATCTGGGCAAGGTGACCAGGATCATGAATTTCGGGGCTTTTGTGGAGATTCTCCCTGGGAAAGAGGGATTGGTTCATATCTCACAATTGGACAAAGATCGTGTCGCCAAAGTGGAAGATGTGGCGCGAGTGGGCGATGAAATTTTGGTAAAAGTTACGGAAATTGACAAACTGGGCAGGATCAATCTTTCCCGTAAAGCGGTCCTCTGTGCACAGGAAAAATCGGAATAAGGACACGTGCCTGACACGCGCCTGTAAGAAGCTTAATCATCAGAGGTCTCTGCTCTGATGATTAGGCCACAAAAGAACCGAGGATTCTCGGTTTTTCTATTTTTACCGCACGACTACTAAGGCTTGCGCGCCTCGACCCGGAACCATAGACCGGGTTTTTTTCATATAATATGTCAGGCCTTGGGCTTGAGTGCTTAACTGTCTTTAGCTCAGAGTTTTTCGACATTGATGATGAACATCCGGAAAGGGGGCGCCTCATGAATCCCTTTTATCACTTTAAGCGTATGGGTAGAATTCTTCTCTGCGGCCTTACCATGGTGGAGTTCATAAAGTGTTTGGTTCTTCCCAATACTTTGGACGTGTTAATCTTTGTCGGTTTGCTATTATTATTCGTTTCGGTCCTGACCGGAAATGAAAAAAGCCTCTAGCTAGAGGTTTTTTTATTTATTTATTTTTCTACCTGTTTTTCCCTGATAAATTTAGAAAAAACCCTTGACAAATCTAGAAAAATGGAGCATTATGGTTAACATAGGGTACAAAGTGGAGCGAAATGGAGCGAAGTGGTGAATTTGAGGTGAGCGAGTTTGTTTATGGGAGAGTTTCAACACTCCCTGGATGACAAAGGACGTCTCATCATTCCGGCCAAACTACGGGAGGGGCTGGGAGAGCGTTTCATAATCACCCGCGGTCTTGACCGTTCGCTCTTTGTGTATCCATTGTCCGAGTGGCGGAACTTGGAGGAGAAAATGAAAACATTACCCACCACTCAGGCTGATACCAGAGCCTTTGTTCGCCTGTTCTTCTCCGGGGCGGTGGATTGTGAACCGGACAAGCAAGGGCGGGTTTCCCTTCCTCAACACTTGAGAGAACATGCGCTAATACAAAGAGATCTATATATCCTTGGTGTTTCGACCAGAATTGAAATATGGGCCAAAGAGATTTGGGAAGAATACTCACAGAAAGCGGAAGAATCTTATGAAGCTTTGGCGGAAAAAATCATCGGTCTTGGCATTTAAGACCAGTCTATGGTTGGCCGTGGTTTATTGTTTTCAAACCAAAGAAGGGTGCTAGGATGGAAAAGGAGCTACACATACCAGTCCTGTCTACTGAGGTTCTGGCGTATCTTAATCCTCAACCCGGTGAGATCTTCCTGGATGGTACTTTAGGCCTGGGTGGGCACGCCGCTCTGATTGCCCAGGCGCTTGGGCCTGGCGGAACAATTATCGGTATTGATCAAGATGAAACAGCGCTGTCCATTGCCAAAGCAAAGCTGGGAGAGTACCCCGGCAGAATAGTTTTTTGTCTTGGTAACTTCAGACATCTCGAAGAATATCTGGACCGGGAAGGCATCCCTACCGTGGATGGAATCCTTTTTGATCTGGGGGTCTCCTCCCTTCAGCTGGATAAGGGAGAACGGGGTTTCTCCTACTGGCAGGATGCGCCTTTGGATATGAGGATGGACCGAAACTCAGGAGTCTCCGCTGCTGAACTCATCAATACAGCGGAAAAAAGAACAATTGCCGAGATAATCAGAGTTTATGGCGAGGAGCGCTGGGCCTCCAGGATTGCCGAATTCATTGTAAAAGAACGAGAAAAAAAACCGATCCGGACCACTGGAGAGTTGGTTGAGATCATTAAGGCGGCTATCCCAGCCAGGGCCAGAAGAACAGGTCCGCATCCGGCTCGGAGGACTTTTCAGGCTTTACGGATTTACATAAATCAAGAATTAGAAGCTTTAGAAGAGGGCTTGAACGCCGCGATCAAAAGACTTTCCCCCGGAGGACGCCTGGTGGTCATCTCCTTTCACTCATTGGAGGATCGCCTAGTTAAACGGATATTTCAGGAGAAGGCCAGGGCTTGTTTGTGCCCTCCGGAACTGCCGGTCTGTGTTTGTGGCGGACGGAACCGGCAGGTGGAGATCTTAACTTCCCGTCCGGTCTCGCCTCAAAAAACGGAGCTGGACCAGAACCCAAGAAGCAGAAGCGCGAAGCTAAGAGCCCTTCGCAAACTGGTCTAGCGCTAAAGGAGAGAGCATAAAGATGATCTCAGCGGAAGCCAGAAAGTTGAATGAGGAATATTTTTCTTCCAAACAAACAAGGAGAATTACACGAAGACGAATAAATAAAGAGCAAGTAAGACGTTGGTTGGTTGTTTCCGGCCTGCTCCTTTCCTTGATGACTGTCAACTCAATTATCCAGGCGTTACTGGCCCAAACCCAGTTACGCCTGGAGCAGGCCCAGACTAAACTGGAAGCGCTCGATAAAGAATTGGGGCAATTGCGATTTGAGTTGGCGGGTTTGAGTTCCTATGAAAGAGTAGAAAGTGTAGCAACTGCCAAATTTGGTATGCTACGGTCGGCAGAGATCAGCAACCTTTCTGCAGATTACTCCTTAACCCAAGTGCGACTGGAGGAAGTAGAAATTCCTTTATACGAACTAACGGCAGGGCTTCGCCAGGAAACCGACGGGCGAAGTACAGGGTTAGCTGGTGGAATCAGTCGATGGATTTCAGGCTTGGGGCGGGCGATGGCCACCGACAGAATTGAATATTAAGGCGACGATGGGGGTGTCCCGGTGCAGGGATTTAACAAACTCACCTTAAAAAGACGGACGACCGTTCTCCTCTTATGTATCTTTGGTTTTTTCGGAGTGTTAATAGGTCGTCTTTTCTTTATTCAAGTTGTGAAGGCCGGATTCTTTCAAGAACTGGCTGAAGAACAACGCTTAAGGGAAGTGCCGATTGATTCTAAAAGAGGAATGATTCTCGATCGTAAACTCCGCCCTTTGGCCATCAGTTTTGACGCCGATTGCGTGTATGCCATCCCACCCCAGGTTAAGAAGGCGGAAGAGACGGCGAAAACTGTGGCGGAAATTCTCGGTTTACCCATGGAAAAAGTCTACCGGACGCTGACGAAAAATTCCTCTTTCGAATGGCTCAAACGGAAAGCTACTCCCAGTGAGGCCCGGGCTATCCTGGACGCCAGATTACCCGGGATTGAGGTGTCGCCTAAGGCGCAAAGGTATTATCCACAAGGTTCACTGGCTGGCAGTATTATCGGGATTGCCGGGATTGACAACCAAGGACTGGAAGGAATTGAAAAGTTTTATGATGTCACTCTAAGAGGAGTACCAGGAAGTGAGCAGGCAGAATTTGATTCCAAAGGTCAACATATTCCTTTGGGGGCGCGGCGCTATATTCCGCCCAAAAACGGACTGAGTGTGGTATTGACCATAGACGATCATATCCAACACATTGCCGAACGGGAAATCGAAAAGGCCGTTTTAGAACAAGGCGCCCAAAGGGGAACAATTGTGATCATGGATCCCATGACTGGTGAATTATTGGCGCTTGCCAATTACCCCGGTTTTGATCCTAATCAGTACAATGATTACCCGGTAGCCAATAGAAGAAACTGGCCTTTAACCGATCAGTATGAACCGGGGTCTACTTTTAAGATTATCACGGCTGCCGCTGCCTTGGAAGAAGGGGTGGTTCATCGTGATTCGGTTTTCTTTGACCCTGGATTTATTGTGGTAGAGGACAGGAGACTGCGTTGTTGGCGCGCCGGAGGACACGGTAGCCAAACATTTGTGGAGGCGACTGAGAATTCTTGTAATCCTGTTTTTGCCACCATCGCCTTACGTCTGGGCAAAGAAAAATTCTATCAATACTTGGATAAGTTCGGCTTTGGCAAACAGACAAATATCGACTTTCCAGGGGAGGCTTTAGGAATTGTCCCTCCGCCGGCGCGAGTCAAAAATGTTGAACTGGCCACTATCGGGTTTGGACAAGGGATTTCCGTCACTCCCATCCAGCTCGTCAGGGCTTTGTCCGCTATAGCGAACGGAGGTTATCTTTTGGAACCACGTTTGGTGAAGGAGATTCGAACCCCGGAAGGTGAATTGATTAGAAAATTTGAGAAGAAAGTAATTACCCAGGTTATTTCGGAAAGAACCAGCACTGAGCTGAAGGCCATCCTGGAATCAGTGGTGGTGAATGGCGCCGGAAACAGAGCGCAAATCCTCGGCTACAGTGTGGCCGGGAAGACCGGTACCGCTCAGAAGCCGGTGGGCGGGATCTATGGACAAGGGAGGATCGCTTCTTTTCTTGGTTTTACTCCGGTCGACGATCCGAAATTGGCCATGCTTGTGATCTTAGATGAACCCCAAGCTCAAGTCAAATATGGAGGAGTAATCGCCGCTCCTGTTTTTGCCGCCGTGGCCAGGGATATCCTTCACTATCTGGGAGTTCCTCCCAAGGTTAATGAAGAAGGTAAGCTATATAACGCGGAAACCGCATATAAGGTTGTACCGAACATTCTTCGCCTCACCAGGGAAGAAGCAAAAAATATCCTTAAGTCTCTCGGCTTTTCCTGGCAGGAGATTGGCCAGGGGGAATACATTATGGAACAGAATCCAAAGGCCGGGGCTTTTGTCCCACCTAATACCAGAATCTTGCTTTACTTGGATGCTGAGGCCAAGTATAATGGGAACGAGTCTACAGTGTTGGTACCGGATTTAACCGGATTATCCACACAGAAAGCAGCAGAAGTGTTAAAAAGCCTAGGATTGATGATGGTGAGCAACGGGGAAGGCTTGGCCGTGGAACAAATCCCACCCCCGGGCGCCAGGTTGGCGCCTGGCATGACGGTCAGCGTTTACTTTACCCCCACTCTTGAATAAGCAGCTAGAGAAATATATGGATTATCAAAGAAAAATATGGTAATAATAATTATATTATGATAATTGCCAATAAAGCTTTGGGTGGTGAATGACATGAAATTGCGAGAGCTATTAAAGGATTTGCCTCTTCTTAATGTGCAAGGCAATTTAGATCTGGAAATAAACTCCGTGGTACAGGATTCCAGAGAAGCAAAGCCCGGTTCTTTGTTTATCGCGGTAAAAGGCGCGGAGATAGACGGTCATAATTATATTATGGATGCGGTATCCCGGGGCGCGCTTGCTGTGATGGTGAATGAAGAGGCAGAAGCCCGGGCTAGTATTGAGTTAAGTGAAACAATGGGTTTGCCTGATGGCACTGTCTGTCTGGTTACAGTGGCGGATACCCGTAAACTCTTGTTTTCCATTGGTAATACCTTTTATCAGAAACCCGCTTCTCACTTAAAACTCATCGGGGTGGTCGGCACTAATGGGAAAACCACCTCTACTTTTTTGATCAAGTCCATTTTGGAGACTGCCGGTAAAAATACTGGTTTGCTGGGAACAATCTGTAACATTTTAGGGAAGAAGGTCCGGTCAGCCAAGAATACCACACCCGGGACCCTGGAATTACAAGAATTGTTTGCCCAGATGGTTCAGGAAAAACTGGAATACGTGGTCATGGAAGTATCATCTCACGCCATCGCCCAAGAACGAATTGGCGGACTTGATTTTGCCGGGGGAGTTTTTACCAATATTACTCAAGACCACTTGGATTATCATCATACCTTTAGCGAATATTTTCAAGTGAAATCCAGTTTCTTTCAAAAACTCTCCAAAGAGGCTTTTGCCGTAATTAACCTCGATGACCCGCACAGTGCGGAGATCATCAAAAACACGGTTGCTTCTGTCCTCACTTATGGCCTATCCACATCAGCGCAGGTCCGGGCGGAGCAGATCAAGAGAAGTATGAAACATACCGAATTCAACCTAGTGATCCCCAATGGCCGCCTTAAGCTTAGACTAAACTTAATTGGGGATTTTAATATTTACAATGCCTTAGCCGCCGCTGGCTGCGCTCTGGCTTTAGGCATTGATCCGGAGGCTATCAAGAGAGGATTGGAAAGTGTCTCTTATATCCCAGGCCGTTTCCAAACCATACCGGAGAGTAAAGATTTTACCGTTGTGATCGACTATGCCCATACACCCGATGGATTGGAAAATCTGCTTCGTACAGCGCGCAGCCTAACAAAAAAGCGGTTAATCACTGTATTTGGTTGCGGTGGAGACCGTGACCGGGGCAAACGTCCAATCATGGGCAGGATTTCTGCCCGGTACAGTGATTTTTCGATCATTACCAATGATAACCCGCGCTCGGAAGATCCGGCCGCCATCGCCGCAGAGATTGAAGAGGGTTTTATCGACTCTCAACAGGTAAAGAAGTACAAAATTGTTCTCGATCGGAAAAACGCCATCGAGGAGGCGATCTTCATGGCCGAACCCGGCGATCTGGTGGTGATTGCAGGTAAAGGCCATGAGAATTACCAAGTTTTGGCCGGAGAAACCGTGTATTTTGATGACCGGGAAGTAGCTTCCGCAGCTTTAAAGGAGAGGTATAATGGCTAGTTTTACTATAGATGAAATATTGACCGCCACCGGCGGTCGGCTGCTGACTGGAGAGGAGCGGAGAAAAGAAACTATTTACGGAGTTTGCACCGACAGCAGAAAGGTCAGACCGCACGACCTCTTCCTGGCGTTGGAGGGTGAGAACTTTGACGGTCACGATTTTATCGCCCAGGCCGTCTCCGCCGGAGCCTCCGCCGTAATCACGGCGAAAGATGTTCCCATGCCCCCGGAGGTCAGTGTGATCAAGGTTCCCGATACCTTAGTTGCGCTCGGGGATCTAGCAAGATTTCACCGCAGACGTTTCCGGATTCCGGTGATCGCGGTGACCGGGAGCAATGGAAAAACTACTACCAAAGAACTGATTGCCACGGTCTTAGGCCTTAAATATCAGGTGGTTAAGACTAAATTAAATTTTAATAACGAAATTGGCTTGCCCTTAACTCTTCTTGAGATGAACCAGTCTACCGAAGCAGTTGTGGTTGAGATGGGAATGAGGGGAAGAGGGCAGATCTCTTACTTGGCTCGGATCGCCGAACCAACCATCGGAGTAATCACCAATGTAGGCCTTACCCACCTGGAATTGCTTGGCTCAAAACAGGCGATCGCCGAGGCAAAGGCGGAGTTAATTACGGCTCTTCCGGCGAATGGTACGGCAATTTTGAACGGAGACGATCCACTGGTTGCCGCGATGCAAAGCTTATTTTTGGGAAGAACTTACTTTTATGGAAGAAAAGCGGAGATTTTGGACTTAAGAGCAGTGGAGATCGCCCGTTCGCACCCGCCCGCGCGCGCCGGTCAACTGATTATGACCGATGGTAAGTGGGGACGGTTCTCCTTCTTCCTTCCCTTGCCGGGGGAACATAATGTAATGAATGCTTTAGCTGCCGTGACCGTAGGCCTAACGCTGGGCATAACGCCCCCGGAGTTCAGTCAGGTTTTTGCGGCGCTTCCAGAGATGGAAAAGAGGCTGCGCATTATAGAAAATAAGGGAATTATCATTATTGACGACACCTATAATGCCAGTCCATCATCGGTCAAAGCCGCTCTAAAAGTGTTGGCGGATCAAGAACAAATTACCCGCAGAGTTGCCGTCCTCGGGGACATGCTGGAATTAGGGGAGTTCAGCCGAGAAGCCCATCGGGAAGTCGGTCGGGCCGTAGCCGCCTGTGGTTGTTCAGCCCTGTTCACCCTAGGCCCGCACTCGGTCGAAATGGTCTCCGCAGTGCAAGGAGAGCCCCTCATTGCCCGGCACTATCAGAAGAAAAGTGATTTACTGGACGACCTTCTTGCATATATATCACCAGGAGATGCCATATTGATTAAAGGATCCAGAGGAATGCAGATGGAAGAGATCGTATCTGCGCTTTTATCACATTTAGCATAGCAGTTATAACTCCGGTCCGTTACCGCTCATCCCATAGGCTTTAACGGGTATTTCAAAAATGTGGACTGCCACCCGAATGGGCAAATTATTCCCCGTTATGCCGGTCGAGCACAGGACAGGACCTTGCTAAGATGAGGGAGGTCATTATGATGATGGTCTATCCATGGATGGGATTGTTTGTTGCGGGAATCACCGCGTTTTTGGTAGTAATCATTTTAGGTCCATACGCTATTAAACTCTTACATGACTTGAAATTCGGACAGAATATTCGCCAGGAAGGCCCTCAGAGCCATCTGAGCAAAGCGGGCACTCCAACTATGGGGGGGATCTTGATCATCGGCGGCGTCCTGGCCGGAGCGATCGCCGGCGTTAACCGTCCATGGCCTACCACCATACGCTGGTGTCTCTTTTTAACATTGGCTTATGGCGCCGTCGGTCTACTCGATGATGCGCTGATTATTATGAAACATCAATCCTTAGGCTTAAAAGCTCGACATAAGCTGATTGCCCAAGTCCTCTTGGCCGGGCTTTTAGGGATCTATCTGATCCAATCAGGTACGATAGATACTATGCAAATCCCGTTTACCAATCGGCATCTTCCATTTATCAATCCGGTCTGGACCTTCATTTTCGTTGTCTTTGTCATGGTGGCCATGACCAATGCGGTGAACTTAACAGACGGGCTGGATGGCCTGGGGGCCGGTACCAGTGTCAGTACGGCTATAGCTTTAGGAATCATGGCTTTTTTAGAAAAAGATTTTGCCTTGAGCGCTTTTGCCGCCGCCCTTGTTGGGGCCTGTATCGGTTTCATCTGGTTTAATTCACCACCTGCGCAAGTATTTATGGGTGATACCGGCTCCTTGGCCTTGGGAGCAGCCTTGGGCGCCTTGGGCATTCTCTCGGGAAACGCCTTTTTCCTTCCGATTGTGGGAGGTGTCTTTGTTGCGGAAGCGCTTTCCGTCATCATCCAAGTAGTATCCTTTCGTCTTACCGGCAAGCGTGTTTTCCGGATGAGTCCTTTACATCACCATTATGAGCTGAGCGGATTGGTGGAAAGCAAGATTGTGGTTAGGTTCTGGATTATCAGCGCCTTACTGGCCATCCTGGGCTTGGTGGGGTATGGATGGTAGATAGAGGTCGTGGTCAACCAGTGCGGAATGGGGGTGAAGTATTGAAACAGAAAACACCGGACTTGTTTATCCTCGTCATCACCTTGATTTTACTGACTTTTGGCGTGATTATGGTTACCAGCGCCAGTGCGCCGCGGGCTTTAACCTTAACAAATGGTCAAGATCCTTTTTATTTTGGTAAAAGGCAATTGATTTATGGAGTTTTTGGCATAGTTCTCTTGATGACGACCATTAACTTCGATTATCACCGTTTTCGGAGTATGACCGGACTCTTCCTTATTCTGGCCCCGATCTTCTTAGTATTGGTCCTGATTTTCGGTGAGGAGATCAACGGCGCCAGACGCTGGATAAATCTGGGCTTATTCAATTTTCAGCCATCGGAGTTCGCCAAGTTAACTTTGATCTTTGTCCTAGCTCATTACTTAACGGAAATCGGCTCTGAAGTAAAGAGCTTTCTGATTGGGATCGCTGTTCCACTTTTTTTTACTGCGGTCATCAGCGGCCTCATCATGTTAGAACCCGATTTGGGAACCACCATTGTAGTTTTTAGTATCTTCCTGGTCATGCTGTTTACAGCAGGAGCCAGGCTGATGCACTTATCTTTGATTGGCTTTTTATCTTTGGGAGCAGGGATTATCCTAATTCTTAAAGAACCTTATAGATTACGCCGGCTTATTACCTTCCTTGATCCGATGCGTGATCCCAAAGGAGACGGCTGGCAGATCATGCAAAGTCTAATTGCCATAGGTTCCGGTGGCTTTTTCGGTTTAGGGTTGGGCAGAAGCAGGCAGAAATACTTCTATCTTCCGGAGGCGCATACCGATTATATCTATGCGGTTTTAGGCGAAGAACTCGGCTTAATCGGCGCCTTACTTATTCTGCTGGCCTTTTTCTTGCTAGCATGGCGCGGTTATAAGATCGCCATGGCCGTTGATGACCCTTATGGTAGTATGCTGGCCATCGGCATCACCTCTTGGCTGGTCATACAAGCCCTGATCAATATTGCCGTGGTAACCTCAACCCTTCCGGCGACCGGTATTACTCTTCCTTTACTTAGTGCCGGCGGATCTTCGTTATGGACTACTCTAGTTTCCATTGGAATACTGATGAATATCTCGCGAGAGGCTAAGGATTCATATTAAGGAAGCGTACAGGGGAAAGTATGTACGAGGCGGGTGGATCCAACCTCCAGGCCGGTTCAATCCTGATGTTAGGCCAATCAAGGACAAGCTTGCTGTCACAAGGCCTAAAAAACTGCATAAACTATCTACTGTCTCTATAAAAAAAGTGATATTTCCTCCGGACTGCTTGGAGGTGACTTGGGTGGAGCGACTCATCATAACCGGAGGTCTCCGTCTTGCCGGAGAGGTGAAGATTAGCGGAGCAAAAAATGCCGTACTGAAGCTAATGGCCGCCTCTTTATTGGCGGAGAACGAATGTATAATCAGAAATGTTCCTCAAATCAAAGATGTCTTAACCATGATCAAGGTCTTGCGTGGTTTGGGAGCCGAGGTGTCTTGGGCGGACCAGACGGTGCTGAGAATTAAACCGAAGCATGTTTCGTTTTATTCAGCCCCTGATGAACTGGTTAAGGAGATGAGAGCATCCGTACAAGTTATGGGTCCTCTCTTAACTAAAGTCAAAAAGGTTAAACTTTTTCAACCCGGTGGCTGCGTGATTGGGCAAAGACCCATTGACCTCCATCTCAAAGGTTTTCAGGCTTTAGGCGCTGAAGTGGTTGAGGAGCACGGTTATGTTTATGTACAAGTTGATCAGTTGAAAGGCGCTGATATTCATCTGGACTTTCCAAGTGTTGGCGCTACGGAAAACATAATGGCTGCGGCGATCATGGCCAAGGGAACAACCATCATCAGGAATGCCGCAAAAGAACCGGAGATTATTGAAGAGCAAAACTTCTATAACCGTCTCGGCGCCAAGATCCGCGGTGCGGGAACGGATATGATCCGAATCGAGGGTGTTTCCGCTTTACGCCCTAATGTTATTGACTATACGGTCATTCCCGACCGGATCGAAGCAGGAACGTTTATGTTGGCTGCGGTAATTACCGCCGGCGATATCACGGTAAATGATGTAATCCCCGAACATATTGAGGCCTTGACCGCAAAACTACGTGAAGCAGGTGCGGACATTTCAGTTCACGATGAGTCCATCAGGGTGAAAATGGAGAAGCGAATCTCTCCCATTGATGTGGTAGTTTTGCCCTATCCGGGTTTTCCCACGGACATTCAGCCGCAAATGACGGCGACCCTTACTCTTGCTACCGGGACGAGTCTCTTAACAGAGAATGTATTTGGCGGCCGGTTCCGATATGTGGATGAATTGGTCCGGATGGGAGCAAATATCAGAGTGGAGGGAAGGAGCGCCATTGTTAAAGGAGTGCCTCGCTTAACCGGCGCCGCAGTTGTAGCCCCCGACCTCCGGGCCGGAGCTGCTCTGGTTTTGGCCGGGATGGCGGCGGAGGGCGAGACTCTTCTGGAAGGAGTCCAATACATTGACCGTGGGTACGAAAGGATTGAAGATAAACTGAATAATTTGGGAGCGGAAATAAAAAGGGTTAAAGAGTAAACCGTTAGTGTACGTACATATAGAATGCGCGACTGACCGGCAACGCATTTTCCGACCGACGAAACTTTTCCCCTGATTTGAGAAGTTTCAGGAATATTTTTCTTGCAAGATCGTAACATTAAAGAGAGCAATACTATTGGTTTAGGGAGGGATGATTTTGGAGAAACGCCAGGTCAAAGCGTTAACTACACTCTTGACCAAAGTCGCCGGTCTTGTCTTCTTCGCCTTTCTTGCCATTTCATTAGGGGTGATCTTCGGCACTTTATTTAAGGATTGGGTACATGAGGAACCTTTCTCTCCGGTGCAGGGACTCAATGAGCCGCTGCAAACCGCTGATCTACCACCCCTTCAAGACTTTGTTGATCAGAACTTTAGCGCATCCGGTCATGAAGCGCAAGTAAGCAATGGGACAGCAGTAACATATAAGGTGCGAATCGGACCTTTTCAATCCAGAGAACAGGCTTTGTCTACTGCGGATCTTCTTGACGCCCAAGGGTATCCGGTTTATGTCAGCAAAGGGATTCCCTGTTACATACAGGTCGGAGCCTTTGCTAATCCGGTGAACGCCGATAAACTTAAAGCAGAATTAGGAACGAAAGGGTTTAACGCCTTCATTCACCAGGAATGAAGGCGCACTCTCTAACCGGTAAATACGATAATTCTTCATGTCCGCTGCGCAAGGCAGGATATTCAAGAAGAATTGTCGTATTTTTTTATATACCTTGTATACCTTGACAAGGAGAAAAAACAATGAAACTTAAAGAAGTAGCGGAGAAGTTGAACTGCACTGTAATATGGGGCCAAGAAGGACTGGAACAGGATTGCGCAGGAGGATATGTCTCGGATCTGTTAAGCGATGTCGCGGGGCACGCCCAAGAGGGCCAGATCTGGTTGACCATCCAGACCCATGTTAATGTAGTTGCTGTCGCCCTCTTACGCAACCTGGCCGCGATTCTATTCACCGCCGGCGCCATCCCCGGCCGAGAAACAATAAAAAAGGCCAAGGAGGAAGGGATAGTTCTGTTAGGCACTGATTTGCCCACCTTTGAAGCAGGAGGCCGCCTCTATTTACTGCTAAGGGAATAATCAAGCCATACGACGAACCTACTGCGTAAGCTGGCCTTTTCCTTCCTGCCCCTCCTCATGTGCCAGGAGGGACATGCTCGTTGAAGAAAAATAACAGGAATGTAACAGTTTGTTAACATGATAAATGTTGGAAAATGCCACCGTAAATGTTGCATCTAGGTGAAAAAAATGATAACCTCAATTTTGGGGTAACTTAAAATACATGAGGAGGAGCAGATATGTCAGAATGTTGTTGTCGCGATCAAGACTTGGATTATCGGTATCAAAGATTGGATGAAGTAATTGCACAGTATAAGGATATGCCGGGCGCTTTGATTCCGGTTCTTCACCAGGCCCAGCTCATCTTCGGCTATCTCTCCAAAGATGTTCAGATCAGAATCGCCGAAGGTTTAGGTGTTCCTTTAAGTGAAGTCTATGGAGTGGTTACGTTTTATTCGTTCTTTTCCCTGAAACCACAAGGAAAATACAACATCGGAGTATGTCTGGGTACCGCCTGTTATGTGAAGGGAGCGGCTGCTCTCGTTGAAACGCTCGAAGAGAATCTGGGGATCAAGGTTGGTGATACAACGGATGACGGTATGTTTACTCTATCCATCACCCGTTGCCTGGGCGCCTGTGGATTGGCTCCTGTCTTAACAATCGATGAAGACGTTTACGGGCGCTTGACACCGGAAAAGATCCCGGAAATTCTGGAGCGATACAAGAATAAAGGGTAATTTCTTTTCAGGAAATTTGTGAAATCAAGCACAAAGTCGGCAGGAGTAGCTCATGAAAGAACTCTCCCTTCATATTTTAGATCTTGCCCAAAATTCATTGCGGGCAGGAGCGGATCTGATAGAGGTTATCATTACCGAACGGACCAGCGAAGATCGGATGACGATAGAAATTAGAGATAACGGTAAGGGAATGACCACTGAAGAACTGGAAAGAGTTTTCGATCCGTTTTATACAACACGTAAGACCCGCCGGATCGGGTTAGGCTTGCCTCTTTTTCAAGCTGCGGCTGTCAGATGCGGCGGTGATGTTACTGTTCATTCCCAATGCGGGGTGGGAACACGAATCATAGCTACTTTTCAGTTGAGTCATTGGGATAAGCCTCCTCTGGGAGAGATAAGCGAGACTATAGTCTCTTTAATAGTGGCCAATCCGGGAGTGAGTTTTGTTTATCTTCATCAAAGAGAGCATCATACATTCACTTTTGACACCAGGGAATTATGTATGGTATTGAAGGAGGTCCCGCTTACTGCTCCTGCTGTGGTGGAATATATGCGAAAATACATCAACGAAGGGGACGAGCGCCTTACGCGTGCTAGTGGGTTTTGTAAAAACTATTAAAATAAGTCCTTGTGCAAAAGTTTTATGATGATTTTACGAAGGAAGGTCGAAAAGATGGATTTATATCGCTGCCATGTCCTAATCTGTGGTGGAGCCGGCTGTATCTCCTCGGGTTGTAAAGGAGTCTTAAATGAGTTTAAAAAAGAAATTAAGAACCGGGATTTGACAGAAGAGGTTAAGGTGGTAGAAACAGGATGTATCGGCACTTGTGATCTGGGGCCGGTTATGGTCATCTACCCGGAAGGCATTTTCTATCAAAAAGTTTCTGTTGATGATGTTAAGGAAATCGTGGAAGAGCATTTAGTCAAAGGCCGATATGTGAAAAGACTGATGTACACTCCGCCGACTTCCTCGGAACCATTGCCGGAATATAAAGATATTCCTTTTTTCCGCCATCAAGTACGGATTGCCCTGCGTAATGTGGGGTTAATCAATCCGGAAGCCATTGAAGAGTATATTGCTAGAGATGGGTATACTGCTTTGGCAAAGGCAGTTACTGAGATGACCCCGGAACAGATTGTACAAATATTGAAAGATTCCGGTCTCCGGGGACGGGGCGGCGCCGGATTTCCTACCGGTTTGAAATGGGAACTTACCATGAAAGCCCAAGGAGACCAGAAATACGTAATCTGCAATGCGGATGAGGGAGATCCCGGCGCTTTTATGGATCGTAGTGTGCTGGAAGGTGATCCCCATTCCGTGATTGAAGCCATGGCCATCGCCGGTTATACCGTAGGCGCGAATCAAGGCTATGTTTACGTCCGGGCGGAATACCCCCTTGCCGTGGAAAGACTGGGGCAAGCCATTAAAGCTGCTAAAAAAATGGGATTCTTGGGGAAAAATATCTTCGGTACAGACTACTCTTTTGATCTGGAGATTCGAGTGGGCGCGGGCGCCTTTGTCTGTGGAGAAGAAACGGCTTTAATCAATTCAATTGAAGGTAAACGCGGTGAACCTAGGCCGAAACCGCCTTTCCCCGCCGCCGTCGGTCTGTGGGGTAAACCTACCCTCATTAATAACGTGGAGACATATGCCAATATTCCGGTAATCATTCTCAAAGGGGCGGAATGGTTCTCCCAGATCGGGACCTCGGAAAAGAGTAAAGGCACCAAAGTCTTTGCTTTGGCCGGGAACATCAATACCACCGGTCTGGTGGAAGTCCCGATGGGTATTACACTGCGCCAGGTCATCTTCGATCTAGGCGGAGGAATCCCCAATGGTAAGAAGTTTAAGGCCGCGCAGACCGGGGGACCGTCCGGTGGTTGTCTGACTGAAGAACACCTGGACTTGCCCATAGATTATGAGAATCTGGCGGCGGCCGGTTCGATTATGGGTTCCGGTGGTTTAATCGTCATGGACGAAGATACCTGCATGGTGGATGTGGCCCGTTTCTTCCTGGAGTTCACTCAAGATGAATCCTGTGGCAAATGTACGCCTTGCCGGGTCGGAACCAAACGCATGTTGGAGATCTTAACCAGGATTACCAGGGGTGAGGGAAAAGAGGAGGACTTAACAACCCTGGAAGAACTGGCCCAGACAATTAAATCCACAGCCCTGTGTGGCCTCGGGCAAGGAGCTCCCAACCCGGTGTTGAGTACTTTAAAACACTTCCGGCATGAATATGAAGCCCATATCAGAGACAAAAAGTGTCCGGCCGGGGTATGCCAAGCGCTCATGGAATATCAAATCCTTCCGGAAGTCTGTAAAGGATGTGGGCTTTGCGCCCGTAATTGTCCGGAAGACGCCATCACCGGTGAGCCCAAAAAACCATATCAGATCAACACGGATAAATGCGTCAAATGTGGCAAATGCTTAAGTAAATGCCCGTTTAACGCCATCGTTTATAACTAAAATAACAGAAGGCGCCAGGCGCCTTCTCTTTGTGTGGAGGTCGAAGCGGATGAAAAGTCAAACGACCATTCGGGTCAGATACGAAGAAACAGATGCCATGGGCGTAGTTTATTATGGTAACTATTTTACCTGGTTTGAAATTGGCCGTACTGAGCTATTGCGGGAGCATTTCTTCTCCTATAAGGAAATGGAGAGTAGAAAATGGTATTTGCCTGTTGTGGAAGCAACCTGTTGTTACAAGAATTCCGCCCGTTATGATGAGGAGATCACCATCGAAACTGAACTGCATTCCAGTACTGACCTGTACTTTGACTTTACCTATGTGGTGTGGCGAAAATCCGACCATAAACTCTTAGCGGAAGGAAGGACCAGACATGTCTGTGTGGGGGAGAACGGCCGGATTCTGACTAAGGCTACCAAGAGCATAAAAAAGCAGCTTTTCGGAGTCTCGTAATACCTGCCTGCCTGGGCAGGGGTAAATCCGCGTCCGCTGGCACGGACGTGAAACCTTACCGGACCGAAAGCATTTTTTAGACGGGTGGTTTTTCACCTTCTTCTTCTGCTTGTCATATCATGTACCAGGACGTGACGATCTTTACCGGAGAATACGGGCGTGCCGGCGCCCTATATTTTTACACTCTCTTCCAGTAAAGAACAAGAGAGGAGGAAGGGCAGATGGCTCAGTTATCAAACAATCATCGACCCAATCCCCTTGATCGGTTAAGCCCCAGAGAGCGCGAGATTTTACCTCTGGTCGCGGAAGGTAAAGATAACCGTGAGATTGGGAAGACCTTATTTATTAGCGAGAAAACAGCCAAAAACTATGTGACCAGTATCAGAAAGAAATTGGGACTTAAGAACAGAACACAGATTGCTCTCTTTGCTTTAAAAGAGGGGATCATTGAGATAGATAAGCTTTAGTATTAAATTGTGTTATGATCAGGCTTGATCAGGCAATGTTCGGACGCGCCATTGATGCCATGGCGCGTCTTTGTTGTTTTCAGATACAGTCGCTCTGACGCGACTATTTTTGCCGGGTTACCGTCGTTAATTGTCCCTAGCCTGAATTACCAGGACTGTCTATATTTACATAAAGGTTTTTTCTAAGGCAGGAGGAATACTTCAGTACCGAAGTGGTTGCGGTGTTATTTTTGAAGGGAGGTAGTAGAGGCGGACAACCACCAGATTATTCCTTTTAGTAAATAAAGTAATAATCGCAGCAGTAGCTTTTCAAGCTAGAGAGGGTAGTGAAAGGAGCAGTTTCGATGTTTATGCTTACCTCTTTTCGAGCCCGATTCGTTAGTAGCCTGTTTCTGACAGTGGCACTAATGTTTGCAGTACTAGTTCCAGCAATGGCCGGAACCTACTATTATTATTCAGGTGGTTACAGTTCAAGCCCCTATTATACTGCCCCGTCCGGCAGTAACACTTCCGGTTCAGGAGGAACGTACTATTCGGGGAGCTATTCAACGAAATACCAGTCGAACTACTCCACGCAGTACCAAACGAACTATACAAAGTATTATTATTACACCAGCCATCCCAGCAATTCACAACCAAGTTATACACCACCACAATCCAGTACCCCGGTAGAGAAACCGAAGCCAACGACTCCGAATCCTCCGGTCTCTAACCCGTCGGAGACCTCTCCCGCCCCCAGCGGTTCTTTGACCAGTATGGAGCAGAAGATGGTCACCCTGGTGAACCAGGAAAGAGCAAAGGCTGGTTTACAACAATTAAAAGTGGACATGCCCCTGGTTAATCTGGCCAGGAAAAAAAGTCAAGATATGATCGATAAAGGATATTTCGGTCATACGTCGCCGACTTATGGTTCACCCTTTGACATGATGAAGAACGCAGGTATTAAATACTATACGGCCGGTGAAAACCTGGCCGGCGCCGGTTCTGTCGAATCCGCCCATTCCGCGTTGATGGCCAGCCCGGGTCATCGCGCAAATATCTTAAACTCCAAATATAATTATTTCGGAGTAGGGGTGGCGACCGGTGGGCCATATGGCAACATGTTCACTCAGCTGTTCGTGGGAAGATAAATTAAGAAAACACGATATACCCTCTCTGGAATACTGCACCGTCTACTCCCAAACCTGAAAGCACTGGATTGGCCGGTTGCTTTCAGGGAAATAGCCCTCTAGGGAAGGCCTCGCTTCGATGAGGACAAGCCCGGAGGGCTTTTTCTTTAGCTCCTAACAGATTTCTCCTGCGACAAGTTATGCGCTGCGCGCCTCGAGTTTTGCTATTTATCTAAATTTTATCGCGCAAGAGCTCCGTACAAAACTTATGTCGCACACTCCTTGTCCACCGTATGCGTAAGGCATTAATCTCTAAAGAACCAGGTTAAACTGGGTATTTCCCTTACAGTAAATAAGCACCTTGGGTGGGATTAGCATATACTGTACTAACCTGGATGTCCACTTCAGGTACGGTGCGGTTTTGACGCAAGAGAGTGTCCAGTTGAAGATACCTATGTGGTTACCCGGATAAGCATAGGTCAAGTTTTCAACTGATTGTCGGAGAGAGGAGGTTTATTTTATGAGTGATGATAAGCGTCTGGATGCTGAAGACCAGGCGATTGATACAGAAAAATCTATAACTCAAGAAGCTGAAGAAGGGGCTGAGCTTAAGGAAGAGCCAGAGCAGACTTTAATGGCTGGCATGAATCCAGAGGTGGGTATTATTTCTGAACTGGACGAAATTGCCAAAGAGACAGCGGAGGGCAGTTCCGTCAGTGGACAACTGCTGGACGGAAAAAGTAAGAGGAAGATAATGGAAGTC
>DATCJV010000206.1:0-7602 GCA_036562625.1 Bacillota bacterium | reverse complement strand
GTGCCCTTGACGGATTTTTAGGCCCGTCTTCGGAACGGGATTTCCGACTAGGATACTACACCATCCTCATTCATAGTATATTATAACATATAACTGCTGAAGCGCAACTATGCTATAGGTTACAACATAATTTACCCCAATCCCCAATAACTGATAGAGATCCCCAACAAAGCGCCGATAATTACCTCAAACGGCGTATGCCCCAGTAATTCTTTGAGCCGCTCTTGCTTGAACTCTCCTTCCGCAAAGAGTTCGTCAATGATCTTGTTTAAAGTAATCGCCTGTTTACTGGCAGCCAAACGTACTCCCGCCGCATCATACATGACAATCAAGGCAAACACCACAGCTAATGCCGTGACAGGGGAAGCCCACCCTTCGGTCTGCCCAATTCCGGTGGCCAGAGCGGAGACGAAAGCCGAATGCGAACTGGGCATGCCACCCGCTCCCACAAACCTTCTGATATCCAAACGCTTATACCGGTAATATGAGAAGAATCCCTTCAAGACTTGAGCCACTGCCCAGGCTGTAAAAGCATTCCAAAAGACAGTATTCTGCGAAAATCCTCTAAAAATCATGATCACTCCCGTAATTAGTGTTGGAGTGGGATAAGGAAATTCTAATATTCTCGCTCTAACAAAAAGTCAGCAAGCTGAAGAAGGTTGGAGGCATCCTCTCCAAAGGTACCCAGTGCTTCTTTGGCCTTCTTGATCTCTGCCTCCGCCAGGCGGTAGGCTTTCTGTGGCCCAAAAATCGTGGCATAAGTAGCCTTCTTCTTCTTCACATCGCTTCCCACGTTCTTTCCGAGCACCTTTGGATCGGCTTGGATATCCAATAAATCATCGATGATCTGAAAAGCCAGGCCAATCCCTGCCCCATACTCTGAGAGAGCGCCGATGGCTTCGGCTGAAGCCCCCCCGATAATGGCGCCGATGCGCAATGCAGCCTGGATTAGAGCGCCGGTCTTTCTCTTATGGATCTCCTCTAATTCGTCGACAGTCAAAGATCGCCCTTCCCCCTCCAAATCCAGAACTTGTCCGCCGATCATACCTGTAGTGTCAATGGCGGAGGCTAATTCCCCGGCCGCCGTGTAATACCGGTCCGCCATTCCGGGCGGATGATTTTTATACATAATTTTAAAGGCCTGGGTCAAAAGGGCGTCTCCGGCTAACAGCGCGATTGCTTCACCGAAGACCCGGTGATTTGTAGGCTTCCCCCGGCGCAAATCATCATCGTCCATACAGGGAAGGTCATCATGAATCAGAGAATAGGAATGAATCATTTCCAGGGCGCAAGCAGCGGTAATCGCTTTCTCCCAGGCGCCGCCCACTGTCTGGCAGGCCAACAGACACAAGGAGCCACGAATTCGCTTTCCTCCACCGCAGACACTGTAATGCATCGCTTCATGGATACTCTTGGGCGCCAAGGTTTTGTCGGGCAACAACTCCACCAGCTTTTCTTCGATAATTTCCCGAAATTTTATTAAGGCCGAGGGTTGCACAGTACCTTATTCCTCCTCATCTATACAGAAATCTTTGGTTAGTATATTCTCCCCGTCTACGCCCAAAAGTAACTCCACTCTTCCTTGAGCTTCGTCAAGTTTGGAATTACAGTAGCGGGCCAGGCTGACTCCTTCCTCAAACAACCTCAAACTCTCTTCCAGTTTAAGCTCGCCGTGATCCAATTCTTCGATAATCTGTTCCAACCGGGCCAAGGCTTCTTCAAAGCTCTTCTCCGGCGCCTGAGCCGTTACAGCCTCCTTCATCCTTCTCTCTCCTCCTTTACCTTCAGTACCGCACAGCAGAGTTCACCCCGGTGCAGAAGGATATTAATCTCCTCTCCCGTCCTCACCTGTCCTGCCCGGCTGACCACGGACCCATCCTTCCGGAGACAAATACTGTAACCCCGGGTCAAAGTAGCTAAAGGACTAAGCGCCTCCAATTTGGCGATCTGCTTTAAGAGACTATGTTTCTTCTCTTCCAGTCTATTCCTGATCCGGTTGACCATCTCCTCCCTGGCCAAATCTACCTGTTGTCTTCGAATTGCCAGCCACCGCTCGGGACGGGTCAAGACCGGATGGGTGGCAGCCTTAGAGAGCAGAATCCGCTTCTTTTCCAAAATCTGTAGCAGCAGATTCTTTAATCTGCTTTCCATAGCGCCCAGGTTTTCCCGGAGTTTATCGATCTCCGGCACACTGAGCTCGGCGGCGGCGGAAGGCGTCGGCGCCCGCAAGTCGGCCACGAAGTCAGCGATGGTAAAATCCGTTTCATGGCCAACCGCGGAGACCACCGGAATCGGACAGCGGGCAATGGCCCGGGCCACGTGCTCATCATTAAAGGCCCACAATTCTTCGATGGACCCGCCGCCACGGCCGATAATGGCCAAATCAAGGCCGGAAAGACGCCCAATCAAATCTAGGCCTGCCACCAAACTCTGCGGCGCGGCTGCTCCTTGCACCAGGACCGGAATGACCAGGATGTCCACGCGTGGATACCGTCTGTGCAAGATGCGGATGATATCCCGCACCGCCGCTCCGGTAGGTGAGGTAAGCACCGCAATCTTGCGGGGAAGAACAGGAAGCCGCCTCTTTCTGGCTTGATCGAACAGCCCCTCCTTGGCCAGGCGTTCTTTTAACTGTTCGTAGGCAAGGTAGAGTGAACCGACACCGGACGCCTCCATTACTGCCACGTAGAGCTGATATTCACCATTTTTTGGATATATGGCCAGCCTACCGAGTACAGTGACTGCCATTCCGTCCTGGGGTAAAAACTTCAGCCTCTGGCTTTCCCGGCGAAACATCACGCACCGGAGCCGGGCTGATTCATCTTTTAAAGTAAAATATAGATGTCCGGAAGAATGCCGGGTAAAGTTGGAGATTTCACCTTGCACCCAGATTTGCTGGAGATGCGGATCTTCTTCCACCAATTTTTTAAGGTAAGCCGTTAGTTGGCTTACGGAATATACTTCGGCCATCAGTCGCTCCTCTCTTCTACCAGTAACCGGTAGGCGGGTGGTCGAGAGACATGGAATTTAATAATTCCATACTTGGATCTAAAATCCTCCTTCATTGGCCACATCCCAGCCCGGCCAAGATTTACATAAAGGAATCCCAGGTAAACGCGAGAATTAGTAGAACATAACCGTTAGCACAGCGTGAAGAAGCGTAAAAAAGATTGTCAGTAAGTGAATATGCGATATCATCCCGTAGAAAAAGTGCCGGTATACCATCTTACCGGCGGCACACTCACGAAAACCGGACAGAAGATCAGATCTCTACCAGAAAGGAGTAGTTCCCTATGTTAACCCGTGAACGGTTCTATATTATTCTCCTTACAACTGTGTTCATCCTATTATTTTCCCCAAGCGTCCAGGCCATGCCCACTGATATCGAGGGACACTGGGCGGAGAATACCATCCGCAGCCTGGTGCAACTGGAGATCATCAACGGCTATCCGGATGGCACCTTCCGTCCGGATCAAAGCATCACCCGGGCGGAACTTGCTAAAATTCTGGCCGTGGCTTATGAATTGACGGGTTCGGAAACAAACGGATTTACGGACATCGAAGACCACTGGGCGAAGGAGTATATTACTGCTTTAGCAGCCAATAAGATCATCTCCGGTTATCCGGACGGCACTTTTCAACCTGAACGGCCGGTCACCAGAGCGGAGATGGTCACCATGCTGACCCGCCTGCTCAAAGTAGGCTTGGAAGAAGAAGAGTATACCCAGGAGTTTACTCCCACCTTTTCCGATGTGCCTAAAGATTTTTGGGCTTTTCGCCAGATTGAACTGGGGGCCCGCTTAGGTTTTCTCCCCGGCTACTATCAGTCGGAGTTCCAACCCTCCAGACTGGCCAGTCGGGCCGATACTGCCTGGATGGTCAGCACCATGCGCAATCTTAAAATTCTCCGTGGGGAGGTTTTGGAGAACTCAACAGAATCTGGACTCTTGACGGTCCTTCCGGAAAAAGGAGATGTGGAAATCGCCTTACTGCAGCCGGAGACCATCGTGCTCAGAAATGACATCACCACCTCGCCTGAGCACATCATAAAAAAAGACAAAGTGACTATTGTCTTTAATCAAACTGAAGAACCGGCCATCATTAAAGCCTATGGTGACGTGAACAGCAACGACCTGCTCAGCAAGATCAGTTCCATGATTAAGGGACGTTTAACCCCTGACCAAGTTGCTTCGATCCTGGCCGGTGACTGGGATTCAGTCAAAGAAACGCTCCAGGGCGAACTCTATAATGAAATGATCGAAGCCGGATTGACTACAGAAGAAGCCGAGTCCATCCTGGTACAAGACTGGCAGCACCTGGACACCTTAGGCCGGGACCGGCTCTCCGAGGCGCTCTCCAATTATCTGGGAGTAACCAAAGACTTGTGCCGGGCGGTTCTTGACCGGGATATAGAACGCATCAAAGAGTATGCCAAGATCGAATTAACTACCATCGCCTTAAGTAAACTCCTGGAACAAGGATTAACAGAGAGTCTATCCTAGCCGCTTGCAGGAATTAGAAGAAGGCGCCCTTGGAAAGACCGGGGGCGCCCTTTTCGCAGTAACCGGCTTTTCGCTTGGATTCAATCGATCCGGATTACCCAATCGCCTGTTTCCCACTGGAAGCGAAGCTGTGGACAGAACTCTCTCAACTTGGACAAACCCAACCATTGTGTCCCGTCCAACTGAACCACTACTGTAGAAGACGCCACGCTTAGGTTTTCTCCCGGTCCGCCGGGTTTCACCAGACCGTTCTCCTGAAAGACGCTGAGCAGTTCCGGCCAGGGCAGGTAAGGTTCTTCTCTCAACCATCCCCTCACCGGCAAGGGTTTCCCTTGATAGTACAGGCGAAGAGTAGTAATCCGGACAGAGTTGGTCTGTTCATCCCAAAGTCCATAGGCCTTTCCGGAATGTTCCGCCAAAAAATCCCAGAGGAGCGGATATTTCTGCGCGAACGTCCCGGCGCCGCGCGTTCCCCATAAGTCATGAACCGAGGCAGGAAGAAAAATCTGGTCCCTCCAGCGGAAAGCCTGCTCCGGAAAGAGTTCATCATCTATATACAGATCCACCGCCTCCGGTAGTTCCAACATTACAGGCCGGTGCTCCCCGATGACATGCCATAAGCCGTCCTCATGCAAGTTGAAGGAGGGATACTCTTTTCTGACCGTATCGCGCACCAGTTGGCGCTGATCAGGGATGAGCCGGTAAATATCGGGATACAGATCCAGCCAAATCCGGTCCTCTTTTACCAGGAGATTTACCGGCTCATAGACGATCTCTACCGGTGTTCCCATCGGCAAGACCCTAAATAACAAGGCTATATCCTCATTCTTCACTCTGATGCACCCACTGGAGACCCAATAACCGATGGAAAACGGGTTATTGTTCCCGTGAATGCCATACCCGGGAATGTTTAAGCCCAGCCAATATGAGCCTAGGGGATTCTCCGGTCCGGGGGGTACGGGATCTTTCCCCTGCGGATACCAGGTTGGATCCTTGATTTTACTGACAATATAAAACTCGCCGATGGGTGTCTGCTTCTCGATCCTCCCCACCGCCACATTGAACTTCCGCCACAGAAGACCGTCCTTATAGACGAACATAGTCGTTGCGGGGATATTTATTTTAACCTTCCATTGCTCGGTTCCTCCCCAGCTGACTGTGGAACAGAGCAGGAAGCAGAGCAGGATCAGTGCGGCTAATCTCAACCTATGCAGGATAAGTCCTCCTTCACCATAGTCGCCCAGTCCGGAGGCTGGGCGTGCGCCTGTACCGTGCGCCGCCGGAACTGGCAATCACAAGCTGAAACCCATTTTCAGCTTCACACTTCCCTTAATCCAGCTTCTCTCCGGCTACTGGCTGTAATAAATTCCTAGGTAATAATATCCTATAAAAATGACTTTTATTCCGGTTTTTCCTGAAATGCCACGTCCTTCCCTCTCTGACAGCAAGTGAGCAGGCGTCCGCGGGTAATCGCGGTCTCTCCAAACCGGTCCTTGAGCAAGTCAACCGTCTCATGCAGGCGCTTCAAGTCTTCATGATCCTCTGTCAAAAACAGGGGAATCTGTTCTTGATGACCATGCTGTAAACCGGAGACACTTATCCCGACCAGGCGCACCCGTTTACCTCCCCAGTTTGCCTTCTGCGCCAGGCGAAGGGCGTGCCTGAAGATGATCTCTTCAAAATCAGTGGGTGCAGGTAGAGTAAGGCGCCGGGTAATGGTTTTAAAATCGGCGTTTCTAAGCTTAACCGTTATGATCCGGCCGGTCAAGCCCTGCTTTCTCATTCTTCTAGCCACCCGCTCACATAAACTCAGCAACGTACCTTCCAAAAGATCACGGTCCCCGGTATCCTCGGGAAAGGTCACCTCATGACCGATACTCTTCGCCTCCTCCTCCACAGTAACCGGTCGATCATCAAGACCGTGGGCTAAGTTGTAGAGGACCTCTCCCGTCTCACCCAATCTATTTCTGAGCTGCGCAGGAGGGAACTTTTGCAAGTCGCCGATGGTCTGCACGCCCAATTTATGCAGGAGCTCTGTGGTTTTAGGCCCCACTCCCCATAGTTTGGAGACCGGAAGGGGCGCCAAGAACTCTTTTACGCCGTCCGGAGGAATAACCACAAAGCCTTTTGGTTTCTTCAGGTCGGAACCCAGTTTAGCCAGGAATTTATTATGGGCCACCCCGACGGAAGCCGGCAGTCCAACCTCTTTATTGATCCTGTCCACCAGCGTCTGCGCAATCTGCTCAGCGGGGCCAAACAACTTTTCTGAGGCGGTAACGTCCAAGAAGGCCTCATCCAAGGAGACCGGCTCCACCAAAGGAGTATACTCCAACATGATCTCCCTGATCTGCGCGGATACCTCCATATACCGTTTCATCCGTCCAGGCAGGAAGATCCCGTGCGGGCACCTTCGACCCGCTTCCCTGAGGGGCATGGCCGAACGGATCCCGTACTTACGGGCTTCATACGAGCAGGTAGACACGACGCCTCTGGACTGCGGACTACCGCCTACAATAACTGGACGTCCGCGGTAGGCCGGGTTGTCCAGCTGCTCAACTGAGGCGAAGAAGGCATCCATATCCAGATGAATGATCCTCCGCAAACGCGCTCCCCCCTTACAAAACCCAATTCTACTATTTCTGGTAAATAAAGCGAACTCCTGCATGAAAATTTTTCTCTGTTCAATGCTTGCAGCGGGTGTACGCCTTGGACGATGAGACTGATCTCATCCGCGGCGCGATCGGTTTTTCCCCAAACCAGGCGGGGTTCGTCCGTTCCCTTTCTTCCTCCTGACCCAATCATCCCATACCGAACTTGTGTTCGTCAAGAGGTTCCTCCTTAACTTTTTTGTCCAGTGCCAAATTAACCACTCGTGAGACGAGTGGTTAATTCATAAGCAGCAGCGTGCTTCTCTAATTATCGTAATTTTGATTATCGTAATTTTACGGAGTAACTTTAGTCATTTGCCTTGAGAAGAGTCAGAAACCTTTTTCGCCAGTGCCCTAAGACTGTCTGTAAACGGCGGACGGATCACCCCTGCTTCCGTAATGATGGCGGTCACATATTTGGCGGGTGTGACATCAAAAGCGGGATTATATAC
>DATCJV010000192.1:0-6686 GCA_036562625.1 Bacillota bacterium | reverse complement strand
AATCTTGGTAAAGAACAATAGCAGCAAATGAGTCCACTTGCAGACTGGCGCCGCCGACCAATGCCCCGTCGATCTCCGCCTCAGCCATGAATTCTTTAATATTCTGCGGCTTCACGCTACCTCCGTACTGAATCCGCACCTCTGCGGCGACCTCGGCTCCAAACATTCTGGCGATGGTTCTTCTAATCAAACCGATGACTTGATTCGCATCGGTTCCATTGGACGACCGACCGGTGCCAATGGCCCAAATCGGCTCATAGGCAATGACGATCTCAGGGACCCTTTCCCTTTCCAGTCCGGCCAGGGCTTTTTCCACCTGTCCCCGGACCAAACTCTCGGTCTGCCCGGCATCCCGTTGGGCCAGACTTTCCCCTACGCAAATAATGGGCTTTAATCCGTGGGCCAAAGCGGCTTTGACCTTCTTATTCACCTGCTCATCTGTTTCGCCGAAATACTGCCGCCTCTCGGAGTGTCCAATAATTACATACTCGCAACCTAAATCCTTAAGCATCACCGGAGAAACTTCTCCGGTAAAAGCCCCCTCCTCTTCCCAGAAGAGGTCTTGCGCGCCCAACTTGATTTCCGTTCCTTTCAGCTCCTCCGCCACCTGAGCCAGAGCGGTAAAAGGAGGGCACACCGCCACTTCAACCCCTTTGGTATCCGTTAGTGCCTTCCGCAACCCCTGCACCAGTTCGCGGGCTTCAGAGGCGGTCTTATACATCTTCCAGTTACCAGCGATAAATGGTCTTCTCATATAGATGTCATCTCCTATTCTACATTAGGCTCCCAACGTCCCGCACACTTCTTGCGGAGATTTATTTATCTGATAAGGCAGCCACTCCGGGTAATTCAATTCCTTCCAAAAACTCCAGAGAGGCGCCGCCACCGGTTGAAATATGCGTCATCTTCCCGGCATAACCCAGTTTTTCCACAGCAGCGGCTGAATCCCCGCCTCCCACAATCGTAATGGCAGCAGTCTCAGCCAAGGCTTTGGCCATTCCCTCAGTGCCTTGGGCGAACTCCGGAACTTCGAAGACGCCCATCGGCCCGTTCCAAATTACCGTCTTGGCGCTAGACACCGCGGACGCAAACTCCTTGACCGTCTCCGGACCGATATCAACTCCCTGTAAATCCGCAGGTATACTCTGTACATCAACTACTTTATGTATGGTCGGATTCTTGAAATCATCAGTTACTACCACATCCTTGGGTAAAAGTAGTTTAACGCCTTTTTGCTCCGCTTTGGCCATCATTTCTTTGGCAAACGGAATTCTCTCTTCATCCAGCAAAGACCGACCAATCTCGAATCCTTTGGCTTTCAGGAAGGTGTAAGCCATACCGCCGCCGATAATTAAAGTATCTACCTTCTCGAGGAGGTTGGTGATTACCCCCAATTTATCGGCAACCTTTGCCCCACCCAGAATGGCCACGAAGGGACGTTCCGGATCCGAAATCGCCTTACCCATAATGGAGAGTTCCTTCTCCATTAAGAATCCGGCCACGGCCGGTTTGACAAATTCCGTTACTCCTGCGGTAGAGGCATGAGCCCGGTGTGCAGCGCCAAAAGCGTCGTTTACGTAAATATCAGCCAACTCCGCCAATTGTTTGGCAAATTCTCGGTCGTTTCCTTCTTCTCCTTTATAGAAACGAACATTCTCCAATAGAAGCAGGTCGCCTTCTTCCATGGTGGCGATGAGTTTTTTTACTTCATCTCCGATACAGTCCTCGGCTTTCAGCACTTTTTTGCCCGGGTGGTCCGGGGTGAAGAGTTCTTGCAGCCGCTTAGCCATGGCATCCAACTTGTATTTGGGATTGGGACTACCCTTCGGCCGCCCAAAGTGAGAAGCGAGAATGACTTTGGCGCCCTGCTCGGAGAGGTAGGCGATAGTCGGCAAGGCCGCCCGGATTCTGCGGTCATCTGTGATCTCACCGGCCTCATCTACCGGCACATTAAAGTCCACCCGGACCAGGACCCTTTTGCCCTTTGGATCAATATCCTTGATCGTCATCTTATTCATGGAAAAACCCTCCTTGTTTACTTTTCCCGCGCCGCCCCGGCCTCACTCCCGGATAGATAACAGACCTCAGCCAAGGCAAACAACGAGTTTTCTTGCTAAACAACCTTAGACCGTATGCCGGTCAAACGGCAGGGTAATGAGAACCAGGAATTCTCCACCTGATTCGGAAAGACCTTTTCTTAAAGGCCTTTACTTCCTATATAGGAAGCTAAATCAGCCACCCGGCAGGAATACCCCCATTCATTGTCGTACCAAGAAACAACCTTTACCAAGGTCTCTTCCATGACCATGGTGGAAAGGCCGTCAATAATAGAGGAACGTGAATCCCCGTTGTAATCCCGGGAAACAAGGGGAAGTTCGCTATAACCCAATATGCCCCGGAGTTCATGGTCGGCTGCTGCTTTCAAGGCTGCGTTCACCTCTTCTACAGTTACGGGTTTCTCCACTTCTGCCACTAAATCCACAACAGAAACATTAGGGGTAGGCACCCGCATGGCGAAGCCGTTCAGCTTCCCCTTCAGCTCCGGCAGGACCAAAGCTACAGCCTTGGCTGCCCCGGTAGTGGTTGGAATAATCGACATCCCGGCTGTTCTGGCCCGGCGCAGATCCCCATGGGGGGCATCCAGGATCTGCTGGTCGTTGGTATAACTATGTACCGTGGTCATCAGCCCTCTTTTTATCCCAAAACTCCTCAGTAGTACTTTGGTGAAAGGAGCCAGACAATTAGTGGTACAGGAGGCGTTGGAGAGCACATGATGTTGGTGGGGATCATATTTATCTTCATTTACCCCCATAACAACAGTGAGATCTTCTCCCTTGGCCGGAGCTGAGATAATTACTTTTTTTGCTCCACCCTTGGTGATATGGTTGACCGCCCCTGGTACCCGCCGGCCTTTTTTATTAATTCCGTCTTCTTTAAGGGTAAACAAACCGGTGGACTCGACCACGATTTCTACTCCCCAGTCTGACCAGGGCAGGGCGGCAGGATCGGGTTCGGACAGCACCTTGACCTGCGCGCCATTGACCATAATCCGGTCTCCCTCGGCCTTCACCTCCGCTGCCAATTCTCCATGGATAGAATCGTATTTCAACAAGTGAGCCAAGGTTTGGGCGTCCGTTAAATCATTAACCGCCACTACCTCCAGTTCCGGATGGTGCTTTAAAACCGCCCGAAACACGTTCCGACCGATTCTGCCAAAACCGTTGATTCCTAACTTAATACCCATCAGATCTCCTCCTCAAAAATTTTTTAGTTAAACCCGGATCTGATAGGTAATATGCCCGGAATTAAGCGAAAGAATCGCCATCCTAAACGGTGAAGCCCGCGGAAGAAAAGTCTGTCTGGTTGAAAATCATCTTTTCCTCATTTCATCTTACAGAAGGTTTTTCCTGCTTACCCAATGAAGTTTTTGCTAATTTTAACAGTTTGCGCATGCGGTAATTAATCGCTGACTTACTTAGTTTTTTCTGGGTAAGTTCGCCGAGCTCTTTCAAGCTGGCTTCGGGATTTTCCAATCTAAGCCAGGCGATTTCCTTGAGATTATCCGGGAGAAAATCCAACCCCATCCGATGTGCCAATTCAGAGATAATTTCCACCTGCTCCAAAGCGGCGCGTACGGTCTTCTCCAGATTGGCTGTTTCGCAATTTACCAGTCTGTTCACATTGGCCCGCATTCCTTTGACCACCCGTACCTCTTCCAATTGCAAGAAAGCGGTATGCGCTCCGATAAAAGTCAGAAACTTTCCAATCACATCTATATCCTTTAGGTAGATGAAATAATCTCTTCTTTTATGCAATCCGGCTTTAAAGCCACAGAGGTTCATTAGATAGACCAGCCCTTGAGCAAATTCTTCGTTTTCCGTGACGATCTCCAAATGATAATCGCTTTTTAAAGGGTCGGTAATGGAACCCCTGGAGATAAAAGCGCCCCGTAAAAAAGCCCGGCGGCAACATTCAAACTGCACCAAACCGGAGTCAATGCCGCCCTGTAAACCGTATCCCCATTCCATCACAGCTAATTCCCGTAAAATCTGCTTAACCAGTTCCGCACCGAAGAGTTGCAGGTTATAGCGGCGCCTGCGTCCTAGACGCTCCGTTTCTTCCGCAATAATCCGCGGGCTTACCTCATAAGTGGTCTTCAAGAGCATGAGCGTTTTTTTGATCAACGAAGCGCTCTCCCCGGTCACCAACAGACTCATGGTATTCCCCGACAAGTAGATACTGCCGATGGAATGGATAATAGCGGACAGTTCCGCTTTGACGCAACACTTTTTATCCGGAATTCTTCTAATCAGTTCCTCTTTGGTTTTTTGAGAAAAACTCTCCATCGCGCTTCGCCCCTATAGCTAATTTATGCCTTACCAATAATAATATTTTTTCCATGATCCGCAGAAAGTTTACTTTTTTACCGGTTTGGGTCTGGATAACCTGTTTTTGCGCATAAAGATTAGGTAAGAACTTTTTTCGCGTGGTGATCAGATGTTGAATAAAATCTGGTTTGCCCTCTTCTTCCTAGGGTTTATGTTCGCCGGCGCTACCGGTCGGATCGAAGAAACTACCGCCGCCTTGTTTACCTCCATGGAAACGACTGTCAAGTTTGCCCTGGGCCTAATCGGCTTTCTTGCTTTTTGGTCCGGAATTCTGCGGATAACCGAAGAAGCAAAGATCCTGCCAAACCTGGCCCGTCTCTTCAACCCTCTATTTCGCCGTCTCTTCCCTAATCTTCCCCTAGACGCCCCGGTCCTGGGAGCCATCTCCCTAAGCCTCTCCGCCAATCTTTTAGGCTTAAGCAACGCCTCCACTCCGCTGGGTCTGAAGGCCATGGAAGAACTGAATAAATTCAACCCCGCTCCGGATGAAGTTTCTGATGAAATCGCAACCTATCTGGCGTTAGTGATGGGCGGGATCTGTATTTTACCGTCCACGATCATTGCCGTGAGGGCTCAAGCAGGCTCGCACGCTCCCGAGATCATCATCATCCCCATCCTTCTGGCCACAGTCTCGGGAACCATAGCCGCTCTCTTGGCGCATAAGGGATTTAAAATTATAGATCGGTTACGCTCCCGAGCCCAACAGAAAAATAAGCCCACCCCGTTAAAGAGAAGCCCTTCCCAGCAATGATCAAAACCGATTTGCCGGCAAAGGGCAAAAAAAATGTAAACAGGTGGTGAAACCGGGATGCTCCAATCCTTCTCCCGCTGGATTATTCCTTTATTCATTCTCTGCGTCTTACTCATCGGAGAGATCAAAGGAGTCAAAGTTTACGACGCTTTTATTCGCGGAGCCAAAGAGGGCTTGACAACCGGGGTCAAACTCATCCCCTTTTTCTTGGCGATCTTCGGCGCACTGGCCGTTTTTCGCGCTTCCGGAGCGCTGGACTTCATCTGTCATCTCTGCTCGCCGGCTGCCAACGCCATGGGCATTCCCAGTGAAATCTTCCCTCTCGGGTTTCTGAAGCCCTTATCCGGCTCGGGTTCTTTGGGCTATATGACGGAGATTATCAACCTCCGGGGACCGGATTCGCCCCTCGGTTTAATGGCCAGCGTGGTTGGGGGAAGCACGGAAACCACCTTTTATGTAATCACCGTCTACCTGGGGGCGGTTGGTATATCCAAGCAAAAGCATACGGTAGCCATGGGAATCGCCGCCGATCTTGTCTCTTTCTTGGTGGCCGTCTTCTGCTCCCGTTGGCTTTTTCCCGCTTAACCGCTCTCCCCACCCCGGAACTGCTCCGGATCTGGCAGCCAGACTGATGAATTTGGCTAAAACATCGAGCAGGGTTTAGAATTGAGGATTGAGGATTGAACATCGTACTAAGGCAAGTACGCAGTACTTAGCACCCATCGTCAGCTGCTGCTGCTTCTTTCCTCCCTTTAGCGCTCTCTCCCCTGTCCAATTCCATCATCTTTTCCCAAATATCATCAAGATCCAAACTACGGTCAGCCATCTCAATCAAAGTCTGCAAGAAGCGCTTAAATTGAATGCGGAATAATTCTACCTGCTGTTTGAGTTCGGCCAGATTCTGCAGTTCTGCTTGAATTTCTTCCCTCACCCGCAGCTTCATTTCTTCCGACCGGTGCTGCGCCTCCCTAAGGATCACTTCCGCCTGTTTTTCCGCGGACAACTTCACATCCTTGGCGGTTTCTTGGGCCATACACAACGTATTCTTCAGGGTCTCTTCCATTTCATTATAATTTTTCAGCCTGTCCTCGTATTGCTCGATCTTCTCTTTCAGTTCAAAATTCTCTTTGTATAACTTTTCATAATCCGCAGTTATCCTCCGCATAAAGTTTTGTACTTCCTGGGTCCGGTAACCACGAATTCCCCGCCGGAATACCATCGTCTCCAAGTCTACTGGTGTCAGCATCAGATAAACCCTCCTTCATGTAGAATCCTGCAGTAATGGAAAGTCAGATCAGTTTTTTCAAGATAACTCCAATCCGTCCTTTCTTGGATAATCCGGTGGTTTCCGCCACCACTACCCTACCTCTACCCTTAATCGAAAGCACGTCTCCCACCTTCACCTGATAATCAGGGTCGGTAGTGGAACACCAATTTACTTTCACCTTTTCCGCCTTAATCTCCCTGGCCATTTTAGTTCTGGAAATCCCGAATCCCAAACCGGCCACGGCATCCAAGCGTAAAGAAGCCACTGTAGTCTTAATCTC
>DATCJV010000039.1:0-4508 GCA_036562625.1 Bacillota bacterium | reverse complement strand
GCTTTTTGAAAATCCATTTTTAGTGGGAGCGGTTGCCGTTTCCGCTATTATGCAGTTGTTAGTGGTCTATACGCCGCCTTTGCGCAGGATCTTTCAGACTTTCCCCTTAAACGCCAGAGGATGGTCGCTGGTGGCTATCTCCGCTCTGGCCTCCGTGGTCATGGCAGAGACCGTACGCGGGTTCGGACGAATGCTTAAGCACGCCGTCTGGCGAAGGAAGTCAACAGCTGAGACGGCGGGTTGAGACGGTGGGTCGGGACGACCTGGTTAAAGAATAGTTGACACCGGGATTTGGAAGACTATTCCCATCCTTTGGTAAGATGGGTGGTTGGTCTTGAGTATACTGGTTTATCTAGCTCTTCTTTGCTTCGCTTTGTTTATTCCCGTTCATTTTCATCTGCATCTGCATCGCTTGGACCGGGATGATTTTGCCCTTTTGGAGTTGCGATTCTTATCCGTTTTCTCTTGGCGCTACCAGGTTCCTTTCGAAAACCCTGTTCCCTGGCAGAGTAATGGACAGATGGAGGAGAGACACGGGGAAGAAGGGCCGCTGCTAGTGGAAGACCGCAGTGATCAAGTGCGTATGACCGGGCTGACAGATCTGTTTGACCATTTCAACCAGGTCTATTGGACTTTGGAAAAGTACGGGTTGGGTGGAACCCTGCTTTACATATTTCTTCCCGGGCATTACCGGAAATATATTACCGTCGCCCAGAGCATGGAGCAGAAGGGGAGATTCACCAGGTTTGTTTGGTTTTCTACTTTGGGACTACCGGATCCGGCGTTAACCGGAGTACTCTATGGCCTGGCCTGGGAATTAAAGGGGACGATCATGGGTCTGCTCCAGAGTGGCTACAGACTTTCGTGCCAACCCCGGATCAAGCTCACCCCATCTTTCCTCCATTCCGGCCTGGATACGCTCATCGATTGCATATTTAAAATCAGGTTAGGACATATTATTGCTGCGGGTATCCACGGGGCGATCCTGCACTTACTGGGGAAATAAGGTATTACACAGGAGGAAAAATAAAGAAGATGAACCATCCCATAGAAGGCTTGATGAAAACCGCCATGGACAGCATTAAGGATATGGTGGACGTTAATACGATTCTGGGTGATCCGGTGGAAACACCGGACGGTAATGTGATTATTCCCATCTCCAGAGTAACTTTTGGGTTTGCCGCCGGGGGCAGTGAGTTCATGAACAACCATAAGAAGGAGAAGAAGGGTATGGAAGAGGCGAACGGGGCAAAACTGCCGTTCGGTGGAGGAAGCGGGGCAGGTATAACCCTCAATCCGGTGGCTTTTTTAGTGGTCGGAAAAGAGCAGACCAAGTTATTGCCGATTGACGGTAATGTCCTGGTGGATCGGATTATTGACGCCGCACCCCAACTAATCGATAAGGTGCAAGGCATGATCGGCAAAAACCATAAACAGGCCGAGTTAACCGCCGCCGGGCAACCAACCCTGAGTCAGTAGGTTACTGTCCCTTTTCTTTATATCTGATCAAGGTTCGTTGTTGGAAGGTGGCTTCTTGGAGCAAGGCATAGACGATGGTTCTTACTTTATCGGCGCGGAAGGGCTTAACCAGAAAATCTCTGGCGCCCATGCGGAGAGCTTTGGAGATCGTCACTTTGTGTTGTAAGGAAGAACAGACAATAATCCGGGCGTTGGGATCATAAGATAATAGTTTTTCCATAGTAACAAAACCGTCCATGACCGGCATAAGGAGGTCCAAGGTGACTACAGCCGGATTTAATTCGGCATAAAGCTCCAAGGCCTCCTGGCCGTTTCTGGCTTCACCCAGCACCCGAATCCCGGCGTCACGAAAGATGGTATTGAGGATCATCCTCATCATGCGCATATCGTCGACAATGAGGACTCCTCTGTTTTTTGGTTTTTCCTGCTCGTTGAAGGGAAAGAGCGAGCCCATACAGATCCCTCCCGTGCAAAATTTAAATATAGAAATGAGGTTGTCAAATTGAAAGCATTTGTAGACCCGGATCTCTGCATCGCTTGCGGGCTATGCGTCAGCACTTGTCCGGAGGTCTTTGATTGGGATGATGATGGTAAAGCCAGCGCCAAGACTGAAGAGGTTCCCCCGGAATCAGAAGCCTCCGCGGAAGAAGCTGCTGACGGATGCCCCACTGATGCTATTACCCTGGAGTAGCTCCAACCATCCGTAAATAAAGCGTCAGAACGTCCCGGGATATCCACCGTATGAAATATCAATCGCAACGAATTGTATAACGAGGTCGGCAATACGCTTCACTCAAAATAGATTACATAATAAGGCTTGGTTTGAAAAGGATCCGGAAAGACAAAACCTTTTTCCATTTTGGTGAATACACGAAAATGGTATAAAAGAGCGTAAGCTCCGGACAGATATTCATTGGGAATTTCTACGGAAAAAACCTCTGTTGCTGCTGCCGGCATCGGTATCTCTAGAAAATCCTCCGCTTTTTGGCCCTGGGGAAGGAGGCGCCGAACATACAGGCAGACCCCTTCCACCAGATCAGGGTCGGATACTTTCAGTTCCAACCGTAATCCGGTTTCCGTCGTAATTCTCTCAGGAACCGAATGGTAACAATAGAGTTGTTGATGGCTGGTTGACCCCCACCGGACGGAGAAGGGGGTTTCCTTTGAACCTAGCGTACTCTCGGTCTTTCCATCCGAAGCCGTCAAGTAGTAGTATACTTTTTCCGCGCCCCACCGGATCTCCTCTTTGATCTCCGCTCTATATATGGCAGATCTGTGCTGAACCATAGGTAATAACTTGTAATTCTCCTCGCTCTCCAGCCGGTAATAGAGATGAACGTGTTGAACGGGGTTTTCTGCAAAAACCGAAGCTTCTACGGTTAAGGGTTGTCCATGCTCCCATTTACTGGGGGAGTGTTTGATCACAGGAACAGTAGGTATGATCTCTAAGGCTGAGATAAACCAGTCTCCTTCCGGCGCTGCTTCGAAATTAACCAATAAAGCATCGGTCACCTCCAGAGTCTCGGTGAGGATGACCTCTTTCCCTGTAGGAATGAAGAGGTCTTTGGCTAAGACCCGCTCGTTTAGGGCAATACTCATCGGGCCGTGACTTTCCATCCGCGGACTGCGGTCACAGACTAGAACCCGGATCCGGTAGGTTCCCGGTTGCAGGTCAACCCGGAAGGTGGCAGGGTTATAACTCATTATCAAATCTTGACAAAGCCGGTCGGTAAATGTTCTTCTGCTGTCTCTCTGATTATCTGGAGCGGGGGCCAGGTCTTGATCGGTCAAGCGAAGCGCCGGAGGAGAGACTCCAATCAGACCCGCCGATTTAACCCAGCCGTATTTTTTTTCCGCAGAATACTCAGTCCGGGGATCGATCGCCAGATAACCCACTTCTGCGTGGTAGTTTGACTGAAGTAAAGCAGGGTCAGGGTTTTCTCTGCCGCTAGCGGGCGGAGGGCCGCCAAAATCAAAACCGATCTCCAAATGGCCACGGTCGAGATGCTTTTTGATTAGAGTCTCTACTCTCCGTTCATCATCCCGCAGTAAAGGAAGTCTGGTCGCCCAATGTCCGGCCGCGTGGGGACCGGTTACCATCCAAGGATAGTAAAGATCAGTAGTGGCGTCAACGATTTTTTCCCATAATCGTCTGGCCTGACACAAGTACTCTTTACTGTGATACAGGACGGACAGATCAGTAGTTTCATAATAGAGCCCCAAGTAAACGGCAGCCTTAATCCGCGCGCTATGGAATAAGGCCAGATTGCCCAGGATGGAAAAGTCATTCAGCGTCATTCGCCATTCTTCGGAAAGAGCCGATATACGCAGCAGGTTCAGATCAAGTTCTTTTCTTACCTTGTCAACGATGATCCGGCCCAGATTTTCCAAGCGTTCCGCCACTGTCTCCGGGGTAATCCGTCCGCTCGGTTTATTGCGTAAATACTCATCCACATATTCGCGGCAACTGCAAAAGATGTCCCGGTCAGCCGGAGACCTTTGGTAATAATAGTCCAAAGCCCCTCCGGTGTCTATCTCGGGCCAGCATTCCATGGTGTCTCCGGTATCATGAAATTTCAAGTAAATATCCAGAACCCCACTGGCCAGGTGATAAAGGTCGATAATGGCCGGTCCGTTCCGGCCAAAACGCCTATTAAACTCCCGTAGCAGGACTTCTCCTGGTAGCTTAGGGTTATAGGAGAGACGGCCGACCAATGTATAGAAGTACCAGTACCTTTCAAACTCCCAGGTATAATACTGATGTTCAGGGGTCAGGAGAGGCCACTCTCCCGGTTGATCGCCATATCCTTTCAGCGCCAGCGGCGGAGTAATCGCTAGGCCCTCGCTGCCAAAGGCTTTCAATTCCTCCGTCAACTGCCGTAGGTAAAGTGGGTTTCCCCACAGCAAGATCCGGTGACTGCCACACCCCCAGATTTCATGGAAGTATTTAGTCTGTTCCCGGTTGCTATCTTTCAGCGAATCCGGCGGTTGGCTGGAAAGTGTTAAAGTATTTTGCCCATATTTGGTGG
>DATCJV010000189.1:0-6206 GCA_036562625.1 Bacillota bacterium | reverse complement strand
GGATGGTACTGGGTTTCACTTCCAACCCCAGCACCTCCGGTAAACCTAGAGGAAGCAAGTGTTCTTCAATGTTATCCGCAGCCGCGCCTTCAAAGGCTTTTTTTATACCAACAAATTCCGCGCCGTATTTTTGGGAACCATGTCTGACCGCAGAGGCGATAAAAGAATTGATCCCTGCGCAGTCCCCACCGCCGGTCATAAAGGCGATCTTTTTCACAGTATCATCTTCCTTTCGTTAGTTTTAGCAAATCTCTCTGCTGATCGTGATGATGAACCATGAGTCCGCAACTACCGTACTTGTGTATACAATACGCGCATCCAATGCGGATGAGAAACCATTTTTTTCTTCGCCTTTTATCCCCTAATATCCTTGCGTTTTTTTTGATCTTACCAAATGTTTACACCATGTTTACATGTTTACTCTTTGTCATTATTTCCGTAATTGACTTTCTACTCTTCACTGACGGGCGCTTTCTCCAGATCCGTAGTTTCCCCCCATAACTCCTGAAATAATTCTCCGGCGCTCGGTCGCTCCGTTGGCGAATTTTCACCGTTCTCCTCCAGAGTATACCTTTCGGCCGGCGCCAAGTCCGCGCTTAACTCCTTCACTCTGTCGGCAATCCGGGTGACCTCTTCTTCCAGTTTTTTTAAGCGTAACTCTGTATCACTCCTGAAGAGTAAGATGTATCCGCAACCATAAATCAAAAAGTAGACCAGAAAATCCCCCGGGTCGAAAGCCTCTCGCCAGATGGCCCAGACTAAAGTGAGCGAAGCTCCGATCAGCATAACTAAACCGAAATAGTAATTAGTGTCCCGATCCGGATCCCATATACGTCGCAACTATAATCCTCCTTCATCTGCGCGTGTAGTCTATACGCGCAATTAGTCTGAATTCATCACTAAATCCAAGAGCGTTTCATCGGTCCATTCCTCAATCTTAGGTAAAGCGTCCAACGTATTTAAGCCGAAATACTCTAAAAACCGGGTAGTGGTCGTATATAAAATGGGACGTCCGGGCGCATCTTTTCTGCCGGCCTCTTGAATCAAGTCTCGTTCCAAGAGAGTGGCCAGTGAACTTTCGACCCTTACCCCTCGTAAAGCCTCAATCTCCGCCCGGGTGATCGGTTGTTTATAAGCAATGATGGCTAAAGTCTCCAAAGCCGCTTGCGACAAGGGATTGGGGCGTGGCACTTTCTTTAACTTTTCCACATAATCCGCGCACTCCGCATTTGTAACGAATTGATAACCTCCGGCAATCTCCTTTATTTGGATTCCCCGTTGCCCCTCTTTATATTCTGCGATTAGGTCGTAGATTAGTTGTTTGACTGTATGTTCGTGCAGTTGTAAAATTTCCGCCAATTCCTTCAGGGAAACAGGTACAGACGAAGCAAAAACCAAAGCCTCAATAATGGCTTTGACTTTTGTCAAATTCATCTCTTGTTATCCTCCCACTTCGTGACTTCAATATCGGCAAACTCTCCGTCCTGGAAGACCTTTACTCTTTTTAGGCGGATCAACTCCAACAGGGCCAGAAAAGCGGTGACAATGGCTTTCCTGGAACGCAATCCGGTAAATACGGAACTGAAAAAGAACCGGTGCTTCCGGCTTAATTTTTCTTCGATCTCACGCATCAGATCTGAGATTGAATATTGTTCATCCGGCATTCCCTCTAATTCCAGAGTCGGGGTGAGACTTTCCAACAGGTTCTTGAAAGCCTGCACTAGATCCCAGAGGGTCACCTCTCCCCCCATATCCAGAGCAGCCGCTACTTCCTGGTCTGGGAAGTATCCTCCGGAACGCCTAAAATAACGGCTTCCTTCTTCTTCCCATGAACGTAAGGTCTTACTAGCTTCCTTAATCTTTCTGTACTCCAACAGCCTCTCCACCAACTCCAAACGGGGATCTTCCTCTTCTTCCGAGAGTTTATCCTCGTCCGGCACTGGCTTGGGCAAAAGCATCCGTACTTTAATCTGCATCAAGGTGGCAGCCATGACTAAAAATTCACCAGCCGCCTGTAAATCTAAGAGTTCGATATCTTTAAGATACTCCAAAAACTCATCCGTGATCCGGGCGATTGGTATGTTATAAATATCCAATTCCGCCTTTTCGATTAAGTGAAGGAGCAGATCGAGCGGTCCTTCGAAATTGTCCAGTTTAATTCGGTATGTGCCGTGTTCGGAATGGTCGGTTGTCTTAATCATCATCTTTGGCCTCGGCTAACTCTTGGCATCCGCCAGTTTCAGCAGGCTCAATTCAGGTGTGTCATCTTCGGCCGAATCCGGATCATGATGCCTTTTGATCAAAGCCACCACTTGCGGATTAATTCCCATACTCTCAGCCATATACCCCCCACGTGACGGATGAATCGCATCAACATATAGCGCATAACGGAGCGCTGAGGTTTTGTCTCTACGCCCCCATTGCTCACGTTTCCGTGGAAAGAAACGACGGATGATTCCCACCAAAATCCGGTTAATTCTGCCGATCTCTCCCTTAACTTTTCCCACGTCATGCAAGAGAGCAGCCTGCACCAGGCAGTCCAGGTTTATATCCTTCCCGACGGCCACCTCGTCAATTATATATCTGGCAACTCTTATGGAATGCGCTTGGTCGGCAACGGACATTTGATTGAATAAAAACTGGCCGGCCTCATTTAAGTAGCTTTTGACAAAGACTTGATCATACCGAGAAAGTCTGAATCGCAGCAGATCAACAAGGCGTAGCCACCACATGCGCCTCCCCCCTCAAATCTACTTTTAATTAATCTTAAACGCCAACGCGAGGCTGGCGTGGAGGAACTTATACCCCTATAATCACCTGTAAAAGATGATTACTGATATAAATGATCAGAGAACTTAATGGTCTGCTGAAGATGATAATTACAAGTATAACCAGGAGAAAACCGTACTTCTCCAAACCGGTGTAAAACGACAAGGCTTTGCCTTTTAACAAAAACCGTAGAATTTTGGAACCATCCAAAGGAGGCACAGGCAGTAAATTAAAGACTGCCAAACTAGTATTCAACTTAAAACTGGTAACCAAGAAAAGGACAATTACTTCTGCAAGTTTCCGATCGAGCAGATAATTGAGTAAATCTTGGGAGAATACAATACGTAAAATGATCGCAAAAAATATGGCCAATCCGATATTGGCCAACGGTCCGGCCAAGGCAACCAGCAAACTGTCCCGGGAGGGATGCTTATAATACCTGGGATCAATCTGTACCGGTCTAGCCCAGCCAAAGCCCACCCCGTTCACGAGGGTAAAAACAATCATTAAAGCGCCGAACGGATCAAGATGCGCCAAGGGGTTCAGACTGATCCGGCCTTGTCTGGCGGGAGTGGGATCTCCCAAGCGAACTGAAGCAACGGCATGAGCAAATTCATGAAAAACCAAGGCAAAAAGTAAGATCGGGGTGATCAGGATCAATTGGGTATAATCAACCATGAATTCGCCTCCGTTGATTCGGTGTGGACCAGGTAATAGATACATACCTTAAGTATTATATCATACTCTTCCTATGGGTTCCAGATAATCTAAACGCACCGGTACAGTTAAGCACATCACTTTACTTTCGGCTCTAACAATGAAAACAGCTTTCCCCAATAAACTCCCGTAAAATTGAGTTAAGGGGAACTTCCACGGGTTCCATCGGGATAAAGTAGTTCAAGAACTTCAGTAAGCGGTGGGCCTCGGAGAACTCCGGGTGTTCCGGACCGATCTTCGTCAATAAAGGAACAATATATGGCTTTAATACCGCCAATTCGTATTCAAGGGCGGAATTAAACATGACATCCGCCTCTTCTTGAAAGGGAAAGATATTACGCTCCTCACCTCTGCGTACTGCCGGCCAAAGCTTTATAGTGGTCAGGGCATCATGGTTCCGGAATTTGCTGTCTCGCACGATCCGACGGATTAAACGATTATCCGTAGTGGGAATGCGATTGTGGTCATCCAAGTTAAGTTGGGTCAAGGCGCTAAGGTAGATCTTGAACTTCCGGTCTTTCGGCACTGCTTCTGTTAACCGTTCATTCAAACCGTGAATCCCTTCGATCAAGATCGGTTGTTCAGCCGAAATTCTCAGCTTTTCGCCTCGATACTCCCGCTTCCCGGTGATAAAATTGTACCGCGGCAGTTCCACCTCTTCTCCCAGGATCAAGGAGGTCAATTGGGAGTTAAAAAGCTCCAAATCTATGGCTTCCAAAGCCTCAAAATCCGGTTCTCCTTTTTCGTTCAGCGGAGTATTCACCCGATCGACGAAATAATCATCTAAAGAAATGGAGATGGGTTTAACGCCATTGACCTGTAGCTGAATGGCCAGTCTCTGCGTGAAGGTGGTCTTTCCCGAGGAAGAGGGACCGGCGATCAACACTATCCGTATTCTGCCGAGTTCTTTAGTAATCATATCCGCTATATTGGCAATTCTCTTCTCATGATAAGCTTCGGTTATTCTAATCAAGTCTCCACCTTTACCCATACTGATCAGCTTGTTCAAAGAAGCCACATCACTGACTTGCAGAATATTGCCCCACTTTTCATGTTCATAGAAGACATGGGCTAATTTGGGATGATCAAAAAACTCCGGAATCTCCCAAGGTTGATCCGGGGTGGGAAACCGAAGGATGAAGCCTGGGAGATAGAAACGAAGTTCGAACTTTTTCAGATAACCGGTACTGGGCACCATATATCCATAAAAATAACTATGCAACCATCCGCATTTATAAATAGTGGTCTGCGGAGCCTTTCTGTATTCAAGCAGTCTAACCTTGTCTTCCTGGCCATCCTCAGCAAAAAGCTTAATGGCCTCTTCCACAGGTAAGCTTCTTTTTTCAATGGGGTCGTCGGCCTCAATAATCTCCCGCATCCGGGCGGAGATCACTTTCAAGTCCCGCTCAGTCAGGGACCTGCCCAACTGAATTTCGCCATACAACCCTTTACACAAAGAGTAATGAATCTTTACCCGGGCAGTGGGAAAAATCTCACGAACAGCCCGGATTAATACCATCTTTAAACTGCGGCTATAAATCCTCATCCCATCCTGGGATGACAGGTCAACAGGTGTGACCGTGGCATCCTCGGTCAAAACGTAAGTAAGCTCCCGCAAACGGTTGCCTACTCTGGCGGCAACCACCGGAGGCCGGTCTGTGGTGGGGTAGGCCTGTAAGAATTCCAACAGGGTGGTGCCTTTCGGAATCTCCTTCACTTTTCCAGACATAGTTATTTTGATGGTTTCCACTGCATCTTCCTCCTTGCGACCACTGCCAAAGCGGGCGTGCAGAAGTTTATCTCTTGATAAACAGATGTCTATACCAACACGATCGGTAGATCCCGGTCAGCCGCAAAAAATTTCTTGTTTGGCGCCGGTAATATCGGCTATATAACATATTTGCCAGCGCAAATGAGAATTCCTGTCAGTTTTCTTAAAAAAGTTCCTTCTCAGACGCGATTGTAGTCAGGTATTGGTGCACACCACTAAAACCAGTGCTCAACCGGACCGGCAAAATTCTTTTGCAGCGATGATGAACTTTCCACCGGGTCTTCTCCTAAAAAGTTCAGCAACCATTCTCCCCATGCGGTCAGTCCGAAACCACTGCGACAAGATACCCCAATGACCTGTGCATTGCTTTGCGCTCGGCGTAGATTACGGTGAAAGCGTTTCCAGGTAAAGTCGGTAAACGGCAGCAGATCAAGTTTGTTGACTAAAATCAAATCCACTCCTCTGTACAATCCGGGATACTTGATGGGTTGATCATGCCCTTCCGGAACACTATGCACCAATATCCGGCAGGTTTCCCCTAAATCAAACCCCCACGGGGAAAAAAGGTTCCCTGGATGCTCGATGAATATTATGGTGCCAGGACCGATCGTTGATTTTCCCACCGCTTCACCGATGGTCTTTGCCTTTAAAGCGCCGTGGGCATCACTATAGACCTGGTACGTGGGAATACCCAAAGCTGAGAGCCTTTCCTGGTCAACTTTCGAAGTGACCAACGTTTCCAGTTGCAGACGGCCTTGTAAAATCTCGTGGGTCCGCCGGAGAAGTTCAGTCTTGCCTGCTCCGGAAGTCCCGATCAAACTAAACACCCTGATTCCTCTCAGTGCGAAACCCAGTCTATTCTCAGCGGCGACTTTACGATTATTCTCGGCGGGCTTAGAGCCGGCCCCCATCTCTCCCCCTCCTTGTCTGCAGGCTTTTATCTGAGACA
>DATCJV010000188.1:0-1897 GCA_036562625.1 Bacillota bacterium | reverse complement strand
GATTACACCTATTGATACTTTGGCCTCCATCTTACACGTCCGGGGAAAAGCCGCGACTCTTTACTTAAAAGTGAAGGACCCTCAGAGAAAAAAGGAGATCAGCCAGAAGCTTCAAGAAGCCTACCCCCGCTACCGGGTACGCGAAACCTTTACCGAGGAAGAGTTGGCTGAATACACCAGATCCCTAACAGTCACCTTCCAACTTATGGGGGCAGTGGTCCTCCTGATGAGCATCTACATAATCTATTCTACCTTTAAGGTAATTACCAGAGAAAGACTGCCCATTATCGGTACCTTCCGCAGTATCGGAGCGACTAAAACACTGACCAGCTTGATCCTGATCGCGGAAAGCGTTATGTACGGCTTGATTGGTGGTTCCTTCGGTTGTATCTCCGGAATCGGTGTTTTATATCTGATTGCCATAAAGATCCGTCCCGACTTCATGCAGTCCGTTCCAGTCACTCTCAGTTACTCACCGACCAACCTGGTGTCGGCTCTTGCCTTGGCTGTGATCCTCTCCGTGACCAGTTCGATCATACCGATCATTAAGGTCTCCGGAATTCCCGTAAAAAACCTTATTTTAAAAATTCGGGAAAACAGGGGCAAACAGAAAAAATGGAAACCAGTGTTGGGCTTAACCTTTGTTATCCTCGGCCAAGTTCTTCCTCCCTTCACCCCATATCATCTGCTCCTTCCGGTGGCAATGGTTTGTTTGACTATGTCCATCTGCGGATTTACCTTGCTCACGCCAGCTTTGACTGCCATCTGTCTGCGGGGCCTGGCAGGGATTTATCTCCATCTATTCGGGAATATCGGAATTCTGTCCGCCAAAAACCTTCGGGAAAACAAAGGCGTCCTCAACAATATCTCCCTCCTGGCTCTGGGGATCTCCAGTTTGCTAATGATTAATACGGTCAGTTACAGTGTAGCCACAGAGGTGACCAACTTTTATAAAGACGGAAATTTCCAGATCTTCTTCTGGGCGCCGCAGGCTGACCGGAGAATTGAAGCAATCCTCCGCAGAATCGACGGAATAGAGGATACTTATGGGTTATATACCGCCACCCAGATTGAAGTGACTAATCTCCGGGAACGAATCAACCTGCTACACGGGGTGAACAAAGATAAATACCTTAACTATTGGGATCTTGACCTGGACCAAATCCTCCTGGAAGAGCTTGATACCGGCCGTCATATTTTGATTACAAACAGTCTCCGCGAAAGGCTAGGAGTGAAGAAAGGCGATCTCCTCACCCTCAAGCTGAACAGGGGTGAACGTAGATACCGCATCACTGGTTTTTTTGACTCGCTGATGTGGAACGGTAATTTTGCCTTAATCGCCGAACGCTACCTAAAATTGGATATGAACCTCCGATACTATAATGAGCTTTATATCAAAACCTCTAAGGACCCTGTACTAGTAGTGGAGAAGATCAAGCACAGGATGGCCAGGAGGGATCCTTGGCTCACTACCATGGACCAGATGACCGAGGATAACCTGCGCTCAAATGAGAAAATCTTCACTGTAATGCAGGCTTTCTCCCTCATGGCCTTAGTCATCGGAACCTTCGGAGTCTTCAACAACCTCCTCATTAGTTTTCTCGAACGCCGACGTCCGCTGGCGGTTTTACGGTCCATTGGCATGAGCAAAGCGCAGAGCATAACCATGTTTTTTTTAGAATCCCTAACCGGCGGACTAATCGGGGGGGGCATCGGCCTTCTTTCAGGGTATTGCCTCCTCCGCATCGTTCCTTTAGTGATCAAAGCTCTCGCCACTGACATTCCCATTCATCATTCGCTTTCTCTCTTTCTCTCCTCACTACTGGCTGGAGTACTCATCAATATTATCGCCACCACCGGTCCGGCGCTGAAATCCTCCAAACTCAGTATTGTGGAG